>JAFQFS010000158.1 GCA_017398585.1 Clostridia bacterium
ATTTTTGTTTGTGCGGATTTTTTGTATTGATTCTTATAAGGAGTTATGGTATAATTCAAGGTAGAATTTTTACAGTCCGAAAGGTTCTCTATGACTAATTTCAGCAATTCCCAGCCGGTTTTCATTGCCCGCTGTGAGGATTACAACGAAGATCATCTCTATCTCATATTAAAGGAATCCTTCGACACCCTCGGAATCGACCACACTGTTTTTGCGGGAAAAAATGTTCTGCTCAAACCGAATCTCGTCATGGCAAAAAATCCCGACGCGGCGGCAACCACCCATCCGGCATTCGCACGTGCGGTGGCACGGCTCGCGCTCGATCTCGGTGCGGCATCCGTTACCCTTGCAGACAGCCCCGGAGGCCCGTTCAGTGAAGCGTACGTTTCGGTCGTCTACAATACCTGCGGGATGAAGCTCGCGGCAAAGGACGGTCTGTTTGCCCTGAACTCCGATTTCGGATTTTCCGAAGTCCACACGTCCGGCGTGAAGCTGAAAACGCTGAACGTCATCAACGCGTTTCTCAAAGCGGATGTAATCGTTGACCTCTGCCGTCTCAAGACCCATTCCCTGACCGGCATGAGCTGCGCAGTCAAAAATCTTTTCGGCGTCGTTCCCGGCGTGGAAAAGTTCCAGATGCACTCGAACTTCCCCGAAGTCGGCAATTTCTCCGAAATGCTCGTCGATCTCGCACAGTATGTGACCTCCGAAAAAACGTTTATAGCCGTATGTGATGCGATCGTCTCCATGGAAGGAAACGGCCCCTCTCACGGTATGCCGAAAAAGACCGGCATGGTTCTCGTCTCCCGTTCGCCGTTCGCTCTCGACGTTATCGGGGAACGCATCATGTTCGGCGCAAAAGGCGACAACACGGCGGTGATCCGTCATCTCGACATCGCCGCCGGACGCGGAATCATGCCGCGGAACTGGCAGGACATCGAAGTCGTCGGTGAAACGGACTACGATGTCTTCGAATTTGCTCCGCCGGACACCGGCGCGGGTTATCTTCTGAAAAATCTCCCGAACTTCCTCGGCGGAAAGCTCGTCGACACGTTCAGCGCACGTCCGGTGATCAACACAAAAAAGTGCGTCGGATGCGGACGCTGCGCGGACTCCTGCCCGAAGAAGACCATCCGCATCGGACGGCGCGGCGAAAAAGGCAAGAAAATCGCCGTCATTTTCCGCGAAAACTGCATCAAATGCTACTGCTGTCAGGAACTGTGCCCGCTCGGCGCGGTCGACACCAAGCAGCACTTCCTCATCAAATTGATTCATTAACTCCATATCGACAGGTACGACCAAATGATCCTTACGAAAACCATCAAATCCTATGCAAAAATCAATCTCTGGCTGAACGTCGGCTCGAAACGTCCGGACGGATACCATGACGTCGAAAGTGTGATGCAGCAGGTGACCCTGTTCGACTATGTGACCGTTCTGCGCGACACGGACACGACCGCACGCGGTGTACGCATTACCTGCACCGACCGGCTGGTCCCCTCGGACGACCGTAACATCGCTGCAAAGTGCGCGATGGCGTTCATGGAAAAATTCAACATCAACAGCGAAGTCTCAGTCAGCATCGACAAGCGGATTCCCGTGGCGGCCGGTCTTGCGGGCGGTTCCACGGACGGTGCTGCCGTTCTCTCGATTATGAATTCCATCTTTGACGTGAATGCCCCCATGGACGAACTTTGTGCCATCGCCGCAAAGCTCGGTGCGGACATCCCCTTCTGCCTGATCGGCGGAACCTGCACAGCATCCGGAATCGGCGAGGTCCTCACCCCCGTGAAGACGCCGGAACTTCCCTATCACATTCTCATCTGCAACGCCGGTCACGGCATATCGACCCCGGAAGCCTACCGGATGCTCGACGAAACACCGGCATCGGAATCCGCACATCTTCCGCCTATGGACGGAATCCTCCGGGTCCTGCGCGACGGACTGCTCCCCGGCACGCTGTACAATTCGTTTGAACGTGTCATCCTCCCGATCCATCCGGAAGCCGCACAGATCCGGCGCGATATGCTCACGCTCGGTGCGGAGTCTGCGCTGATGAGCGGCAGCGGACCGTCCGTCTTCGGTCTGTTCCCCGACGCGGAAGTGCGTGACCGCGCAAAGGCATTCTTCGACATGAAGGGCATCCTCGCCATGCCGTGCGAACCGGTAATGAAGAAAATCAAGTGATCCGAAATCACTTTTTCAGATTAATTTTTTTGAAAGGGGTTCGTGAAAAACTTTTATAAAAAGTTTTTCACGAGAAAAAACACCATGACAGATCCCATCCTTTACAAAGGCCGCGGTTATCCCGAGATGTACGACGACCTCATGGATTTCATGAACTACGTCTTCGGCTTCAACGGCGACGGCTCCGACTTCAAAAAGCTCCTTCCGAAGCTCTACAAGAAGGAATACGATCCCTGCTACAACAACT
Organism: Clostridia bacterium; assembly: GCA_017398585.1. GTDB lineage: Bacteria > Bacillota > Clostridia > Oscillospirales > CAG-272 > UMGS1696. Next base: position 2,435 of record JAFQFS010000158.1, read on the forward strand.
ACGTCGTCACCGAAAACGGCAAGCTCAAGGCAGCGATCGGTGCGTATGACTCCGTGCTGAACGTGAATGGTGAAGAACTCAAGTCCCGCGGCATCGGCAACGTGGCGGTTCATCCGTACTCCCGTTCGAAGGGCTACATGATCGACTGCATGAACATGGCCCTCTCCGACATGATCCGCGACGGCGTGGACTTCTCCGTCCTCGGCGGCAGACGCCAGCGCTACGGCTTCTTCGGCTACGATCACGCCGGCATGCAGTACAACCTTTCGCTCAACTCCAACAACATGCGCTACATCTTCCGCGACGTTCCGTTCACCGAACTGGAGATCCGTGACGTGAACGAAGGCGACACCGAACTGATCGACAAGATGTACGAACTGCACAGCACCCGTCCGCTCCACACCAACCGTCCCCGCGAACAGTTCCTTGACATCGCCCATTCCTGGCGCAAGCCCGTCCGTGCGATTCTGAAGGACGGTGAATTCATCGGCTACTTCTGCGGTGATCTGAACGAGCTGACCCTCACCGACATGTCGTACTTCAACGACGTTATCCGCAACTACATCCGCAAGTACGGCGACGTTCACATGAACATCGCGGCGTGGGAAAACGAAATGTACGAAGCGGCAATGGCTCTCTGCGAACACTGCGACATCGGTACCTGCGACATGTTCAACATTCTGAACTACAAGAAGGTCACCGGTGCATTCCTGAAGTTCAAGACCACGCTCGAAACCCTCGCAGACGGCACGCTGACCCTGTTCATCCACGGCTATGCGGGCGACTGCAAAATCAAACTGACCGTGGAAAACAACACCGCCTCCGTTGAAGAATACGACGGCGAATGCGACCTCGAACTTTCCCATATGGAAGCGATGCAGTTCCTCTTCGGTCTCTACTCCCCGTACACCCGCAAGCTCGAACCGGCAATGCGTTCCTGGTTCCCGCTCCCGCTGTACGTCGACAGCGCCGATCATGTATAATATTATAAAATGAATCGGGGAAACCTTTTTTCAGGAAAAAGGTTTCCCCGAACCCCATCCAAAAACCTTTTCGGAGAGAAAAAATATACCGCCGAAAGCACCTGACCATGGCTGCTTCCGGCGGTTTTTCTTCAATTCTTTATAACACAGACGGCAGGTTTGTCCCGATCATCAACCTCTTTTACCCAGTTCATGTCAAACAGGGCATTCACCAGATTGTCGAGCGAATGGAACCGGTAAACAAATGCACCGACATATTCTGCGGTCTTCCGGATATGCGCAGGGGCAAGATCCGCCGTAATCGCTGCGGCAATTTCCGAAGTTCTGCGGTTCAGATCCGATACAATCGAAATACACTCACCGAGCATCCTCCGCAGTTCTTCATATTCCCCGTTCGTCCAGACCGTGAAATTCGCCTTCCCGTTCTCCGCATAGCCCATATCGGCAAGAATCCCTTTCCATTTCTCCGGCAGATATTCGTAGCAGTCCACCGCCGTGCAGACAACGGGATCCGTCATGCCGTACTCAAACCACTGTGCATTCAGCGTCTGCTGGAAATTCATCGCAATCACATCTCCGCGGTGATCACTCGCTTCACAACGGTTGTAAATGCCTTGAATCCCCTTCGGAAGATTTGCATCCGCAGGCTTCTCAAAACTTCTCCCCCAGACCACGCCGAGTCCGTTTTCCGTGGACTGTCCGTACGTATTTTTCAGAAAATCTTCGGTTTCCATCAGTGAAAAGTGCAGACACAGCAAAATCTTCTGCCAGCGTGCGAGATTTTCATCAGCAAACCGGTCTCCGAACCGGGAAGTGAATTCATCGGCAGCGGCAATATAGTTTTTCGCGGTAGTCTCTGTCATTTTCTTCAGTTTTTCGTCAATGGTTTTTGTGCAGTCCAGAGTGAAAATCGGAATATTCGTCAGATATTTGCCGTTTCTGCATACAAGATACTGACTCTCCTCGAGCAGCCGGATTTCGTCTTCGAGATAAGGAAGCGCTACTCCGAGTTCAACGGCAATCTCCTGAATCGTCACCGGACTGTAATACGCGGCGAGCAGAAGATTTCCCTTGATCTTTCTCTTTTTAAAATCTTCATATTCCTGCGGATCAAACCGGACAGGCCCCCAGTAATCAATCTCAAATCCGCACGGACGATAGCTTTTTTCCCCGTATAATCGTTCCATATTCATACCCTCTCTGATAATTTTTCGCGCACGGAACAGATAATACTTCACCATTTCCGTGCTGATCTGCAGTTTTTCTGCCGTTTCGGAGCAGGAGAGGTCTTCGATATAGTATAAAACCGTGGCATCGCGGTATTGTTTCGACAGCAGGGACAGTTCCCTCCGCAGAAGATTCAGTTCTTCCTTACGGACGATCTCCTCCAGAAGCGGATCCGCTCCTCCGGCAAGATTCCCGTCAAGTTCCGCGGTACGTTCTGCGGTTCTGGATTTTCTGCGAAGATAATCCATGTAGACGTTCTCCGCGATCTTCCACATGAATCCGTAAAAGCGGTCTTCGTCCTTCAGATTTTCCGCTGACCGGATGAGTGCATACAGAATATCGCTGGCGAGTTCCTCGGATTCCTGTACGTTTCCGAGCCTTGTCAGAGCAAAGCCGAAAATCGACTTCATATTCTCGGTAATCCGCTGTTCAAGTTTTATACGTTCCATTTGTTTCTCCGTTTCCGTTTTTCAGGCGCCTTCATATATACAGTCGTCGGAACGATCAAACGGTTAAATCGTTTTTTGAATTATTTCAAGATAATTTATAGATATAATATTGGGGAGAACCTTTTTAAGGAAAAGGTTCTCCCCTGAGACTTCTCACCGAAGTCTCATCCCCTCTTCCAAAACCTTTTCGGACAGGGAAATTATATGGATTTCTGCACAGACCTTCCGTCCGTACAGTTTTTTTGTCCGGGACAATATTTTATCTCACCAATCCGCCGGATATAGGCGAACGTTTTTTCTTCGCCCTCTTCCGCAAGCATCGTCAGCCACGATTCGAGGATGCACGCCGTACACGGATGCATGAGTTTTTCCGAAGGACGGCTTTTGAAGTAATCAAGCGAATCGGAATCCCTGTAGTTTTCGCCTTTGTAAATTTTACTCGCCGCAACGCGGTCACAGAAGCTTTCCTTGAGATATTCAAGCGGCATCGGCACTGGTTCGTACGTCCGCGACTTCGGGCTGACGTCGTACCAGTATTCGTAATGGTGCGGATTGCGTCCCTTGTGGTGCATCCACGCGGAAGAATATCCCTTGACTTCGCGTTCGTGCTCGTTCGGACTGCGTCCGCCCTGTTCGTAATACTTCACTCCGGCAAGAAATTCCGTCGGCGAGTATTTCGACAGGTCGTGCACCAGTCCGCGGAACGGAATCCCGCAGAGAATGCAGTGCTTCAGCACCATCATCCGGTGACGCGTAACGGTTTTCAGATGTCCGGTAATGTTCATCGTCCGGCTCCGTTCACAGGTACTTCTTCAGGAAGTTCAGATAGTTCTGTCCGGCGACCTTTTCGATGACGGTCGTGCTGTAATGCTTTTCCATGAATTCGATGAGCTGGTCATGAATGGACGAGCCTTCGTTTACCGGAGCCGGATATTCGCCGCCTACACCGTCGATGTCCCCGCCGAAGCCGATGTGATCTTCGTCGTAGTGTTCAAGGAAGTAATCAAGGTGGCGGAAGAAATTTTCGACCGTTCTCTGTTCGGGATCGTCGTGCACGAATGCCGTGCAGAGGTTCAGACCGATCATACCGTCACCCTTCACGATCTGACGTGCCATGTCGTCAGTAAGGTTGCGTGTATGTCCGCAGAGCGTACGGAAATTCGAATGCGTCGCAATGATCGGCTTTTCCGCAATTTCCGCAAGATCCCAGAAACTCTTGTCAGAAATGTGCGACACGTCGAAGATCATGCCGAGACGGTTTCCTTCCGCAACGATTTCACGTCCGAGATCGGAAAGTCCGGTATCTTCTTCTCCGTTATCGCGGTTACTCTTTGCCATGTCGTTGCTCAGCCAGGTCACACCGAACACACGCACACCGGCTTCCCATACGGCGCGGAAATTCTCCACGGTATTGAACCCGAGTCCGCCTTCCACGGTCAGCAGAGCCGCATGCTTTCCCGCAGCAAACGCCGCTTCGATGTCCGCGTACGTCCGTACGGGAAGGACGACATCCTTTTCATCCTCCATCGCCTTGTTAAAAACGTCAATATAATGCTGCGCACGGTTCCACGAATCCTGCTTCGTATCCTTCGGATGCGCGCAGAACATCGCCACCATCTGCAGCTGCTGATACTTCTTGCTGTAATTATACGGATTGACGAGCGGCTGATTTCCGACCATCGCAATGCTGTCGCAATGGGAATCCACAACAAACATAATTTATATCCTCCAAATCTGCACTTGCTTTTTCATCATAATAGATTGAAGCTTTTTGAAAGGGGTGTGGGGAAAACTTTTTCTCGAAAAAGTTTTCCCCACGAAACTCCATTTGATTTACGGCATGTACGGGTTGCCGTTCCATTCGTAGTCTTCAGGCATGATGTAGGGAGTGATGAACTTGATGGTGAAATCAACACCCCACTGACCGCGGACGCCCATCCAGCGGCCGGAGTGCGGCTCGATGGAGATCATTCCGTTATAGCCCTTGGTGTAGAGCAGATTCATGACGGCACCCCAGTTGACCTGGTCGAGACCTGCCGGCGGGTCATCATAGTGATGTCCGTCGATATACATGGAGCCCTTGAGGTGGAAGTGCGCGATACGTTCGCCCCACTTGTACATTTCCTTGATGTAGTCGCCGCGGCGGCCGAGACAGTGCGACGTGTCGTACTTCAGCCAGAGATCCGGCAGTGCGCCGAGCACGATCTCCCATGCGGGGTCTTCCACAACAAAGTTTTCCCAGGAGCAGTTGTAAACCGCAATCTTGACGTTCTTGCCCTTCGCGTAGTCGATCAGCTTGCCGAAGTAGTCGATCGCGATCGCGCAGTTTTCTTCAAAGGACTTGCCTTCCACTGCGTTGCAGCCGGTGTTGAAGACCGGACAGCCGAGCGCGGACGCCGCATCGATCAGGTTCTTGTCGTGCTGGAGGGCGGATTCGATGATGTTTCCGTTTTCATCGATCCGGCGCTGTCCCCAGCGTCCGATGGAACCGACGACAACGTCGTACTTTTCCATCCGTTCGCGGATCTCGTCCACATGTCCGGCAACTTCCATGCTGTCGTAGTTGTGGTTGCAGCAGAATTCGACCGCGTGCAGCCCCTTCTGTGCCACGTAAGCGAAGCTGTCTTCGCTCCAGCCGTTGATAATACCAAGTTTCATATGGTTCTCCTTTTTCTATAAAATGGAGTTTCTCGGGGAAAACTTTTTTGAAAAAAAGTTTTGGAGTTACGAAGTAACCTCCTCCGAACCCCCTTTCAAAAAACTTTATACTATTTAGAATGACAAAGTCTGTGCAAAGCGTTAGTAAATAAGTTTTATACACTACGCTGGTTTTTTGGTATTCAAAATCCGCACTGCACCCTGCCCGTCCATATCGTTTAAAAGTTTTTGAGATGGGGTTCGGGGAAGAACTTTTTTCAAAAAGTTCTTCCCCGTTTCACTCATAATTTTCTCATCCGCCGATGTTCACGCCGACTGCCTTCATGTACATGCTGTACCACGAGGACGAGTTCGCTGCCTGAATGTTGTTTACGAAAATGATGTCGGACAGACCGTAATCCTTCAGCTGTTCGTAGACGTTCATGCCGGAATGACGGGTATCCACGACGATGATGTTGCCGTAGTGTTCACACAGGAACGGAATGAATGCGTTGCCGAAGGAATCCTTCAGCACCAGAACGTTGAAGTCCTGCGGATTGTCCGGAACGTTGATGACCGTATACGGGTTGTCGCCCGCGATGAAGGTCACATAGGTCTTGTTTGTGCTGACGATGCACTTGTCGTAATTATACGTCGCGCCGCCGATCGCGGAAACGGTCATCGTATGCGCCTTGCGCGGGAAGAACGCCTCGATGGTGTCAACGAAATTCTTGACCCGTGCGTCGTAGGTGTAGTTGTACATGCTTCCGTGGTAGCTGTCGTTCATGACGGCATAATCGAAGCCGTCGAGCGGCGTCGGCTCCAGTCCGACGGACTTTGCAAACGCGGAGTATGCGTAGTACGCGCCGCGCGCCGTCCAGTGGTGGTCGCTCTTGAAGAACAGGTACTCGTCGCGGTGGTCGTACATTTCCGTATACGCGTCAACAAAGTTGACCGACGGATCTGCGAACGCCGCCATCTTGTCGAGGATGTCCTTCTGATCCGGGATCTTCGACGTGACGGTCGGGTTGTCGATCACCATCGCGGAAACCGGCGCAACGACCATGCTCACGCGGGTCTTATCACCGAACAGCGTCTTGTAATACGCCGCTGTCTGGGCATAGTTCTGCGAGTTGGTCGCGGAATAATAGGCCTGCGTGTAAACGCCGTCGCCGTAGATGAACAGACCGTCCGGCAGGAAGTCCGCGGTAAGATTTTCGTCCGCGGGAGTCTGTGCCGTGACCGCCGTGACAGTGATCTCGCACTTCTGCTGGACCTTCGCGTCTCCTTCGCCGGCGGAACAGGTCAGCGTGCAGGTACCCTCCGCGACACCCTTGACGTCAATGCCGCCCTTCGGGTTCATTGAGATGCTCGCAATGGTTTTATCGGAGATCGACCACCGGACCTTCGCCCCGGATGCTGTGTTGGAATCCACGGTCGCACTGACCACGGATCCGCTTCCGACCGTCAGCTTGAGGGTATTCTTGGAAAGACGGATCGCCGTTACCACCGGTGCGGCAGGTTCCTCCGGGACTGCGGGAACCTGCGGTTCCGTCCCTGCTTCGGGTTCCGCTTCCGCAGGTGTTTCAGCGGGAACTTCTTCAGGAGTTTCTTCGGGAACATCCACCACAGCTTCTGCGGGAGTTTCCGGTTCGGGCTGCTGTTCCGGTGCGGGTTCTTCTTCAATCTCGCCCTCGGGAACGATGATTTCTTCCGAAATCGTGTCTTCCGCAGGGGTTTCTTCCATAATTTCGCTGTCTGCCGGTACGTCCGGCTCAGCAGGAACGGGAGTTTCCTCCGCTTCCGTCTGCGTCTGGTTCAGAAGGCTGTCGAACGCCGCAGCGATCTGATCCGCCGCTGCATTTGCCGCTTCGTCTTCACCGTCTGCGGAACCGGACGCATTATCGAGAAGAACAAAACTGTCTTCCGCCCCGCCGACGGAATAGTCGATCCCGCGGAGGGTGTCCATTTTCTTGGAAAGTCCGACAAGCTTGTCACGATACAGGAACGTATCGGACACAAACACGGACGTCTCCGCGAAGAATGAACCGTCCGCGAGAGATTCCAGCGAGAACGCCGGCATTTCCGCGAGGCTGCGCTGCTCCATCGCCGATTCCGTCGGACGGTCCGGCTGGATCAGGTTAAGCAGTGCGACACTGCCGAACAGGACACCTGCCACGCAGAGACAGACAATATCTACAACTTTTTGTTTCACTGTGATGCAACCTTTCTTGGATGAGGATCAGAAGCGGAAGTACAGGAACGCGCTGTACGAATTTCCGACCAGACGGATCGACGCAAGCGTGACAAACGCCGCGAAGACAACCGTCTTGAGAATACGTTCCGCCGTATACGGGATCGCGCCGCGCTCTTTGAGTTTGTTCCACAGCGTCGGAATAACCGGCACGGAGAAAAACAGCGCGACCGCAAGCAAAATAATGTTGTCGAAAATAACAGAATTGGTGAAGATATCGGTGAGACCCGTACAGCCGAAGCCGAACAGATAACCGAGATTCTTCAGCAGATTTTTGTCAAAATAGAAGATCGCAAAGCCGAACACGGTGATGAACAGCGTATACGCGTGCGATACCACGAACGATACCGGCTTCGGCATTTTTTTGAATGTGTTCAGCAGCGTGGACTTTTCCCACATCAGCAGAACGGCATAATACAGTCCCCAGAGAATGAAGTTCCACGACGCTCCGTGCCACATCCCGGTCAGGAACCACACGACGAGGATGTTTCTCTGCTGGTCGTGACGGTTGCCGCCGAGAGGAATATAAACGTAATCGCGGAAGAATGTACCGAGGGACATGTGCCATCTCCGCCAGAATTCGGTCGCACTGGTGGAAATGAGCGGATAGTTGAAGTTTTCGAGGAACCGGAACCCGAACATTTTGCCGAGCCCGATCGCCATATCGGAATAACCGGAGAAGTCAAAGTAGAGCTGGAGGGTGAAGAACAGCGCTCCCGCCCATCGGGAAACGAAGGTAACGTCCGCCAGCCCGTACAGCGAAGTAACGACGGTGTCGCAGCAGTCCGCGATCAGTACCTTTTTCGCCAGACCGACGGAGAAGCGGAACAGACCGTCGTTGAAATCCCGCAGATCAACACGCCGGTCTGCGAGCTGTTCTTCGATGTCCTTGTACCGCACGATCGGTCCCGCAATGAGCTGCGGGAAGAACGAAACGTACAGCAGAAGAGTGAAGAACGATTTCTGCACCTTCGCGTCGTCGCGGTAGACGTCGATGACATAGGACATCGTCTGGAAGGTGAAGAAGCTGATCCCGATCGGCATCGTCAGCGACAGGACGGGAATCTGCGCCCGGAAGACGGTGTTGAACGTCTCGGTGAAGAACCCAAGATATTTATATACGCCGAGGATACCTAAATTGAACATAATGGCGATAACCAGCCATAGTTTTTTCGCCTGCGCGGTGTAGACATGGTCGATCAGGCGGCCGAACAGGTAGTCACCGAGCACCAGCCCGATCATGAGGAAAATCGCGACCGGTTCCCCCCATGCGTAAAACAGCAGAGAGAAAGCAAGCAGGACGATGCGTCGGTACGTATTGTTTTTTATAATAAAATACGCCAGAAACAGCGCCGGCATAAAAATGTACAGAAACAGAAGATTCGAGAAGACCATTATGTAATCCTTTTGGGGTAAAAATAGGAGAAAACGCAACCCGTTCTTTCCTGTTTTATTATAGCATTTTCCGCCGGCTTTGTAAACAAGATTTCGACAAAAAGATGAAGGGACAGCCCGAAAAGAAGGCTGTCCCTGTCCATTATTTTACAATTGCATCGTACAGTTCATCCGCGCTGCGCACGAACTCGGTGCCGCCCTCCTCACGGAGGCAATCCTCATCACGGAATCCCCACAGAACGGAAATGCAGTCCATTCCGGCATTCGCGGCAGTCCGGATATCCACTTCGGAGTCCCCGATGTAAACGCAGTCCGTCACCTGCAGACCGAGATCCTCCACCGCTTTGAATACGGTGTCCGGATACGGCTTGCGGCGGATGCCTTCGGCTTCCCTCTCGCCGCAGACCACGGCGATATCCGGGAAATACTTCGCACAGAGCGTGACGGTGGAGCCGTGCGGCTTGTTGGAAACCACGGAAACCGCAATACCGTCGGAAAGAAGCTTCCGGATCAGCCCGGTCACACCGGCATAAGGTGCAGTTTTGTGTTCGGAATTTGCCGCGTAATATGCGCGGTAGGACGCGACGGCTTCGGTGAACTTCGGATTGTTCAGCCCATCGGGCACGGAAAGTTCGATCAGGCGCTCGACGCCGTTGCCGACGAAGGAACGGACTTCGTCACGGGTACGGTGCGGAAAGCCGTAGAGATCCATCGTATGATTCACGGCATCCCACAGATCGTCGAGGGTGTCGAGAAGGGTGCCGTCGAGGTCAAAAATCGCTGCTTTATACTTCATGCTGTTCTCCGGTCAAATGTTTTTCTGACCTTATTATATACCTTTCCGCGGGGCTTGTCAAACGTGGATTTCGATAAATTGCGGGCTTTTTCTTGAATCGCTTCTGTTTGTATGGTATAATAAAAAAAACGGAAGTTATTTCAAAAAATTCACATAAAAATCATAACAAGGAGGAACTTCATGAAACGCATTCCCTGTCTCATTCTTCTGCTTGCGCTTCTTGCCAACCTGTACGGCTGCGGCGGCTCCACGGAAGCGGAAACCGAAGCTCCGGCAGCAGCGGACGCTCAGACAGCCGCCGAAGAAACGCCCGCCGAAACCGACGACGGAAAAATCACCGATGATCTCCCCGATATCAGCCTTGACGGCGTGACCGTCAACATGCTCGTCCGCGAAGAAGCAAAGGACGAATTCGCCGCCGAAATGGACGGCGACGTCATTGACGCGGCCGTCTACGACCGGAACCGTGCCATTGAAGAACGCTTCGACTGCTCCATCACTCACACGATCGAGCTCGGCAGCTGGACGTACATGTCGACCTTCCAGGAAAAGATCCGCGGAACGGTCATGGCAAACGACTCCACCTTCGACATCGTGACCGGACAGAGCAACATCGTACAGCCGCTCAATGTAGAGGGGGTCTTTGTGAATCTTCTCGACGAAGAGTACATCGACCTCACCAAGCCCTACTGGGTCAAAGCGTACACCGACGGCATCAACCTGAACGGTCAGGTCAGCACCGTCTGCGGCGACTTCGCCATCTCCTCCTTCTCCAACGCCAATGTCATTTTCTTCAACAAGGCGGTCATGGACGACCACAATATAACCTATCCCTACGAAGATGCCCTGAACGGAACATGGACGTTTGACAAGCTCCTCGGCATGTCCGAAACCGTAACCAACGACATCAACGGGGACGGTCAGATGAATATGGATGACCTGCGCGGCTTCTGCGCCTACAACAACTCCATCCAGCCGTTCTTCTCCTCTTTCGGTCTGAATTATACCGACGTGGACAGCGACGGTATGCGCTATATTCTCACCCCCGATGAACGCACCGTGAACGGTGCCGACCGTGTGAACGAGTTCTACCACAGCAATACGTTCGTCAATGCCTCCTCCGCCGATTTCGTTCTGGTCGGTGCCAACACCGAACCGTCGATGGCACAGTACTTCATGGAAGGCAAGTATCTGTTCATGGGTATGGTTCTGGAAGGAATCGAATATCTCCGCGACATGGAAGTCGACTTCGGTATCCTGCCGTATCCGAAATACGATGAAGAACAGGCAAACTACTACACCACCATCCTCCGCCGTTACACCGTTGCCGCCGTTCCGCTCTCTGCTTCCAAGAGCAGCAATTCCGCCCTCATTCTCGAAGCGCTGGGCAGCGCCGGCTACAACGATATCCTCCCGAAATACTACGAAGTTGCCCTGAAGGGCAAATACGTCCGTGACGAAAGCTCCTCGCAGGTTCTCGACCTCATCAAGAGCTCCCTCTATCTGGAATTTGTCGATATGTACTATGCCGATCTCGGATTCAGCGACTTCTTCGCAAGCTATGTCATGAACAACTCGGCCGGCACCTACGCAAGCTCCTTCGAATCCAACCGGACCGTATGGGAAACCAAACTTGAAAAACTCTACGAAGCATACAACGAAGGCTGATTACAGAAAACGAGGTATCCATCATGCTCGAAACCATTCTTCACACCTGTGACCTGTGCGTGGTCGGCGGCGGACTTGCCGGAATGTGCGCGGCTATCGCGGCGGCGCGCGGAGGCTCCAAAGTCGTGATCATGCAGGACCGCCCCATGTTCGGCGGCAACGCGTCGTCCGAGATCCGCATGTGGGTCTGCGGCTCCGACGGTTCGAACAACCGTGAAACCGGCATCATCGAGGAAATTCAGCTCGAATCCCTCTACCGCAATCCCGACAAGATCTACGGCATCTGGGACGGTCTTCTCTACGGCAAGATCCGCGACGAAAAGAACATCACCTATCTGCTCAACTGCTCCTGCTGCGATGCTGTCACCGAAGACGGTATCATCCGGAGCATCACCGGCTGGCAGACCACCACACAGAAATGGCACAAAGTCGAAGCAAAATACTTCGCGGACTGTTCCGGTGACAGCATTCTCGCTCCCCTTACCGGTGCGGAATACCGCGTCGGACGCGAATCCTGCGACGAATTCGGCGAAAAGACCTCACAAAGCGCCGCTGACCGCCAGACAATGGGCATGAGCTGTCTCATCCAGTGCCGGAAGAGCGACCGGAAGTCGGAGTTCATCCTTCCGTCGTGGGCAAAACGCCTGACGCCCGAGGAAATCGCGCTCCGCAAGCCGAACATGAAGTCCGTTTCCGAAAACTACTGGTATCTGGAACTCGGCGGCAACCGCGATTCCATCGCCGACACCGAAGAACTCCGCGACCAGCTTGTTTCCCTCGCGTACGGTATGTTCGATTACATCAAGAACAGCGGCGAGGTCGAGGACGCGGACTACTGGCAGCTCGACTTCCTCGGCTTCCTTCCCGGCAAGCGCGAATCCCGCCGCATGGTCGGCGATTACATCATGACACAGGGCGACGTCCTGTCCGGCGGACATTTTGACGACATCGCGGCGTTCGGCGGATGGCCGCTCGATGACCACCATCCGGACGGATTCTACCACTACGGCAATCCGAACGTCTGGGGCAGAACCCCCGCCCCCTACGGCATCCCGTACCGCTGCCTGTATTCGAAAAACATCGCAAACCTGTTCTTCGCCGGACGCAACATTTCCCTCACCCATGCGGCAATGAGCAGTGCGCGCGTCATGGCAACCTGCGCAACCCTCGGCGAAGCAGTCGGCACAGCGGCGAACATCGCACGGGAATTTGATCTCAGCCCGCGCGGCGTTTACGAAGAACAGCTCAGTCTGCTGAAGGCACGCCTGATGGAAAACGGCTGTTTCCTGCCGTACAACAAGCGCGAAATTCCCGCATTTCTCGCGGAAGCGGAGCTGACCGAAGGACTTGACCACCTCCGCAACGGTATCGACCGCACCAACCACACCTACGGTCCCGACGATCAGGGTGCATCCTTCCCGCTCGGCCAAACGGTCGGCTACACCTTCGCAAAACCGCAGAAACTCGAAAATATCCACATCGCCTTTGACCCCGACCTCGACCGCGCGACCCTTCCGGGCGACTCGTGCGAACGCCGTCACTCCATGCGTGCAAACATCGTTCCGGAATCTCCGACGATGATCATGCCGAAAACACTCGCAAAAAGCTACATCGTCACCGGTACGAAGGCGGACGGTGAGACGGTCACTCTGTACGCAGACGACTGCAACCTCCGCTACTGCGTGAATATTCCCGCAGAAGGAGAGTTCACCGCACTGACGATCACCGTAAACTCGCTCTGGAACAACGACGATGCGGACACCGTCCACATGTTCTCCTTCGACGCACGGTAAACCATGGCACAAAGTGAGAAATTCAGCCGGTACAACCGCGTTCTTCTCGAAAAAATGAGCATTTTCCTCAACTGTGAGCCGGATTTCGTGCAGGAAAGCATCATTGACGAGCTCTGCACGGACTGCGGTCTCACGAAAGAGGAAGCGTTCGCGTTCGTCCTCTCGGCCGCCGTCGGTCTGGATACGGAAAACGTCCCTGCCGACCGCGAACTGTTCGAACGCTACTTTCCCGATATGCTCCGTCTGCTGGATTATGACGAATTTGCCGCAGATCCCTATCTGCGCACCGTCACCGTTCCGGAAAAAACAGAGGGAACGTGGGAGCTGAAATACGAAGCCTACAAGCCGTATGAAGCCTTCGCATGCGGTGACCTGCGCGGCTTTTCCGACGGACGCGTCGTTCCTCAGATCGGCTTTTTCGCCCGGGAATTCCGCTATCCCGCCGTTCTCGAAAACGGGCGCGAATGGATGCTCATCACGCCGAACGAGATCGTCACCATGCGTGAGCCGGTCCGCCGTGCACACGGAAAGGTGCTGACGTTCGGACTCGGACTCGGATATTTCGCGTTCATGGCGGCACGCAAACCGGAAGTTTCCTCCGTCACCGTCGTGGAACGTGACCGGAACGTGATGAAGCTGTTTGAGACGTACATCCGTCCGCAGCTTCCCTGCGCGGACAAAATCACCGTCCTGCATGACGACGCGTATCGGTACGCGGAAAAACGGATGAAAACAGGAAAATACGATTTTGTCTTCGCCGACATCTGGCACGACCCGTCCGACGGCGTTGCGGCATACCGGAAACTGAAAAAGTATGAACGTCTGCTGCCGAAGGCGGAGTTCATGTACTGGATCGAACCGACCTTACAATTCTATCTGTAAATAAAATCTCACGAAAGGAACTTCACTATGTACGTACTTCCCAGACCGAAAATTGCTTTTGCCGAAGAACCCGTATCGGAACTTGCTCTCCGCTACCGTTATACGGACGGCATCGAATATCCCGAAGTGATCCGCACATTCACCGACTACGCGGACCGTGTGTTCGGCGTTGTCTTCACACGCGGTGAAGGCGGCATTGCGATCACTACAAACGAACATCTCGTCGACGGCGGTTACTGTATCCATCACAACGGCGGCGAAGTCGAAATCGCTGTGAAGGACGGCACCGCGCTGTCCTACGCATTCGCAACGCTTCTCCTGATGATGGAAAAATCCGAAAACGGCGTGAAGCTGCCGACCATCGACGAACTGCAGGACCATCCCGAAGGAACATGGCGCGGGCTGATGATCGACCTCGCACGGCGCTGGCACCCTGTCAAATACCTGTTCGACGCGGTTGACCTCTGCTGGCTGTATAAGATTAATCGTCTCCAGCTCCATTTCACCGACGACCAGAGCTATACCCTCCCCTGCCGGGCGTTCCCGAACCTGCCGTCCGACAACCGTCACTACACCTACGCGGAACTCGAAGCCCTGCGCGACTACGCGGCACAGAGACATGTAACGCTCGTTCCGGAAGTGGACATGCCCGGGCACTGCACGCAGTTCATGCAGAAATATCCCGAAGTGTTCGGCTCCCACGGCATCATCTGTGCAGAAGACAAAGCGTTCGATGGTCTGTATGAAATCATCAAAGAAGTTCTCGAAATTTTCCCGGATTCCCCGTACATCCACCTCGGCGGCGACGAAGCCGCGATCTCCCGCTGGGACGACTGCGAAGGCTGCCGCGCGTACATGAAGGAACACGGTCTCGAAAACGTCCACGCGACCTACGCCCACTTCCTGCAGCGCGTGACCGACATGGTACTCGATCTCGGACGCACGCCCGTTATCTGGGAAGGCTTCTCGAAGGAATACAACCATCTCATCTCGAAAAAAGTCCTCGTCGTCGCGTGGGAATCGTATTACCAGCTCGCTCCCGATCTTCTCGAAGGCGGATTCACGATCTTCAACTGCTCATGGAAGCCGCTGTACATCGTCACACCGAACACGCACTGGACACCCGCGGAAATTCTGAACTGGAACATCTACACCTGGCAGCACTGGTGGCCGAAGTCCATCGCGAGCAAGCAGGAAATCGTCGTACCGGACACCGCTCCCGTCCTCGGCGGTCAGATCTGCGCGTGGGGCGACGGCATGGGCTCGTTCCCGTCCAGTGAGGAAGCGTGCAAAACGGAATTCGGTCTGATCCGTCCGCGCATTGCCGCACTTGCCGAAAAGACGTGGAATGTACACACCGACATCACCGCAGAAGAGCTGGAAACGGCGTATGCACACACCGACGCTGTTCTCACCCGTATGCTGAGAGGCTAAATCCCCCGAAAACACAAAAAGGACTTTGCAAAAAGTCCTTTTTTATTACGAAATTATGATTTAACCGTTGCTTTTTTTCGCGTTTTATGGCATAATATATAGGTATGTGTATTTATATCTCGCAAAGGAGTCACAGCAAACTTTATGGAAAACAGAAGCAGCTTCACCGGCAAAATCGGATTCGTCCTTGCAGCTGCCGGTTCTGCGGTCGGGCTCGGAAACATCTGGCGTTTCCCCTACCTTGCCGCAAAGTACGGCGGCGGGATCTTCCTGCTCGTCTACCTCATTCTCGCAGTCACCTTCGGCTTCACCCTCATGGTTGCCGAGATCGCTCTCGGACGCAAAACCGGTCTTTCTGCCGTCGGTGCGTTCGATAAACTCAACAAAAAATTCAAGTTCGTCGGCATTATCGCCGCGATCATCCCGAGCATAATCCTTCCCTACTACTCCGTCATCGGCGGTTGGGTAACGAAGTACCTCGCAGTCTTTATCACCGGCGGAGCAAGTACCGCGGCTTCCGATACCTACTTCACGGACTTCATCGCAAAGCCCGTGGAACCGATCGTCTGGTTTGCCCTCTTCATCGGCATCACCGCGGTCGTCGTCATGCTCGGCGTACAGAAGGGTGTTGAAAACGTCAGCAAATTCATGATGCCCATTCTCGTCGTCCTGACGCTGGTCATCGCGGTCTACACCATCTGCCAGCCCGGCGCATGGGAAGGCGTTCTCTACTACATCACCCCCGACTTCAGCCGCTTCTCCGCAACGACCGTTCTCGCGGCCATGGGACAGCTCTTCTACTCCATGTCCCTCGCGATGGGTATCATGATCACCTACGGTTCTTACATGAAGAAGGAAGTCAACCTCGAATCCTCCGTTCACCAGATCGAGATCTTCGACACCGGCGTAGCGTTCCTTGCCGGTCTGATGATCATCCCCTCCGTCTTCGTCTTCTCCGGCGGTGACGAAGCCGCTCTTGGCAAGGGTCCCGGTCTGATGTTCATCACCCTCCCGAAGGTATTTGACAGCATGGCAGGCGGTACCGTCATCGGTGCGGTCTTCTTCCTGCTCGTTCTCTTCGCGGCGATGACCTCCTCCATCTCCCTGATGGAAACGGTCGTCTCCATTTTCGAAGACAAGTTCAAGCTCGGACGCACCAAGACCTGTCTGCTCGTTCTCGCAGGCTGTCTCCTGCTTGGCATCCCGTCCTCCCTCGGTTTCGGTGTTCTTGGAAATATCAATGTTCTCGGCCTCAGCATCCTCGATATGTTCGACTTCGTCAGCAACAGTGTCCTCATGCCGATCGTCGCGTTCCTCACCTGCATCTTCATCGGATATATCCTCAAGCCGCAGGCGATCATCGAAGAAGTGGAACGTTCCGCACGCTTCAAGTCCAAGAAGCTGTTCACCGTTATCATCAAGTACATCGCTCCGGTGTTCATCGTCCTGATCCTCGTTTCCTCCGTCCTCGACGTGCTGGGAATCTTTAAAATTTGAGCTTTCCGGGGAAAAACTTTTTGAAAAAAGTTTTTCCCCGGACCCCTTTTCAAAAACTTTCAAACGAAAAAAACAGACAAAGAAAGTGCAGATCTGAAGTAATAAAGTTTCTGTAAGGCTTACAGACGTTTTGTAACTTCAAATCTGCACTTTCTTTATCTTAATTTATAGTATAAAGTTTTTTGGAAGGGGTTCGGGGAAACCTTTTTGCAAAAAGGTTTCCCCGAAAAACTTTATTTTCTCATTCCGCCTTCAGTACAATGTCGATACCGTAGCGGCCGCTCTTTCTGCCGAAGAGGGAGAGACCGTTTCCGCTTTCCGTGGAGAAGGTCAGCGTGATTTCGTCCTTATACTTCATGCCGAGCAGGAGCGCGGACGGTACACGGACGTCGCAGAGATAGCCGTAAGTGCC
Organism: Clostridia bacterium; assembly: GCA_017398585.1. Lineage (GTDB taxonomy): Bacteria > Bacillota > Clostridia > Oscillospirales > CAG-272 > UMGS1696. The sequence goes on from JAFQFS010000158.1 coordinate 19,862, forward strand.
TGCTTCGTCGAGGAGGTCGTCCACGATCTGGTAGTGGTGCGACAGAGCGCCGCGGGAGTCCGCCGGACAGTCGGGCAGGAGAACCGTCGCGCACGGCACGCCGTCAATGGCAACGGTCACGTCGCCCGGATTCGGAATTTCGTCCGTCTGCGGGAAGGAGTTGCGGTTTTCACCCGGGTCGCAGCGGTAGCCGAGCATGTAGCTGATATCCACCTTGATGTTCGCTTCTTCCTTCGGGAAGTCGTGGGTCATCGGCGCTCTCGTGGATGCTTCGAAGAGGATGTGAAGATTGTCCGCATCCGCAAAGTTCGGGATGTCCGCCGTCTTTACGTTCACGGAGAACGTACCGCTTGCGAGACCGTTGAGCTTGCTGCCTTCCTGTGCGGTGAACGCACGTGCAAAGCCTTCGCCGGTAAGGGATGCCGGAGTGATGGTCAGAACATCATCGCGGGAGGCCTGTACATCGAACATCACTGCGTTGGTCATGATGACTTCGTCACCGTCGAGGAGCTGCCAGGAAAGAACCGCGGTGCCGTCGGTTTCCGGCATAGCCGCACGGATCGCCCCGGCACTAAAGGTACCGTAGCCTTCCCAGACGATGCTGTATTCGCCGAAGTCACAGACTTCCGCTTCGATGCCGTTTACCGGGTCGGACGCGGTGAGCTGCCATACGATGTCAAGTACTTTGCCGTGACGGATATCCGTGAAACTGGAGCCGAACATCGGAAGCGTCACGGTCTCGCCCGCCTTCACCGTGGTCATCGGAGCATAATCCGCGCCGAGGTAATCCTGCGAATGGAGATCGCGGAGACTCATGCCGTATACGTCGTAACCGAAATCCTTATCGGAATTGTCGATCTTGTAATAACCGTTGAATTCGTTGACTACGTCGTGGAATTCCGTGAAAACGAAGCCGCAGAGTTTGTCATGCAGACGGAATTCGTTCATCATGTATTTGTACTGCCAGGAAATATCGCTTTCGCCCGCATTGCCTCTGATGCCCCAGACGTTGCCGCATTCGCTGTTCATGCACGGAACATCCTGCATGGTGTAGCCTTCCTTGTAATTTTCCTGCGATCCAACATATGCACCGTTGCAGAAGCCGTCGACGACGCCCTTCACACGTTCGTAGCCGTTGGAGTAGAAGTGCCATGTGTTGACATCGGTGATGGTGTGGTCACGGTTGCAGACGGAGTTGTCTTCGACCAGACGGGTCGGGTCAAGTTCCTTTACGCGGCGGAAACACTTTTCCACCCATTCGGCGGTTTCCTTTTTGTATTCGCGTTTTTCGTTTCCTTCTTCGTCCTTCCACTTGGTAAAGAGCCCCCATGTTTCGTTGAATACGACCCAGTAGAACGTGGACGGATGGTTGCGGTCGCGGAGGATCTGCTCTTCCATTTCGATTTCGTACTGCGCTCTCGTATCCGGTTCGGGATTGCCCCAGAAGCACGGGATGTCTTCCATGATAAGCAGACCGAGACGGTCAGCATAATACAGCTTCAGCGGTTCTTCCGCCTTAATGTGGATACGCGCCATGTTGATGCCGATTCTCTTGAGACGGAGAATTTCGTCGCGGCAGTCTTCGTCCGCCGGGAGCGTAAAGAATCCCTTCGGGTTGAAGGACTGGTCAAGAACGCCGTTGATATAGTACGGCTTGCCGTTGAGAGTGATGTAATTGCGGTTGTTCTTTCCGAACTTTCCGGTACCGATCTCACGGATGCCGAAGTAAGTGGAAACCACGTCGTCACCAAGGGTCAGCGTACCGTCATAGAGGTTTGGTTCTTCGGGCGTCCAGAGCTTCGGCTCGTCCACCTTGAAGCTGAGAACCGCCTTGCCGTCGGTCACGTCTGCAGACGCGGTGATTCCCGCAAAGTCCGCCGTGACAGCCGCACCGCAGCAGCATCCCGCGGTTTCAATTTCGTAAGTAACCGTACCGTCGAGCTTCGTCTGCACGAAGAAGGACTTGATGTACGCCGCCGGACGCGCTTCCATCCATACGGTCTGCCAGATGCCGCGTGCATCGCCGTAGCCCTGCTTGCCGTACATCTGATTTCTCGCACCGGTATCGGTCGCGGAAACAGTAATCTCGTTGTCACCGTCACGGTTCCATACATCGGTCACGTCAAATTCGAACTTCGCATAGCCGCCCTTGTGTCCGCCGAGAACCTCGCCGTTGACTGCTACTTCGCAGGTGTAATCGACTGCGCCGAAGCAGAGGAAGATCTTCGCGCCGGCGGGATTCCACTGTACCGTGCGGCGGTAATAACCGGTGCCGTCCTTGGATTCATCAATGCCGGACAGCGGCGAGCCCCACGGATAGGGTACTTCGATGGTACGGTCGTATGTGGGTGCGTCAAACGAGAAGTCCCACGTCCCGTTGAGATTCAGCCATTCCGCACGGGCGAAATCCTGAAGGGGAAACATTGTCTTTGTTACCATAATTGACTCCTTATTATGTATATTTTTCACGGATCACTCCGCCATTTTCTTTAAGGTATCGCCGGTGAGACGGTAGGTCGTCCAGTCATCCAGCCGGACGGCGCCGAGGGAAAGGTAAAAGTCGATGCTCGGCTGATTCCAGTCGAGACAGTACCATTCGAGACGTCCGCAGCCTCGTTCGACGGCGATTTTCGCAAGCTGTGTGAGAAGTCCCTTGCCGTATCCTTTTCCGCGGTATTCCGGAAGAACGAACAGATCTTCAAGCCAGATGCCTGCGCGTCCGAGGAAGGTTGAAAAATTGTAGCAGAACAGTGCGAAGCCGACTTCCCGGCCGTCCTCGACCGCAAAAAGTACCTCCGCCTTTCCCTTCTCAAAGATCCACTCGCGCAGAACCTCCTCCGTCGCGACGACGTCGTTCTCCATGTGTTCATAAACTGCCAGCTGACGGATGAAATTCAAAATCGTGCCGACATCGGTTTCGTCGGCAAAACGGTATTCAAAACTGGTGCTCATACGTCCCTCATTCCGCAGGACCGAGCTGTGCGAGGACATGCTCGGTGATGCATTTCGCCTGTATATCGATTGCCGGTGCATGGAAGTGATAGGTGTCCGACCAGTATTCCTCGCGGTCAAGTCCGTCCATTGCGGCGAACAGATCGATCACGGGGAGATTCTTTTCTGCCGCCAGACGGGTAACCGTCTCGTTGAGTGAAGCGGAGATCGCGGTGAGCTTCGCATCCTTCAGCGGTGTGCTGAGGGTCAGAGACAGCTTCGTTTCCGGAAGCTTCGCGCGGATGAAGTCCACCGCGGACGCGTATGCCGCGTCCCATTCCGCACGGTCGGTCGAGAGACTGTGCAGACCGTTGTTGAAGCAAACCGCGTCGTACGGATACGCGTCGAGCATGAAGTCAAGTTCACGGAAGTAGTCCGGGTCGGTCACGCACTTCGAAGACGCCCAGAAGGAAACGTTGACCCGTCCTTCCAGTTTTTCGCGCACTTTTCCGTTGTAGCCGTTGCAGATGGAATCGCCGATCAGCAGCACGCGCGGCTTGCCGGTTTCCGTTGCATTATAGGAATACGTAATGCTCCACTCAATGTTTTCACGCACCCTTGACGTGGTTGCTGGAGCAAAATCCTGCCATTTTATCATAAAATTCATCCTTTCCGTCGAGATTTCTTGTACAGTATCATTATAACAGAAGTCTCCGGTGATGTAAAGTCATTGGGGGAAAATTGTAAAACGCAAAATGGTGCTCACCGTATCGGTAAGCACCACTCTGCGCACTTTTTCAAACAAATCCAATAATGGGATTTGTGCTGTATTGATTCGTTACAGCGTTCCGATGGCACGGAACTTACCGTAACGCGACGCAAGAAGACGCGGCATGGACTGTTTGCTGAGCAGGGACAGCTCGGAAATGATCGACTTTTTCAGAATCCGCGCGATTTCTTCGGGCGCCTTGTAGGATTCGGGAATAATCGCGTCCGCGATCTTCATGCGGTAGAGATCACTCGCCGTGAGACGGAGCGCTTCCGCCGCTTCGGGCGCCTTGGAGGAATCCTTGTAGAGGATACTCGCGCATCCTTCGGGAGAAATAACGGAATAAACGGCGTTTTCAAACATGAAAATCTTGTCTGCCACGCTCAATGCAAGCGCACCGCCGCTGCCGCCTTCTCCAACGACCACACTGATGATCGGGGTCTTCAGGGCGCACATTTCCCACAGGTTTTCCGCGATCGCCTGTCCCTGTCCGCGTTCTTCGGCACCAATGCCGCAGTACGCGCCGGGGCTTCCGACGAAGCAGATAACCGGTCTCTGGAATTTTTCCGCCTGCTTCATCAAACGGAGCGCCTTCCGGTAACCTTCCGGAGACGGGCAGCCGAAGTTGCGTTTGATGCGGTCTTCAATGGTATCGCCGCGGTTCATCGTGATACAGGTCACCGGCATTCCGTCCAGAAAACCGATACCTCCGACGATCGCGCCGTCGTCGCTGTAGCGGCGGTCGCCGTGAAGTTCCGTAAAATTGTCGATGATCCGGCTGATATACCAGTTGCCCATCGGACGGTCGGCTGCTCTGGCAATTCCGACTTTTTCATATGCGTTCATATATCTAACTCCATTTGTATCAAATCTTACCGGAACTTCCGTCCCGCCGCCGTGTTCGCGGTCAGGAGACGACTGATGACCTTTTGGGATTCTTCGCGGGAGATGAGAAGGTCAACAAAGCCGTGTTCGAGCTGGAATTCCGCGGACTGGAACCCTTTCGGGAGCTTTTCGCCCGTGGTCTGCTCGATGACACGCTGACCGGCAAAGCCGATGAGGGCCCCAGGTTCGGCGGCGATGATGTCTCCTTCCATCGCAAAGCTCGCAGTGATGCCGCCCGTGGTCGGATCGGTCAGAACGGGCATATAAAAGAGACCTGCGTCGTTGTGCCAGCGGACCGCCGCACTGACTTTCGCCATCTGCATGAGAGAGAGAACGCCCTCCTGCATCCGCGCGCCGCCGGAACAGATATACCCCACAACCGGCAGGCGGTTTTCCGTCGCATATTCGAAGAGACGGGTGATCTTTTCGCCGACAACGGTCCCCATGCTCGCCATCATGAAATTCGAATCCATTACAAACAGCGTGGTCATAATGCCGCCGATCTTTGCGTGACCGGTGACGACCGCGTCGCGTTCTCCCGTTGCTTCGATCGCCTTTTCCAGCTTTTCATCGTATTCCGGAAAATCGATGATGTTTTCACTCTTCATGGATGCGTCGTGCTCGCGGAATGTGCCGCGGTCGGCAAGTAAAGCGATGCGCTCTCTGGCACTCATACGGAAATAATTACCGCAGCAGGGACACATCCGGCCGTTCTTGCGGAGAACCGCATCGTCCGTTTCCTGCCCGCACTTTTTGCACTTTACAATCGTTGTTTCCTTAGCCATCGATCCGTTTCCTCATTCTTTGTTTTCGGTCAGCACGAAGGAGAACGTCGCTTCCACGGCAACCTTGCCGTTCACACGGCCGACACCCTTCGCAAAATAGAACGGTTTCATGACACGGGTGATGCTGCATTCGGTTTCAAGAACATCGCCCGGCTGTACCGGACTGCGGAACTTTACCTTGTCCAGCCCACTGAAGAACGGCAGAATTCCGTCGCGCATTTCATCCATCAGGCAGACACACGCGGACTGCGCCATCATTTCGCACAGAATCACGCCCGGTACGATCGGATGCCCCGGAAAATGTCCCTGCAGGAACCATTCGTCCCCGCGGATCGCAATTTTGCCGTAAGCCACGCCGTCGCGGAGTTCCGCTTCGTCTACCAGAAGCATCGCGTCGCGGTGCGGAAGGATCTGCATAAGTTCGGTTTTATTCATAAATTTACTCCGTTTTGTTATTCAGAAATCATTCCGCCCACCTGCGGATCGCAATACAGCCGTTGTGACCGCCGAAACCGAGCGAGATGGACAGCGCCAGTTCGGGATCAAACCGGACCGCTTCATTCGGCGTGATATCGAGGTCGCATTCCGGGTCGGGATTCTGATAGTGGATCGTCGGGGGGATCCTACCGGATTCCAGTGCGATCACGGATGCGATCGCTTCCGCAGCTCCTGCCGCGCCGAGCATGTGACCGGTCATGGACTTCGTTGAGCTGACCTTTGCACGATATGCCGCGTCACCGAGGGCGTACTTGATCGCCTTGGTTTCCGTGGAGTCGTTCATCGGGGTACTGGTACCGTGTGCGTTGATGTAGATCTTTTCGTTTTCGGCATAACCCGCTTCTTCGAGCGCCAGCTTGACGGCACGTCCGCCGCCTTCACCGTTCGGATCGGGTGCAGTCACATGATGTGCATCACAGGTGCTGCCGTAACCGACCACTTCGCCGTAAATCCTCGCACCGCGTGCCTTTGCATGTTCATAGGATTCAAGAATGAGTGCGCCCGCACCTTCGCCCATGACGAAACCGCTGCGATCCTTGTCAAACGGAATGGAGGCACGATTCGGGTCTTCGGTCTGCGTGAGTGCCATGCAGTTGGTGAATCCGGCGATCGCGAGGGGTTCAATGGACGCTTCCGCGCCGCCTGCGATCACTGCATCCGCGTAACCGTAACGGATCGCGCGGAACGCTTCCCCGATGCAGGTCGTACCGGTCGCACAGGCAGTGGTTGCGCTGATGCACGGGCCCTTTGCACCGAACTTGATGGCGATCTGGCCTGCCGCGATGTTCGAAATCATCTTCGGAACGAAGTGCGGAGAGACTCTCTGCGGACCTCTCTTCAGAAGAACATCGTATTCGGAGGTAAAGGTGTTGAAACCACCGATCCCGGAACCGAAGTAAACACCGAAGCGGAACGGGTCAACGTTTCCCAGAATACCGCTGTCTTCGACCGCCTGAGCCGCCGCACCGATCCCGAACTGGGTGAAACGGTCACTCTTGTTGACTTCGATCTTTGCCATGTAATCGGTCGGAGTGAAGTCACGGACTTCCGCCGCAACCTTTACCCTGGACTCACTTACGTCAAATCTGGAAATAGTATCAATACCGCAGACACCGTTCAGCAGGTTGTCGCGGAATGTTTCCATTCTGGAACCGATCGGAGAAACAATCCCCATACCGGTTATAACAACTCTATGTTCCATTATTTTCTCCATTTTGTAGGATATCAAAGCCTCTTTCTGAATCATTCACTCTTCTCAACTTGTTGTTTTTACAACCGATTTAAGCAAACTATTATTTCTCTTCCCAGATTGAAGCTTTTTGAAAAGGGTTTGGGAAAAACTTTTTCCCGAAAAAGTTTTTCCCGAGAAAAATATTTCTTCTCACATCGCCATGCCGCCGTCGACACGGATGACTTCGCCCGTGATGTAGGCGGCTGCGGGGGAGCAGAGGAAAACGACCATGTCGGCGATTTCTTCCGGCTGCGCGATGCGGCCGAGCGGGATGCGTTCGAGGAGGGGGCTGTTCACGAGATCCTTAGTCATCGGGGTCTCCACGAAACCGGGGGCAACCGCGTTGACGGTGATGCCGCGCTTGGAAAGTTCAAGAGCCGCGGACTTGGTGAGACCGATGACGCCCGCCTTGGATGCGGAATAATTGGTCTGACCGGCGTTGCCCATGAGTCCGGAGACAGACGAGATGTTGCAGATGCGTCCGCCCTTCTGACGGATCATCGGACGGCTCATGGCACGGATCATGTTGAATGTACCGCGGAGGTTGGTGCCGATGACATCGTTGAAGTTGTCATCGGTAAGCTGCATGATAAGCCCATCGCGTGTGATGCCCGCGTTGTTGACAAGAATGTCGATTCTGCCGAAATCCTCAAGAACCTTTGCGACGGTTTCCTTCACCTGATCGGATTCACCGACATTGCAAGTATAGGAGATCGCCTTTCTGCCGAGTCCGGTGACGGCGTTTACCGCATCTGCCGCAGCTTCGGGAGCACAGAGGTCGAGAATGGCGACGTCCGCACCGGCGGCGGCGAGTGCAGCCGCGATGGCACGTCCGATGCCGCGGGATGCGCCGGTGACAACGGCAACTTTGCCCGCAAGCATTTCTGTATTAAAAATGTTCATTTTATTCACCTTTAAGTTCCGCAAGAACCGCGTTCAGGGAATCCGTATCCTGTACGGAATACACCTTCACGGTTTTGTCAATGCGCTTGATAAGCCCTGCAAGGGTCTTGCCGGGACCGCATTCGATGAAGGTATCCGCACCGTCCGCGATCATGCGTTCAATGGTCGTCTGCCAGCGGACAGGGCTCTTCATCTGTGCCGCGAGGCACGCTCTTGCGTCGTCCGGATATACTTCACCGGTGAGGTTGGCATACACCGGAATTCCGGGAGTGTTTATCGTAATCTTTTCAAGTACGTTTTCAAATTCAGAGGAAGCGGATGCCATGAAAGGAGAGTGGAACGCGCCGCTGACCGGGATCGGCATAACGCGGACGCCCTTCGCCTTTTCACAGAAGGCTTCGATACCGGCTTTTGTACCGGAGATGGCGGTCTGACCGGGAGAATTGTAATTGACGGGATACACATTGTCGAGACCGTCGCACAGCGCTTCAACTTCTTCGGCTGTGATCTTCATGACGGCTGCCATACCGGGTTCGCCGTCCATTTCCTTCGAAGCACGGTCCATGCACTTGGCACGTTCACAGACAGCTCCGAATGCGTCGGAATGAGCCATCGCGCCGCTGTAAGCGAGAGCGGCAAGCTCACCGAGCGAAAAACCTGCGCACATATCGGCCTTGATGCCGCGTTCGTTCAGCGCAAGAGCAGCGGCGAGATCCGCAAGGAACACGCACGGCTGCGTATTGATGGTCTGTTTCAGCTCTGCGTCCGTGCCGCGGAAAGACTGTTCGCTCGTTCCCGGACGGTGCGCGTCGGCTGCATCGTATAAATTTTTTATGGAATCAAAATTTTCGCACAGGTTCAGTCCCATACCGGAATACTGCGCGCCCTGTCCCGCGAAAACAAATGCGATTTTGGACATAGGAAATGAAGTTTCTCGGGGAAAACTTTTTTGAAAAAAAGTTTTCCCCGAACCCCTTTCAAAAAACTTTATACTATATGAATTAGTGGAGTAAGTGCAAATTTGAAGTTTACCTGATGAAGTTTGCGGCTTTTGCGAGAACCTGTTCGGTTTCCGCCATGATTTCTTCGATGATCTCGGCGGCGGTCTGTTCGCGGTTTACCATTCCCGCGATCTGACCGGCGATGTAGCAGCCTTCCTTTTCGTTGCCGTCCACCGCCGCCTTGCGGAGGGAGCCGACGCCGAGCTGCTCGAGGTCTTCGTTCGAGATATCGGTGTATTCCTGTTTTGCGTAGCTGCGGGAATACGGGGTTTTGAGACTGCGCACCGGATGTCCGAGACGGCGTCCGGTCACGATGGTCGAGGTATCACTCGCCTTGAGAACGAGTTCCTTGTAATGCGGATGGATACCGCATTCCTTTGCGACGAGGAAGCGGGTGCCGATCTGTACGCCTGCCGCGCCGAGCATGAGAGCAGCGGCGACGCCGCGTCCGTCACCGATCCCGCCTGCGGCGAGAACCGGAATGGAGACCGCGTCAACGACCTGCGGTACGAGGGGCATGGTGGAAAGTTCGCCGATGTGTCCGCCGGATTCGCCGCCTTCGGCAACGACCGCGTCCGCACCTGCGCGTTCCATCCGCTTGGCAAGCGCCGCGGACGGAATGACCGGAACCACGCGGCAGCCCGCGTTTTTCCAGTTTTCAATGTAGGAAGAAGGGTCGCCGGCACCGGTGGTGACAACTTCAACTTTTTCTTCCGCGATCACGGCCGCAACGTCCCCGACAAACGGGCTCATCATCATGACATTCACACCGATGGGGCCGTTTGTAAGTTCTCTTGCGAGACGGATCTGCTCGCGTACATACGCGCCGTCACGGCTCATGGCGGAGATGATGCCAAGTCCGCCGGCGTTCGTTACGGCTGCCGCGAGACGGGCGTCCGACACATGTGCCATCCCGCCCTGAAAAACGGGGGTTCGGATTCCGCACAGTTCGCACAGTGCCGTGTGAATCACTTCTGTGCCTCCTCGATTGCACGAACGAGGTCGCCGACGGTCTTGCCGACCTGAGCAGCTTCGAGAGTTACGCCGAATTCGTCTTCGATGTCCATGAGAACTTCAACGGTGGTGAGGGAGTCAACGCCGAGTTCTTCAAAGGTAGTTTCTGCGGTGATGTTTGCTTCGTCTTCGCCGGAGTGGTCTGCGATAATGGTCTTGAGCTTGTCGATAGTCATGGTAGGTATCCTCCAAAAATGTAAGTTGATTTTAAAATTGATTTTGAGTTGACTGTATGATGGTTTACCAGCGCATGATGCAGCCCGCGCTGGAGAGGCCGCCGCCGAACGCGACCATGGCAACGAGGTCGCCGGGCTTGATTCTTCCCGAACGGTTCCGCTCGTCGAGGGCGATCGGTACGCTTGCCGCTGCGGTGTTTCCGAAGCGGTCGATGTTCATGACAAACTTGTCATCCGGCAGTTTGAGACGGCGAGCCGCCATGCGGATGATGCGTTCGTTCGCCTGATGGGGAATGATGTGGTCGATATCGCCGATTGCGATACCCGCTTTTTCCGCCATACCGGTGATGTGATTCACGAAAGCACCGACAGCAAACTTGAAGGTTTCCTGCCCTTCCATGAAGATCACGGGTTCTTCTTTTTCGATCTCCGTGAACGGAGAGGTTCCGCCGAACGCGGGGATTTTGATGACGTCATCCCCGCCCATGGTACAGATTTCCGAGCAGAGATACGAATTGCCGGCTTCGAGCACCGCCGCGCCTGCGCCGTCACCGAAAATGACAGCCGTACTGCGATCCTTCCAGTCGATAATTTTACTGATGCGTTCCGCACCGATGATAAGAGCACGCTTTGCGGTTCCGCGTGCGAAGAATCCCGCCGCCGTTTCCATGGCAAACAGGAATCCGCTGCAAGCGGAGCTTATGTCAAACGCCGGGCAGGAGGCACCGAGACGTGCCTGGACCATCCCCGCCGTGGTGGGGCAGATCCGGTCGGACGTGATGGTCGCGACGATAATCAGATCGATGGCATCCGCGGAAACGCCGCTCATTTCGAGTGCCTTTGCCGCAGCCTCATATGCAAGGTCGGCGGTGCTTTCCGTGGTCGCAATCCGGCGTTCTTCAACACCGACGCGGGTACGGATCCATTCGTCGTTCGTCTCCATCATTCCGGACAGATCATCGTTGGTGACAATTTTTGACGGTACTGCGCTTCCGGTTCCGATGATTCTGAAACTCATTCCGTCCTCCTTTATTGTTATTGTCTGTCTATTGTTAGTTTTTGATCATTATTCGAACTTCTAAGTTTTTGATATAATGAAAAGGCATCCCGCCTTCCGCGCGCTTCCTCCTCACATATTTACAGTAAATATGTATTTACGTTACGCGCTTGAAATTATAATACCATATTTATCTTCGTTTGTCAATAGCTGATTGTAAATATATGTGAACTATTTTCATATATTTCCGAAAAAATCCGAAAACACGTTATCCCCCAGACTTTTTGCCGGAAAGTTTTTGATAAGGGGTGTGGGGAAAAACTTTTTTCAAAAAGTTTTTCCCCACAGAATGATATTTCTTTACATATGACCGAGGACTTCCTGATTGACGGGGGAACCGCGTCCCTCGACGTTCGGCGCACGGTGTTCGAGAGCGGCGAAGGAGTATTCGATGTCCTCGCGTGCCTCGAGTTCGGTGCTGGCACCGACGGTGATCATGTCGCACGGACGGATCGCGTTCCAGTTGAAGGTCAGACCGACAAACGGTGTGGTACGTCCTGCGGCGAAGGGCTTGATGGTCATAACGGGCTTCTTCGCATTGCGGATGATCTTCGCGACGGCTTCTACTTCGACCTGCATCAGAAATCCCATGCAGTTAAAAATCTGGATGTAGGTTTCGACGTCGTATTCGTTCTTGTCACTGTAGAGGACGGCTTCCGGCATATGCGCGGACAGACCGGGGATGAGGCCGGCGTCGCGGATCATGGCGAGATAGTCCGGCAGACGGGTGATCTCCTCTTTGTTCTTGTTGACGAGCTGTTCCTGGCTCGTGTGGTGGATGAGGCAGAAGGTACATCCGGCTTCCGCACTCTTTTTGACGGTGGCGTTGGCTCTGGCGCGGGCTTCCGCGTTGTCGTCCACATCAAGGGAAGGGGTGTCAATGATGATGATCTTCTGACCGTACTTCTGTTCCGCATAGCGGACGGCATCGAGTGCGAGCGGAATGGAACTGATCGGTCCCATCACGGCGTTGATGCCGTGATCAAGGTACGCACGGAAGACCGGATAAAAATCCTCCGGCTTCTGGAATCGTTCCTGGATTCCCTTGTCCGCCGCCGCACCGGTGTGGCTCCACCCGAGCAGCCAGTTCGTACCGATCAGGATACGCGGCAGCGATACGCCGCCGACCATCGTTCTGGGAAACTGCTGTAACATAGTAACCTCCTTTGGAAAGTGGGGAAACCGGGGAAAAACTTTTTGAAAAAAGTTTTGTGAGGTTGCGAAGCAAACTCATCCGGACCCCCTTTTCAAAAACTTTATACTTATTTAATTGACAAAGCCGGGTGCAGACTTTTCGTTCCGTAAATCTGCACCTGCTTCGTTTCCCCTTTCCAGATTGAAGTTTTTTGGAAAGGGTTTGGGAAAACCTTTTTTTTCAAAAAAGGTTTTCCCAAGAAACTCTATTCCTCATTCCCCTGCAACGGACATGCCGGGTACGAGAACGTCCGGAGCGACGATTCTGGTGCCGCCGGGACCGCCGAAGTCGAGTTCGTTGTCTACGTCGGAAATCTGCTTTAACAGGTCGAAGAAGTTGCCTGCAACCGTGAAGGACTTGACCGGCGCTCCGATTTCGCCGTTTTCAAGGATAAAGCCTTCACTTTCGATGGAGAAGTCGCCCGTGACGGCGTTTGCACCGGCATGGAAGCCCTTCATCGCAGTGACGTAAATACCGTTATCTGCCTTTTTGAGCAGTTCTTCGCGGGTCATTTCTCCCTTGTTGATGTAGAAGGTGAACACTCTCGTGCCGATGGACGCCGACCCTCTCGATGCGTTGCCGGTGGTTTCCACACCGTCCTTCTTCGCGGTCATGAGGTTGTAAAGGAAGGTCTTCAGCACGCCGTTTTCCACAACGTTCTTGCATCTGGTGGGAACGCCTTCGCCGTCGAACGGAATCTGGACGGTGTTGTCTTCGGAGAACGGGTCGTCGGTGATGGTGATGCAGTCCGCTGCGATCTTTTCGCCGACCTTTCCCTTGAGAAGGGACAGTCCCTTCTGCACATTGTCCGCGTAGAACGCGGACAGGAACGTGGAAAGAATCGCTTCCATCTGGTCGTTCTGGAATACAACGTTATACTTGCCGGACTTCACGGTGCCTGCGCCGAACTTCGCGCGTGCCTTCGTAATGGCTTCGTTGATTTTTTCGATGCGTTCGGAATCGGGCTTGTCGAAACCATTCGGCAGAGATTCACCGCCGGTCTGCTTTTCTTCGCCGTTGTCAAGGACAACACGGAAGAATTCGCCTGAATTGCCGGTGAAGCTGGAGAGATCGAGACCGTTGGAGTTGAACAGGAACGTACGGCTCATGCCTGCGGATGCGCCGGATGCGGTACCGTCGGCGATCTGAGCATCGGCTGCGTAGAGAAGGTCGCGGTTCTTCATCGCACGTTCGCGGATGAGTGCCGCACTCGGCATGGTGAACGTGCATTCCGGAACCTTACGGTATTCTTCAGGATCCGCGCCGCCGTAGATGATGGCTTCTTCGTCCTTTTCGATGACGGATGCGTTTTCCATCGCACGTGCAACGAGCTTTTCCATTTCGGTTTCGTCAAGGTACTGCGTGCTTGCGTAGCCGAGCTTGCCGTTCACAATGCAGCGATAGAGAAGGTCGCCGCCGACGCTGGAGGAAAATGCGCTGATCTCATCGCGGAAGGTCTCCGCGCGGATGCCCGCATTTTCGGAATAATACAGTTCATATTCGGCAATGCCGTTCTTTTCGGAGCATTCTTTTACGATTTTCTTCAGAATATCAAACTTTTCCATAATTACCTCTTAAAAACTCAGGATTCCTGAAAGAATTCCGGTTGCCGAAGGCAATGAAAAATGGCTGGTCCCATTTTTCAAGGAATTCTTTTGAGTGTGAATCCGCTTCACATCCTACTGCAATCGCTTTATATTCACACTCATCGTCCGCCGACCGTGATTTCGCTGACACGGATGAGCGGCTGACCAACGTCGGTCGGGATGGAGCCGGATGCGGAACCGCACATACCCTGTCCGGTTTCCAGATCGGTGCCTACCATGTCGATGTTCTGCAGGATCTCGGAGCCGGTGCCGATGAGGGATGCCGCACGGACGGGTTCACAGATCTTGCCGTTCCGGATGATGTACGCTTCGCTGACTGCAAAGTTGAATGCACCGCTGATGGGATTGACGGAACCGCCGCCCATCTTCTTTGCGTACAGACCGTATTCAATGGACGAAATGATGTCTTCGTTCTTGTCCGTACCGGGCGCGATGAACGTGTTGGTCATACGGGATGTGGGCGAGTGGTGGAAGCTCTGACGGCGGCTGGAGCCGTTTTCCTGCATACCCATGCGGCGACCGTTCAGCTTGTCGATCATATAGGACTTGAGAACGCCCTTATCAATGAGCACCTTGCGCTGGGACGGCGTGCCTTCGTCGTCGATGTTGATGGAGCCCCATGCGTTCGGGATGGTACCGTCGTCGATGGCGGTGACTTTTTCGTTCGCGATCTTCTGACCGAGCTTGCCCGCCATCTGGGAAGTGTTCTTCGCAACGGAAGTCGCTTCAAGGGAATGACCGCATGCTTCGTGGAAAATAACGCCGCCGAAGCCGTTTTCGATCGCAACGGGCATCTTGCCTGCGGGGCAGTAGCCGGCGCTGAGGTTGACGAGCGCGTGACGCGCGGCTTCGAGACCGATCTGTTCCGGCGGGAACAGGTCAAACAGTTCGAGCCCCATGCGGCGTCCGGGACTCATGCCGCCGGACTGATTTTCGCCTCCGCGGCTCGCGATGGCGCTGACGCCCATGCGGGTACGGATCTGACGGTCTTCGGTATAAAGTCCGTCGGAATTGGCGATCAGGATGTTGTGGTCAACGTCGAGGAGGTTTGCGGAAACCTGCGCGATGTCTTCGTGATAATTCTTCGCTGCAAAATAGCCCGCCTTGAGGAGGTCGATCTTGGTCGCTTTCTTCGCGGTATCGGGAACGATCTTAATGGCGTGAACGTCCGGGAAGATGCGCTCGTTGAGGTGGATGTCGAGAGCGGTCGGATGTTCGCCGATGACATCGGCAACCTGTTCTGCACAGCGCAGGAGACCTTCACGGGAGAGGTCGATCGTAGACGCGCTGACGCAGCGGACGCCGAGCAGCGCACGGATGCCGACACCGGCGATGGTGTTGTCCGTGATGCTGTCGACACGGCCGTCGATCATATAGATGGAGTTGGAACGGGTATTCTCGACGAAAATTTCGGCGAAATCGGCGCCGGTGGACATGGCTTTCGCGAGAACTTCTTCCAGCAATGCTTTTGTTATCATGGTTTTATCCTTTCGTATGATAGAGTCAGGTTCATTATAGCATATTTTTTTCATTTTGGGAATGGATTTTTAGGAATTATTGCCACAGAGTCCCCTTTTTTCTCTGGACATCCGTCCGGTTTTGCGATATAATCAAATCAACCATTCCATCTCATCGAGGCTGTTATGAAACTTTGTCTGATCGCCGACCTGCACCTGCCTTATCATCCGGCCGCCGTCCATTACGACGTACTCGACTGGGCTTTGAAGGATTTACAGAAAAAACAGGCGGACGCCGTCGTCTTTGTCGGAGACTTCACTGCCGACGGACACCGGGATGCCCTCCGCATATTCAAAGAAAAACTCGCCGGATGCTCCGTTCCCGCTGTCGTGATCCCCGGAAATTCCGACTACCGTACGTCGGACACCGCCGATGATGTACGTGCGATGACCTCGCCGCTTCTCACGGAAATCGGAAACGTAAACATCCTCTCCCTCGCCGACGGTGAACACTGCATCTCCGAGGAGGCCTATGCCCTGCTCGATTCCGCAGACGACCATACCGTTGTCTGTGCACACCATCCGTTTGGCTGTATGCCCGGGCAGTACCGTTCCCGTCTGACAACGTGGCGCGAATCCCATCCGGACGTCCCGCTGTTCTTCGCTCATCTGCATCTTGCGGAACGTCAGCCGGACGGCAGTTCCATCCTCCCCGCCGCCGATCCGGACAAAAACATCGGCGCTCCCCCCGCAATCTCGTATTACGATACCGAAACGAAGGAACTGCGTCCGGCGTATTACCATTGTCCGGTTCCGTACGATTTCGTGCAGTATCTCGCCCTCTCCTGCCGCTGTACGGCAGATGTGGACTATGCGGTCTCGCGCCGTCTCGGCTGCATCGAACTGCGCGGCGGACTGCTGACAGAGGAATCGCTCCCGCTGATCGCACGCTGGCGGGAAGCCGGCGGGCATACGCTGTCCCTGCACGCGCCGGAACTGATCGTAAACGGTTCGTACAACGCGGACGTGTGGAAATCGTTCGCGGAATTTGCCGAAGCCGCGTCCGCCGACCGGATCACGCTCCACGTTCCGGATATCCCGTCCCATACGGCGACGGACGAACGTCTCGTCGAAATTGCCGAATTTGCCGCGCGGAATCTGGACAATCTGCCCGACACATTGGTGATCGGGATCGAAAACATGCACATGACTGCGAAGGATACGTTGGAAAACCACCGATTCGGCTATGTTCCGGAGGAATGCCTGCGGTTCGTGCGCATCCTTCGGGAACATACGGCAAAAAAGGTCGGCATCCATCTCGATACCGGTCACGCCAGAAACAACCATCCCTTCAACTGGAAATACACGACCGGTGCGTGGTACGCGGAAACCGGCGCGGAAATCGTCGGATACCACATCCACCAATACGCCCGCAATGCCGCCGGTCAGCTTGAAAATCATCAGCCGATCGGGGACTGGTACGGGAAATTCATCTCCTATGCGGCGTTCTTCCGCGCATGGGAAATGGGCCAGCTCGCAAAAGCACCCGTGATCCTCGAGATCCGTCCCGATGGCGGATATACCCAAACCTTCGACCTGCTCGACCGTGAAATTCCCATGTTCGACCTGCATTCGCACACGTACTACAGCTTCTGCGGGCGCGATCTTCCGCAGGATCTCGTCAACACGATGGTGAGAAACGGTGTCCGCCTGCTCGGCATCACCGACCACAACTACGGTATCGGGAAGAGGAAAGCGGAATACGAACGTGTCATCCGTCAGCTTGCCGCAGACAACGCCGACCGGATCCGCATCCTCTGCGGCATCGAAATCGCAACGATTCCCGGGAACTTCGACATCGCCGATCCCGCGGAGATCGCAGGATACGACTACTGTCTGCTCGAGCACATCGACCATCCGGACAGTCTGGCACGGGACGACCTGTTCGGCTTTGCGGAAAAACTCAGCATCCGCTGCGGCATCGCGCACACGGATATGTTTGCGTACTGCGACAACCGCGGGTACGACCGGCGGGAATTCTTCGGAAAACTCGCGGAACGCGGGATTTTCTGGGAGATGAACGTCAGCTTCGACAGCATCCACCGGTACCGCGAGCATCCGTACGCCGCGGATTTCATGAACGATCCGGAAAAACAGGCGATCGTCCGTGACGCGGGCATGTACATCAGCGTCGGATTCGACGGACACCGCCGCGAGGACTACGACGGATACAAGGTCGCGGAAACGATCCGATTCCTGAAGAACGCCGGAATCCGTACGGCGGATCAGCTTTTTGCGGAAAAATAAAAATTCAGCGGGTACTCACAAAAAGTACCCGCTCGCTTTATGCAGTTTTGCGGAAAAGATTCCGGATATGCCAGACAATGCAGGCAAAGATCGTTCCCGTCCATCCAACTACCACAGGGTATCCCGCAATCATCACAAGAACAGCCGCCCCCATACTCGGCTCGGAAGCAACCAGATATTCAACCACGATCCACAAAACCGTCATCAGCAGAACCGGAAGGTAACATCCCCATCTTCGGCGGCATCTCAGCGTCAGATATTGGATCACGGCAAAAAACATCAAAAACCCGACGATCAGGGCGGTTTCTTCCCAGCTCATTCTGAGTTCGGGCTCCGTCAGACTGTCCCATATTCCCCGCAGAACAACTTCCACAACCACAGCGGCACACCTCCCATGTTCGAATTCTGTAGTTTTTATATCAGAGTTTCTTCCTCCATGTAATCCATCAGGCACTTTCTTTCAAAAGAAACCGTCCATTTTATGCAGTTTTACGGAACGCCAGATACAGCGTATAAATAACACAGGTGACTCCCGCACACACGGTACAGTAAATTCCGCTGCCCGCGATCATGGCACTCACCACCAGTTCCCCCATGCTTGCCGAATCCGCATAAAGATACTCTCCCCATATCCAGAAAAAAACGGCAAGGTGCAGAGGAAGAAACTGCAGAAATCTCCATTTACACTTCAGCATCAGCCATTGCGGAAGAATACCGACCGCAAAAATACCGAATATTCCAACGAAAGTATCTTTCAGACTCTCAGGACTGACCGGCAGCGGCGGAAGAAACGAAATATTCTGAAACGTCTTCCACAAGTCTTCGCAGAGACCTAAAAACACATAATCGTCCATTTCTCCCGGTCTCAGCCCCAAAGCCGTCAGACTTACAATTCCCGTAAGCAGTAAAATTACCAAATTGTACTTCACTCTCTTCTCCATAAAACGGCCCTCCATATTCGATTTCTGTAGTTTTATTATATCATACCCGCTCCCTCCATGCAAGCTTTCCGTATATTTTTTCATTTTCGACACAATTTCTCAATTTTTCTGAAAAAATTTTCAGAACCCCCTTGACAACGCTTTAGCACGGTGCTATAATCTACCACAACATCAAACAGAGGAGTACACGATAATGGCAAACCGCAATTTCGTATTTGCATACTACTATTATTACTATTACTTTGACAAAAGGTAATAGTGATTTGTGATGCAACCACGAAAACGGTTATACA
This sequence comes from Clostridia bacterium, assembly GCA_017398585.1. Taxonomy (GTDB): domain Bacteria; phylum Bacillota; class Clostridia; order Oscillospirales; family CAG-272; genus UMGS1696. The sequence continues at coordinate 38,912 of JAFQFS010000158.1, forward strand.
TAGTTCGTATCAATTCCGCTTGAAAGCTGCACGTCAAATCACGGCGTCGCAGCTTTTTATATTTTCTATCCCCACAAAGGAGCAACATCATGATTATCAAAGTCGCATTACTGATCGTCTTCTTCGCAGTGATGATCGTCGTCGGTTTCATGTGCCGCAAGAACAGCACTGACGTTCACGGTTTCGTCCTCGGCGGTCGCAGCGTCGGTCCGTGGCTGACCGCTTTCGCTTACGGTACTTCCTACTTCTCCGCCGTTATCTTCATCGGCTACGCCGGACAGTTCGGCTGGAAATACGGTGTTTCCGCAACCTGGATCGGTCTCGGCAACGCCTTCATCGGTTCCCTTCTCGCGTGGGTCATCCTCGGCAGACGTACCCGTCTCATGACCCAGAAGCTCGAATCCCGCACAATGCCCGAATTCTTCGGTCAGCGTTTTGAATCGAACACGCTCAAGCTTATCGCTTCCGCGATCGTGTTCATCTTCCTCATCCCCTACACCGCATCCCTTTACAACGGTCTCTCCCGTCTGTTTGAATCCGCGTTCGGTATCGACTACGCATGGTGCGTTATCATCATGAGTGTGCTGACCGGTATCTACGTCATCGCCGGCGGCTACATGGCCACCGCGGTCAACGACTTCATTCAGGGCATCATCATGCTGTTCGGCATCGTCGCCGTCATCGCGGCCGTTCTGAACTTCAACGGCGGTTTCATGGAATCCTTCGCAGCCCTCTCGAAGATCGAAGCGGAAACCAATCCCGATCTCTCCGGCGCGTTCGTTTCCTTCCTCGGTCCGAAGCCGCTTGAACTCCTCGGCGTCGTTATCCTCACCTCTCTCGGTACCTGGGGTCTCCCGCAGATGGTCGGCAAGTTCTACGCCATCAAGAACGAAGACGCCATCTCCAAGGGTACCATCATCTCCACCTTCTTCGCAATCGTCGTTGCCGGCGGATGCTACTTCCTCGGCGGTTTCGGCAGACTCTACGCCGACTCCATCACCTACGGTGCAAACGGCGCTCCCGTATACGACTCCATCGTTCCGCAGATGCTCTCCGATCTCCCGGACATCATCGTAGCGGTCGTCATCATCCTCGTTCTCTCCGCTTCCATGTCCACCCTTTCCTCCCTCGTTCTTACGTCTTCCTCCACTCTCACCCTTGACATGATCGTTCCGCTTTCCAAAAAAGAAATGACCGAAAAGAAAAAGATGCTCTGCATCCGTGTTCTGATCGTATTCTTCATCGTCATCTCCGCAGCCATCGCAATCCTTCAGGTCAAGTCTCAGGTCACCTTCATCGCTCAGCTCATGGGTATCTCCTGGGGTGCTCTTGCCGGCGCGTTCCTCGCTCCCTTCCTCTACGGTCTGTACTCCAGGAAGGTCACCAAGGCATCCGTTGCGGCATGCTACATCACCGGCGTCGGCATCATGATCGCCAACATGATCTGCACCGCCGCAGGCGTTCCCTTCATCAACGCGTTCTTCTCCTCCCCGATTAATGCAGGTGTTCTCTCCATGATTACCGGTCTCATTGTCGTTCCGGTTGTCAGTCTGTTCACCAAGAAGATGGACAAGAAGGCCGTCGACGACATGTTCGAATGTTACGACCGCACCATCACCGTCCGTGTATCCACCGCGCTCGGCGATGCGCAGGAAGTTACAAAAAAGTAATCCTCTTCTCATCTTCAAATAAAAATTCCGGGTGTGTTTTCCGCACATCCGGAATTTTTTGCGCTCTCTGCGAAATTTTGAGTGCATCCATCCTGAAACGGTTTACAAAACCTGTTTTTCATGTTATAATTATTTGTAATCAGATTAAAGTTTTTTGAAAGGGGTTTGGTGAAACCTTTTTTTCAAAAAAGGTTCCACCAAAGAAATCTCAAATGAACATTCCGAAAATAATGGTCGGCGACGTTCTGGAACTGAAAAAAAAGCATCCGTGCGGCTCGGCGCGCTTTACCGTGCTCCGCATCGGCAGCGACATCCGCATCGTCTGCGAAGGCTGCGGACGTGACATGGTTCTGCCCCGCGAAAAGCTGGAACACGCCATCCGTAAGATCTATCCCGCCGAAGAAACGGAGGAGCATTCCTGAACAACGCCATGGATACCATCACCGAACCTTCATCTGCCGTCGTTCAGAAGCCGAAGTTCCGGCTGTCATCGAACGCAAAAACACTGCTCTGGTGCTTTTTTCTGCCGGTCTTTCTGACGATTGTCATGTACTGCTGCCTGCAGGTCTGGCCGGTCGGGAAGAATTCCGTCCTCGTTCTTGACCTTAACGCGCAGTACATCTACTACTTTGAACAGCTCCGCGACATTCTCCTGTCCGGCGAGTCCATCCTGTACTCGTTCGAACGTGCACTAGGCGGGGAATTCCTCGGAATTTTCGCGTATTATCTGTCGAGTCCGTTCTCCGTTCTCGTCGCTCTGTTCCCGAAACAGAACATCACCGAGGCGATGTACCTCATCCTCCTGCTCAAATGCGGATTCTGCGGTCTGACCTTCGGATATTATCTCACGAAACAGCACCGACTGAAACCGCCGTACCGCGTCATGCTGTCGGTGATGTATGCGTTGTCTTCGTACGCCGTCGTCATGCAGCACAACGTCATGTGGACGGACAATCTCATCGCGTTCCCGCTTCTCATGCTGGGCATCGACGAACTGATCCGGCACGGCAAATACAAGCTGTACGTCGTTTCGCTCGTCTATGCGATGATGTCGAACTTCTACATCGGCTACATGGCCTGCCTGTTCGTGCTGATCTGGTTCTTCATCCGCTATTTCATGTTCGCTCCGGCGGAACGCAGCGAGAACGGCGAAAAAAATCATTTTCTCCGTACGTTCTGCCGGATCGCGTTCTGGTCGCTTGTCGCACTGGCAATCTCCGCGATCATCATCCTGCCGGTGTATTATTCCCTCTCGTTCGGGAAGCTGGAGTTCTCCGATCCCGATTATGCTGCGGAACAGCTCTTTGACTTTGCCGATCTGCTGACCAAGGCGTTCTTCGGTTCGTATGATACTGTACGTCCGGAAGGGATGCCGTTCCTGTTCGGCGGTACGCTCGCGCTGATCCTTGCGCCGCTGTATTTCTTCGGTGACTGCTTCCCGACCCGGAAAAAGGTCGGCTATGCGGCGATTCTCCTGATCCTTGCGGCGAGCTTCAATTTCAGCATTCTTGACATTATCTGGCACGGCATGCAGCGTCCGAACTGGCTCAACGCACGTTTCGCCTATATGTTCGTCTTCCTGCTGCTCGTCATGACCGCATACGTCCTTGAAAATCTCCGCGAATTCGACCGCCGTACGGTCCTTTCCTCCGTTGTGTTCTGGTGCGCGATGCTGGTGATCCTGCAGAAACTGGATTACAAATTCCTGCACGACTTCATCGTAATCTGGAGCGGGCTGTTCCTGTTCGCCGTCTACGGCGCACTGATTCCGTGTGCGATGAAAAAGCCTTCTCCGCACGTTCTTCCGGGCATCCTCGCCGTCGTCGTTACGATGGAAATGCTGCTCAATGCCCTCGCGATGGTTTACCAGTTCGACGAGGATGTTTCCTACTCCAACCGGAATTCGTACCGCCAGATGATCGACACCTACGACGAAGCGGTCGGAAAACTCCCCGAAAACGAGGAAAACGCTCTCTATCGTGTGGAAAAACTCGTCCATCGCCGCAAAAACGATAACTTCGCCCTCGACCTGAACGGTCTCTCCAACTCCACCTCCACGCTGAACGCCCGTGCGGTCGACCTCATGCATCAGTTCGGCTATGCGGCGCAGTCCCACTGGTCGATGTACATCGGTGCGACCGCCGTGACCGACGCCCTGTTCGGCATCAAATACGTCATCGTGGATGAAACGGACGACAAGCCGGTTATGGATTACATCCATCGGCTGTACAATCACTACGCGTCCACGGACGGGCATCTTGACGTGTACGAAAATCCCTATGCTCTTTCGGTTGCCTATTCCGCGAACGAAAAGGTTCTTGAGTATGATGTTCCGCCGGAAGATCCCGACGATGAGCGCTACGACGATCCGTTCACCTACATGAACAAGCTGATGTCTGCTCTGCTCGGACGGGACGTGAAAATCTGGCACGCGTGCAGCGTCGAGGAATCGGAAACCTTCGGCGTGGACATGGCGTTTGCAACCGAGCACCGCGGCTATGAAGTCAACGGTGAACTGACACCGAAGCTGCAGTACATTCTCGACATCGAATCCGACGACCTGCTGTACGTCTACTTCCCCTCCGACTGGCCGCGCGAATGCGAAATGAAGGTCAATGACAAAAACATCGGTACCTTCTTCGATGCTCAGAACTTCGCGATCCGTGAACTCGGCTCGTTTGAAATCGGCGAGCAGGTCGACTTCCGGCTGTATCTGGAAGAAGACGACCTCTACATCCGCTCCGGCTGCCAGTTCTTCTGGCACTTCGACGAGGATGCGTTCCTCGAAGCCGTCGCGGAACTTCAGGACGGCGTGATGGACGCGTATTCCGAAACAGATGACCACATCTCCGGCACCATCCGCGTTCCCGAAGGCGACCGCGTCGTCTTCACGACCATCCCGTACGACGCCGGCTGGGAAGTCACCGTGGACGGTCAGCCCGTCGAAACCCTCCCCGTTCTGAACGAGACCCTGCTCGCATTCCCGATCACGCCCGGTGAACACGAACTGGAATTCCGCTACAGACCCGACTGCGTGAAGTACGGTCTGATCCTGACGTTCGGCGGACTTGCCGTATTTGCCGCCGCATGCGGACTTGACGTTTACCGGAAACGCCGGAAAACCGTTTCCGTTCCCGAAGAAATCATAAACGAGGATAACGAGGATACAGAATAAATGATAGAAACCTTATACGGACGAATTTTCGAAACCGACGCTCTCACCTGCTCCGCCATCATCGAATGCGCGGGCGTCGGCTACAAAGTCTCGGTCACGGCGAATACGCTCGCACAGCTTCCCGCGCCCGAATACGAACCGGACGGAACGCAGGTTGCCGGAAAACCGGTGCGCATCTATACGCACATGGCAGTCCGGGAAGACGGTGTGGAGCTGTTCGGCTTCTACAGCCGCGAAGAACTGGACATGTTCCGCCTGCTCATCAGCGTCTCGGGCGTCGGTCCGAAGGCAGGAATGTCGATCCTGTCCCTGCTCACACCAAAAAAGCTCGCGCTCGTCATCGCGGCGGAAGATACCAAATCCATCTCCCGTGCTCCCGGTGTCGGTGCAAAAACCGCTGCACGCGTCGTCCTTGAACTGAAGGAAAAGGTCGCCAAAACCTTCCCGCAGTTCACGGCAGACAATACTGTGGAGCAGGACGTTCCCGCCACCTCTCCCAAAGCTGCGAAATCCGGCAGTCTCACGGATGCACGCGACGCGCTCGTCGTCCTCGGCTACTCCCGTTCGGAAGTCGCTGCCGCCATGAAAAACGTCGATCCCGCGCAATCCACCGAAACCATCATCAAGCAGGCTCTTGCCGTCCTGATGAAGAACTAACGCCCTGCACCCAACCATATACCTATTACAGATTGAAGTTTTTTGAAAGGGGTTCGGGGAAAACTTTTTTTCAAAAAAGTTTTCCCCGAGAAACTATATAATATAATGAACGAAGAATTTGATTTTGAAAACCGGATTGTGACGACGGAGTTCACGCGCGAGGACGGGGAAGGCGAAGCCAGTCTGCGTCCGCATTCGCTGGACGAGTACATCGGACAGGAACGTGCGAAGGAAAATCTGAAAATTCTCCTTGAAGCCGCCAAGCTGCGCGGGGACACCATCGACCATGTCCTTCTCTACGGTCCTCCGGGGCTCGGCAAAACGACGCTGTCCGCCATCATCGCAAACGAAATGGGAGTCAATCTCCGGATCACCTCCGGTCCCGCGCTGGAAAAAGGCGGCGACCTTGTTGCGCTTCTCACCAACCTGAGCGAAGGGGACGTCCTCTTCATTGACGAAATCCACCGGATCACCCGCAACACGGAAGAATTCCTCTACTCCGCCATGGAAGACTTCGCAATCGACATTTTCCTCGGCAAAGGTCCGTCCGCGCGAAGCATCCGGATTGACATCCCGCACTTCACGCTCATCGGCGCAACCACCCGTGCCGGTCAGCTTTCCACCCCTCTTCGCGACCGTTTCGGTGTTCAGCAGAGACTCGAACTGTACACACCGGAGGAACTGGCAATCATTGTCAAGCGGAGTGCATCGATCCTGGACGTTCCGATCGACGAAGACGGCGCAATGGAAATCGCGTCCCGTTCCCGCGGTACGCCGCGTATTGCGAACCGTCTGCTGAAGCGTGTCCGCGACTATGCGCAGGTCAAGGGGGATGGCCGGATCACACTGGAAATGGCACAAAGTTCCCTGAAAATGCTCGAAATCGACGAACTCGGTCTCGACCTGACCGACCGCCGGATGCTTGAGACGATCATCCGTTCCTATGACGGCGGACCGGTCGGTCTGGAAACGCTGGCGGCAACCATCGGCGAAGAAGCCATCACGATTGAAGACGTATGCGAACCGTATCTGCTGCAGATCGGCTTCCTCGCGCGTACAACGCGCGGACGCATGGTCACACGGATGGGATACGATCATCTCGGCATCCCGTACCACGCAAAGAACGACGCGCCGGTCGGTTCGGGACAGATCTCGCTCGTGGCGGACGTGACCGATGAAACGGAGGAATACGAATAACATGGCGGAACTCTGGGATTTATACGACCTCCACGGCAATCTTACAGGAGAAACCTACGTCCGTGACAGCGGCGAGCCGTTTCCGCAGGACAGATACCACATTGTTGTGGAAATCTACACGATCCACCGCGGCGAACTTCTGCTGACAAAGCGTGACGAACGCAAGCCGTTCGGCGGTTTATGGGAATACACGGGCGGATCGGTGGTCGCCGGTGAGGACAGCCTTACCGGCGCGGTACGCGAACTTGCGGAGGAAACGGGAATCGAGCGGGATCCGTCGGAATTCATACAGATTTCGTCCCTGCTGCGGATCGCACGCGGTGACCAGCTCTGGCGGATGGACGCGTACGCGCTGATCATCCCCGACGACGCCCCCCGTCCGGAGGTGGTGTATCAGGAAGGTGAAACGGTCGGTCACATCTGGCTGAAGCGGGATGCTGCGAACGCGTTCATTGATTCTCCGGCGTTTGTGGGTCATGTGGCAAAACGGTATCACATGGCGGAAGACACCCTGTGGAAACTCTCGGATATGCGGAGATAACAGAAAAAAGGACTGCGTGCAGTCCTTTTTTTGGTTTGTTCAGTCCGAGTCCGTATGGTTTCCGTTTTCGGTATCAATGAGGAATTTTTTGCAGTCCGCACAGCGGTAAACAACGACAAAATGTCCGGCGGCGTCACTCGTTCCGAGGTCAACCGCATCGGCTGCCAGAATCCCGAGTGCAGGAAGCACGCTTTTCTTTGTCCTCCAGACCACGCAGTCGCGGGAATGAATGTAACCTTTTTCCATCTCTTTTCCGCAGTAGGGACACTTCATATTCTTTCCTCCTCCATACAGTTTCTGATAATCTTCCGGATGCTGTCCGGGCAGAGGCAGTATTTTTCGGCAAGCTCCGTCACCGATCGCCCTTCGCGATATTCATCCAGAATGGCACGGTTCCGCTTATCGTACTCGGCGCGGGTACCGGTCTTTCCGCCCCATGTCCTGCGCTTCTCCGCCGCCTTCGGAATATAGATCGCTTCGCCCTCAATATAATTTCTGATCTGTGCAAGAAGTTCCTTCGGCAGAACTTCTTCCGCGTTTATGTAGCCTATAGGTGTACCGCCTTTCGTAATGCGTGACTTCTTCCGTCAAACGCGGGAAAAGCCCACGGCATTTTCCTGCCCTGAGCGACTCTCCCGTTGTCTGTCTGTGGGTACACCGACGTCTCCGTCAGAGTACTGCCACCTCCACAGCAATCGTCATTTCACATTACCTCCTTTTCTTCAAGGATTCCAGCACCGGTTGCTGTACCTCTATTATATACCCTCTGTCTTGATTTTGCAATAGAAAGAATCGTTGGATTTATTCTTTCTTTTGGGGAAGTGTCAATTATCAGTTCAGGGGAAACAGCGGCTTTCTTTCAAAAAACGCCCGGTTTTCCTTTCCTGCACCCTGCACTCTCACACATATAAACAATTAACATATGATTATTATTTAACCAATTGACAGTTTCCAAAAAGTATGATATAATTGGGGAGATAGAGAACTACAATTGCCGCAATGTTGAAAAAAGGCGGTACGAACGGAGGGAAGGCCTGTGTCTGAAGTAAATGATTTAGCGATCGCCCGGAAGTTTCTTGATTTTATGGTGGATTATTATGCGATGATGCGGCGTCATCTTGTGGATGCAAACGAATACCGGATGCACTCGCACGGTTTTTCGACGCTGTATGCGCTTCGCTCGTACCGGAACTCTCCGATCACGATGACGCAGTTTGCGAACGAAATGGGGATCACGAAACAGCAGCTCACAAAGCTGGTCAACGATCTTGAGGAAAAGCAATACGTTGTCCGTTCGCACAACAAGGAGAACCGGAGACAGGTTTATATCGAAATCACCGACCGCGGGGTCCAGCACCTCGAAAAGATGCTCGGCGGAATCGTGCACGAGATCCTCACCGCGCTCACCGGTTTCCCCGATGATGACAAGCAGAAAATCGCCGAATGCTCCGAAATCATGTCCGCGCTTCTGCGGCGCGACGCCGAGAACTGCCTGGAACGCGGCACTGTTCCCGTTCCCGCAAAAGACGAATAACTCCATGGCAAAGGACTACTACCACGACATCCTCCTACTGGAAATTGCACGCTATGCAAAGATCCGCAGCATGGATCCCGAAAATCTCGATGAATACGGTGCTTCCGTCTTCGCAACATGGTATACCCAGAATCCGTTCGGGTGCGCCGACCGCGACAACATCTGCAACTTCGATGAACCGCAGGAACCGATCGTTTTCGATAAAAAATCCGCGCTGGAAGCCTTCGGAAACCGACCTCTCGGAGAAGATCCGCCGGCACCGAAAAAAACGAAAAGCCGGAAGAAATCCAGAGGCATCCGCTTCACCGCGCATACCCATCCGAACGAGCCGCTCGTCCCCTCTCCGGACGATCTCCTTGTCTACTCACGGTTCGATTCCGACATTTCCCGTGCGGAAGAACAGCTCGTTCATTTCATCATCGACGGCTATACCTGCCGTAAAGCCGAAAAACAAGAAAAATAGCAAACAGGACTTCCGAATTCCGGATGTCCTGTTTTTTCCTTTATTCCGTTTCTTCCGTTCCTGTCTCCGGATCACGGGCTTTCAGCAGACGCATGATGTGCCCGATGTTCCCGTCCCCGGCAAAGCGGTCGTAATCAAAGAAATTCTCCGTCAGCGGAAGCCAGTACAGGTCGTTTTCTTCTCCGTGTACCTCCACTTCGTGCCGCAGAATCCCGAAATACACCTCGATCACCATCCCATGCAGGTGATACGTGAAATCCATGAAGCGCACAAGTTCCACGTCGTCCCGCGTGATTGCGGTTTCCTCGTACAGCTCGCGGTACGCCGCGTCCAGATGATCTTCGCCGTCCTCGATGTGTCCGCCCGGCATATTGAATTTCCCCCTGTACGGCTCTTTCCGCCGGAGACACATCAGGATCTTATCCCGCTCCGGCGACCAGACCGCACATACATTCAGTTCCACCATACCGCTTATGCCTTCTTCCATGCGATCGACGATACCGTGAAGCTGCCCTTGACGCAGGCAATCTTCAGCGTGCAGTCGTGACCGCAGCCGATCTTCACGGAAAGATCGCGCGTACCCGAAACGGTCGTGCGGAGCAATGTTTCGCCATCCGCGGAAATCTCGATCGTCGCGTTATCAAAATCAGACGTAAACTCGATCACACCCGCTTCGCCGTCGGAGTACAGGTTGTATTCCGCCGTACCACCGCCGGTGAATTCCGTGAGAGTCTTGTCCCATTCGTACGTCGTTTCGCCTTCGGCGTCCACCCAGCGGACGCTGTCATTCGCGGCGGTATAGTCGCACGCTCTGAACGAGCAGCCCGGGCGTCGGAAGATCGACGGGATCACATTTTCCACGAAATCGCAGTTTTCAAAGCGGATATTGTCGAGGTATTCGTCAAACGCCGCCTGTGCGTCTGTGTAGGACGGGCGGTCACCGCCCTTCGTGTAATCCATGACCTTTTTCCACAGCTTCGGCATCCGGACGGAGCACGGGGACGAATCGGTCGCCATCTTCTTCCACGGCCAGATGTTGTAGCCGATGTCCAGTTCCGCCGCGAGGGGATACATCGCCGCGAACCAGTGCATGTTGTTTTCGCCCGTCTCGCCGAGGTAGAGCGTCATGTCGAACTCGTCCCGCTTGGCGAGGAATTCGTCGTACATGAATTTCCGCGGCGGGCACCAGTAGCGGTGGAAGTGCGCGCACATGTTGTCGTCGAACTTTTCTTCAAAGAAGTCGGCGCGGCTCGCCCAGAAATCGCTCTCGACGGAGATCATATGTACGCTGTCGATCTTCCGTATGTCTGCGATGCAGTCGCGGTAGAACTGCTTCAGGCTTGCGCGGAGGACGGGATAATCCAGTTCCGGCGCGCCGTTCTGCGGCGAACGGACGGGTTCGTTGAGCAGGTCGTACATCCCGACGATCCAGCGGTCACGGTAGCGGCGTGCGAATTCGCACCACAGCGCAAGGGTCTTTTCGCGGCTGTCGGATTCGGTATCCGTGAACAGGCGCGGGATATCGTCGATGGAGTCGTCGATGTTGTGTCCGGTCTGACCGCCGGGCGCGCCGTGGAGGTCAAGGCAGACGTAAAGTTTATACTTTTCACAGAGGTCGATGAAGCGGTCGATCAGCCGGAAGCCGTCTTCCTTCCAGATAATACCGGGCTCGTCTTCCATCACCACGCGCCAGTTGACCGGCAGGCGGACGGAGTTGAATCCGTTTTCCGCCATCGCACGGATGTCGGCTTCGGCGATGTACTCTTCGCGGAACCTCTTCCAGAAATAGTCAGCAAACGCACTGCCGCACAGTTCGCGCACGAGAGCCTCAATGGTGCGCGGACGGTTATACTTCCCCCCGAAGCGCCACATATACCCTTCCGGCAGCAGCCAGTTTCCGACGCCCATCCCGCAGAGAAGAATTTCCTCACCGCGTCCGTTGTACATCTTCCCGTTCTTCGCCGTCAGAAAGCCTTCCACACGGTCACGCGACATTTTTTCGGTTACAGTCATGTTATTTCCTCCGTTTTGTTTTTCTGCTTGGGGGAGAGAGTGCGGGTTTTTAGTTCAGGGGAGACGGTCGCTTTCTTGAAAGAAAGCTCCGCAAAGAACTTTAATCTGTTGTAGCCGGTTTTTGAAACTTATATGATGGAGTTTTTGGGGGATTTTTTGATGGGTCTGTGCGTAGCCATTTCGTTGATCCCAGCTGACAAAATATAGCGATCCAAGACCTATGTAGCAGTGGAGACGGAAGTCAGGGGCCACCGAGACCCTGACTTCCCACGCCGTATAGGATAACCGTGATTTCGTGCAAAGGAGAGCAATCCCTCTACGTTGAGCACCTGCCCGCTCGGCTTGGCTGTCGCCGTCCTCGCTTCTGTCAGTTCTGTCAGC
>JAFQFS010000159.1 GCA_017398585.1 Clostridia bacterium
GGATACGAAGGTGTAGCCGGAGATTGCGGTCTTGCCGATGGAAGCAACTGCTTCTTCGAGGGTAGCGTAACCTGCGCCGGAGTTAGCGAGGAGGTCCATGTTCGGGTAATCCTGAACGGATGCCGCTGCGTCGATTTCGATTACTTCAACAGCTGCTGCGGGAGCTTCAGCTGCCGGAGCTTCGGTAGCTGCTGCGCTGTAGTCGGGGTTGGAGCCGTCCTTTGCGTAGCCGTAAAGTTCAACTTCGGCAACGTCACCGTGCTGCATATAGTTGATGTAGCGGAAGTAACGGTAACCGGTGTTTACGGATGCGTCAATGTCCGCGGTGCAGTCTATGAAAGCGATTTCGGTAGCTGCGCCGTTTGCATTGTAGAAGATTTCAACGGATTCGTTGAAGTCGGGGTCGTTGGATGCTTCGATGGTAGCACCGTCGAAACGATCGAGATAAGTAGTTCTCGGGTGGATCATGATCTTGGTGATGATCATTTCTTCACCTGCGTCAACGCCGGTATAACCGTCGCCCACGCCGAGCGGGTCGAAGAAGGTTTCAACGTTACCGTCGAATGCGGCGTGACGGCCGGCAGCGGCTGCGTCACCCCAACCGGTTTCGTTGCCGATGAGTGTGCCGCGGATCAGAACGGAGTCAGCGGGAACATCGGTACCGGATACCGGGTATGCTTCGCCGATGCCGGGAGCTGCGGATTCTTCTGCAGCAGCGTCAGCAGCGGGAACTGCGAGAGTGGTGTTGGAGCCTGCAGCACGCCATGCAGCGTAGTCGAAGTTGTTTGCGTCTTCTTCGGAACCGAATACAGCAACGTAAGCAACCTTAGCAAGCTGACCTTCGTATGCGGAGTCGAAGATATCGAGACGCATACCGGTGATGGTACCTGCCCATGCGGGGCATTCGTCCATGTAGAAGGTCTGTTCGCACCATTCATCGTCGTCACCGTCATAGATGCCCTTCCAGTGGCCGGTTTCGGACCATGCAACGGTATCGGTGGTGAAGTAGATGGAGGTGGACCAGTCAGAGATACCGGAGAGGTAATACTTTACTCTGACAAAGCGGTTTTCTGCCGGGAAATCACCGCGGCTGGGGAGCTGGAAAAAGGGGTCGCCGCCGGTAACGTCTGCGGTCATGCAGGCATTTTCAGCGTCGTAGGAGGCGTTGGCGTTGTTGACAGAGAACGCCATGGTGCCGTCTTCGTTGTAGAGGGTGGTGTCATCCGCGTTCGCGAAGTCCCACACTACAACCGGATCAGCAGCGGAGACTGTCAGTGCAAGAGCAGCAGTCAGGACAGCAGCGCCGAGACCCGCGAGGAGCTTAGTAAGCTTCATGGGGAAATACTCCTTTACAAAAATTTTGTCGGAAAATCGGGGGATTTCGTGCTGTTTTTCGGAAAAAGACACGGCAAAAAAGCCCCTTTCGAGACAGTACCATCTTAGCACATTTTTCGGTAATTGTCAATAATTTCGGTGTGGAAAAAGCAGGGTTTTGATATTAAAGATTATTAAATATTTAATAATTAATTAATAGCTTTATTTAGAAGGAAGAAAAATGACCTTCGGGTCATTTTTCTAATATTCTTATGCCACTGCGCGTGGCGGCACAAGAGAGACCCGGTCGCGGGCCTCTCTTGACTCTCCGCGACCAGAGGAGGGGAAGTTTCCCCTCCTCTGGACTCTTCCCCTCGGATGATGCGCTAACCGCGGGGGGCTGAGTTTTTCGTCCGGCTTCACGCCGGAAGTTAGGCTTTTTCTGCGGTTAGCCTATATCTGCGCAACCCTTGCGCCGGTATGTGCGTGTCGATGGTTGTCTCAACTATTCAACTGCAAGAACGAGAGGTGTCCAGAGGACACTTCCTCTGGTCGTGGAGAGTCAAGAGAGGACCGCGACCGGTCCTCTTTTGCGCTGTGCCGCGCAGGCACATAAAATTTGAAAAACGCCTTCAGGCGTTTTTCTTCCTTATCAATCCAAACAGGATTATTTCGATTATCCCGAATTATTAAAATCCACTAAATTATTTTTAGTATTGCCAATGGGCAAAAGATTTGCTATAATGGAGAAAACATTACGACATCACGAAAGGACGTTATCATGCAGATTCTCAAACGGTTCATCGGGTACTACCGGCCGCATGTCAAAATGTTCCTCGCGGACATGGCGTGCGCACTCATGCTTGCCCTGTGCGACCTCATCTACCCGAACATCACCCGCAATATGCTGAACATCTATATCCCGAACAATCAGATCAACCTTCTGGTCGTCTGGGCGGTGATCCTTCTGCTCATCTACGTTGCGAAACTGTTCTTTAACTATTTTGTCTCCTATGTCGGTCACCTTGTCGGCGTGGATATGCAGGCGGATATGCGCCGCGAAGTGTTCGACCACCTCGAACGTCTCCCGCTTACCTATTTTGACAATAACAAGACCGGTACCATCATGTCCCGTATCGTCAGCGACCTGATGGATATCTCCGAACTTGCCCACCACGGTCCGGAAGACCTCTTCCTCTCCGTGATCTCCATCGTCGGCGCGTTCATCATGATGGCAAGAATCCATCTGCCCCTCGCGCTGATCGTGTGCGCGTCCCTGCCGATCATGGTCATCTTTGCGGCACGTCTGCGGATGCGCATGAGCCAGGCGTTCACTGAAACCCGCGTGGAAATCGGTGAAGTCAACGCAGGGCTTGAAAACAGCATCGCCGGTATCCGCGTTTCCAAGGCGTATACCAGCCGCGAATACGAAAACGAAATGTTCGAAAAGGGCAACAGCAAGTTTGTCAAGGCACGTTCCAAGGCGTATAAAGTCATGGCAGAATTCCACTGCGGTACGACGTTCATCGGTGACTTCCTGCAGGTCGTACTGTACATCGCGGGCGGTATGTTCTGCGCGTTCGGCAAGATCTCCGTCGGTGACTTCACGGCGTTCGTCCTTTATATCGGTATTTTCATGAACCCCGTACGCCGCATCATCTCGTTCGTTGAACAGTATCAGAACGGTATGACCGGTTTCAAGCGCTTCCTTGAAATCATGGATTACCCCGTCGAAGCGGACGATCCGGACGCGAAGGATCTCGGCCGTGTGAAGGGTGAAATCGAATTCGACAACGTAACCTTCCGTTATGAAGAAGAAAAGACCGTCCTGAGCGACCTCAGCTTCAAGGTGGACGCAGGCAAGACCCTTGCTCTCGTCGGTCCGTCCGGTGGCGGCAAGACGACGATCTGCCACCTTATCCCGCGCTTCTACGAGCTTGCTGGCGGTAAGATCACCGTGGACGGCACGGACATCCGCGACGTGACCCGTGCATCCCTGCGTGAAAACATCGGGATCGTAGCACAGGATGTGTTCCTGTTCAACGCGTCGATCTATGACAACATTGCCTATGGTACACCGACGGCGACCAGGGAACAGGTCGAAGATGCGGCGCGCCGCGCGAACATTCTCGAATACATCAACTCTCTTCCGGAAGGCTTTGACACCATTGTCGGTGAACGTGGTATCAAGCTGTCCGGTGGTCAGAAACAGCGCGTGGCAATCGCTCGTGTCTTCCTCAAGAATCCGCCGGTGCTGATTCTCGACGAAGCGACAAGCGCACTTGACAACGCGACCGAGCAGATGATCCAGCACAGCCTCGAAGAACTCGCACACGGCAGAACCACCATCGTCGTTGCGCACCGTCTCACCACCATCAAGAACGCCGATGAAATCCTCGTTATCAGTGACAACGGCATCGAGGAACGCGGCAATCACGAATCCCTGCTTCAGAAGGGCGGCATTTACGCCGGTCTGTGGAACGGGATGAAGATCGAATAAAATATCGTTTGTGCGGATTTTTGAGGGGAACCTTTTCAGAGGAAAGGTTCCCCTCAAACTCCCCTCCAAACCTCTTTGGGCTGTTGCAGCCGGTTTGTGTAGTGCAGACTTGCAGTTTTTGGGGGGATTTTTGATGGGTCTGTGCGTAGCCATTTAGTTAGTCCCAGCTGACAAAATGTGTGCGATCCAAAGCCTGAGGAAGGGTGGAGACGGAAGTCAGGGGCCACCGAGACCCTGACTTCCCACGCCGTATAGGCTAACCTTGATTTCGTGCGAAGGAGAGAAAGCTCTCTACGTTGAGCAACTGCCTGCTCGGCTTGGCTGTCGCCGTCCTCGCTTCTGTCAGTTCTGTCGGCTGACATCAAGTTTCAACAAACGCAAAGCACGAACGGCGGTAGCCAAGGAGTGCGGTGTTATACTTAAAGTAGCTGAATTCTATAAGGGCGCACTGAATCGAGGTTACGGAAGTGCCGAGCGCTGAACAAAACGGAGTTTTGTGAAGTCGCTCCATTATTCCTCATGTTTTTTATACCTCCACGGCTATCGCCTGAACAAATTTCAGCCGTACTCCACCGAAAATTCCCCCTTTTCCCCCCACTAAATCATATCAGCTGCAAAATCCGGCTACAACAGATTAAAGTTCTTTGCGGAGCTTTCTTTCAAGAAAGCGACCGTTCCCCTTTCACAAACGATTTGCACTTTTTTCCCCTAAAGCATTGCGAAAACGTGCAAATTAAGCTATAATAAACAATAATGAAGAAAAGAATCGGAGAACCACAGATGAAAGCCCCAAAGACCGTGTTCGTATGCAGCGAATGTGATTATCAGAGTTCGAAATGGCTCGGCAAATGCCCGCAGTGCAATGCGTGGAATACGTTTGTTGAGGAGATGTACGCCTCTCCGGCGAAGGTTTCCGCCGGTTCGAATTCGCCGACACGTGCGGCGGCATCCACGCCGGAACAGAGCCGCGCGGTGAAGTTCAACGAGTTTGAAATTCCCGAATATCTGCGGCACAGTACGGGTATCGGCGAGCTTGACCGTGTTCTCGGCGGCGGACTGGTTGAAGGTTCGGTTATCCTTCTTGCCGGGGAACCCGGCATCGGCAAGTCCACGCTGCTGATGCAGCTGTGCGGGCAGCTCGGGAATTCCTGCAAGGTCCTGTATGCGTCCGGGGAAGAGTCCAAGGGGCAGCTCAAGATGCGTGCCGACCGTCTCGAAGTCAACGCGGAGTTTCTCTATGTCCAGACCGAGACCAACATTGCGCACATCCTTGCCGAATATGACAAGATCAAGCCCGATATCGTCATCGTTGACTCCATCCAGACCATCTATTCCGACGAGCTTACCTCCACGGCGGGCAGTGTCACACAGGTGCGTGAATGTTCGTCCCTGCTCATCAACCGCGCGAAAACCGACGGTGCGGCGGTGCTGATCGTCGGTCATGTCAACAAAGAGGGAGGCATTGCCGGACCGAAGGTGCTCGAGCATATGGTTGACGCGGTGCTGTATTTCGAGGGTGACCGCCGTCAGCCGCACCGGATCGTGCGTGCCATCAAAAACCGTTTCGGCTCTACCAACGAGATTGGCGTGTTCGAAATGGCGGAACACGGGCTGGAAGAAGTTGCAAATCCGTCCGCGATGCTGCTGGAAGGACGTCCCACCGGTGTCAGCGGAAGCTGTGCCGTCTGTATCATGGAGGGGACGCGTCCCCTGATTGCGGAAATTCAGGCGCTCGTCACACCGACGGTGTTTCCCGCGCCCAGACGTACCGCAAACGGCATCGATTACAACCGGATGTGCCTGCTTCTCGCCGTCCTTGAAAAGCGGCTCGGACTTAAATTTTCGACCTGTGACGTATATCTCAATGTTATCGGCGGACTGCGGCTCGACGAGCCTGCGGTCGACGCGGCGGCGTGCCTCGCGATGATTTCGTCTCTCCGTGACATTCCCGTGCCGGATGACGTGATCGCTTTCGGCGAAGTCGGTCTGTCCGGCGAATTCCGCTCGGTCGCGTCGATCGAACAAAGGGTGAACGAGGCGTTCCGTCTCGGATTTACAAAAATCGCCCTGCCGAAGCGGGCTGTTTTGAAAAACGAGGAAACGCTGAAGGAATCCGGCGCGGAAATCATTCCTCTCAGCGGAATTTACGACGCCATCCGGCTCCTGGTGCAGTGACTTTGTACTTGCAGAAGCGATTCTGTAACTATATTTTACGTTTTTCAGGAGAGACATTATGAAACAGTACGGACTGATCGAACCTTCCATCGTGGAATGCAGACGTGCAAAAAGCTACGTGATGTTCCACACCATTGCCAGTATCGTTTTCGCTGTGATCGCGCTGATTGCGGGAATTGCAGCAAAAAATGCAGGAATTGCCATTGCCCTCATCCTCATCGATGCCATTCAGGCGGGCTGCTATTACCTCAGCGTGAAAACCACTGTTCTCGGCGTGACGCGACACTTTGTTGCGGGACATGTCGGCGTTCTGTTCGACCGGAATTTTGTCACCCCGATGGCAAAAGTCGTTTCCATCGACCGCCACAGCTCCTTCTTCGAACGCATCTTCGGCGCGACCACCATCCGTGTGAGAACGTCCGGCGGTATGGTATGCCGGTTCTCCGGTATGGACGCGGCATCTGCGGCGAAAATGTTCCAGGTCTTCCAGAAGTACGTGATCCTGGCCGAACAGACCCAGGCATCGCAGAATCCCAATGCATAATTTTAATTGATATACCCGAAAGGAACCAATTATGAAACTTCAGGACAAATTCAATCTCTGCGGCATCGACGACGAGCGCAGCCGCAAGGTGCTTTTCCCGACCCGTGTCGTTCTTACGAAGGGCAAGGTCACCGGAAGCCAGTACCTCACCGACTACAAACCCGCACAGGTCGCGATTTACGGCTATCATGACCAGTGTACCCTCGACAACCGGAATTCCACCGAAAATGCAGGTGTTCTCGTGGACTTCGGCCGTGAACTCCACGGTACCCTTACCGTTTCCGTATGGTCGATGAACGGAAAGTACGCGGACTACACCATCCGCCTCGGCGAAAGCGTTTCCGAAGCGATGACCCCCATCACGGAAACCGACAAGAACCCCACGAACGACCACGCGAACCGTGACATCAAGACCGGATCCGGCGCATGGGCATCCAACGAAACCAACGAAAGCGGTTTCCGCTTTGCGTATGTGGAACTCACCTCTCCGAACATGTTCATGCAGATCCGCTGCATCACCGCGACCCTCGTTTACCGTGACATCGAATACCGTGGCTCCTTCGAGTGCAGCGATCCCCTGCTCAACACGATCTACGACACTGCCGCCTATACTGCGCATCTGAATATGCAGCGTTACCTCTGGGACGGCATCAAGCGTGACCGTCTCGTCTGGGCGGGCGACATGAACACCGAACTCGCTACCATCCTCGCCGTTTTCGGTGCGAACGAAGTGGTTCCGAAGTCTCTCGACCTCGTGCGCGATGTAACTCCGACCGACGCGTCCATGAACGGCCTGTCCTCCTACAACCTGTGGTGGATGCTCTGCCATTACGAATGGTACATGGGCACCGGTGACTACGACTATCTCGCCGCGCAGAAGGACTACATCAAAGCACTGATGGAACGCTACATGACCTATGTGGATGAAAACGGCGCGGAAATCCTTCCCGAAGGACGCTTCTTCGACTGGCCGACGAACGATCTTCCGAACGAAAAGCACTGCGGTCTGCAGGGTCTGCTCCGTCTGGCGCTCCTGCGCGGCGGCGATATCATGAAGATTCTAGGCGAAACCGAAACGGCGGCGGAATGCTACATCGCGGCGGACAAGCTCCTCGCGCACAAGCCGGTTCCGACCGCAAAGCAGCCGGCGGCGCTTCTCGCGATCGGCGGTGTCTGCGAAGCAAAGGAAATGTTTGACAAGGTCATCGGTCCGGGCGGCGCGGCAGGTCTGTCCACGTTCCTCGGCTACTACACTCTCTGCGCGTGCGCGGAAGCGGGCGAATATGAAGCGGCACTCGACATCATCCGCAATTACTGGGGCAAGATGATCGAAATGGGCGCGACGACGTTCTGGGAAGACTTCAACATCGACTGGCTCGACAACGCGGCACCGATCGACGAACCCGTTCCGGAAGGAAAGAAGGATATCCACGGCGACTTCGGTGCATACTGCTACGTCAAGCTGCGCCACAGCCTCTGCCACGGCTGGGCATCCGGTCCCGCACCGTACCTCGCAGAGAACGTCCTCGGCATCAAGGTCGTCGAACCGGGCTGCAAGAAGATCAAGTTCGAACCGAACCTCGCCGGACTCGAATGGGCAAAGGGTACCTACCCGACTCCGTACGGCGATATCAAGATCGAAATCACAAAGGACGGCGCATCCTGCATCGTTCCCGAAGGCGTTGAGATTGTTAAGTAAATAGGGATTTCTCGGGGGAAACTTTTTTGAAAAAAAGTTTCCCCCGAACCCCTTTCAAAAAACTTTATACTGGGAAAGGAGACGGAGTTTTGCTGAAATCGGAAGAAATACGGGAGAAAGCGGACAGAATTTTAGAGGAAACCGGACTGTTTAGGGAACTTTCGAAGTACGGGGAAGTGCATCCCGTCGGGAGTTACCGGATGGACATCATGGCGTGGAACGATATTGACATCGACGTGCGGAACGACGGGATGAACCTCGATAAACTGTACGCGCTGACGCGGTATGTGCTGGATGTTTTTCATCCGGTATGGTACGAAGCGAAGGAAGAGGTCACGGACGAAGGAAAGACGGTCTGGTTCCACGGCTGGGAAGCTGTCATTGACGGAGAACTGTGGAATTTCGATATCTGGTTCTTCGATACGGAAACGATCGTGGAAGCGGAGGAATTCTGTGACGGAATTTCCGCGAAACTTGCGGCGGAGCCGGAGAAAAAGACGGTCATTGCGCAGATCAAGCGGGAGCTGATCGGACGGGGGATGTATTCGTTCGAGCAATATCACAGCATGGACGTATACCGCGCGGTGCTTGACCTCGGCATGACCTCCGCGGATGAAATGATCCGGGATTACCGGAAATGACAACGCTGCGCAGAAAGTTCCACGGAGCGTATACCCGCGTTGCGAACCCGTTGCTTGCCTTTTGCTCCGGACGGTGGTATACTTGAATCACCGGCCGGAGTTCTTTTATTACAGAAAGGAAGAAAGCATATGTCGAAATTCGGAACCATTCTCCGTGATCTGCGGCTCGAACGCGGATTCACGCAGGCGGAAGTGGGGGAGGGGATCGGGGTGTCCCCGCAGGCGGTGTCCAAGTGGGAGAACGAAAACGGTCTTCCCGATGTGACACAGCTCATCCCGCTCGCGGATTATTTCGGCGTGACGGTGGATGCGCTGCTCGGGCACGATCCGGACAAGGACGAACGGGAGATTCTCGCACACATCGAACGTCTCGAAGGAAAGCTGACGGATGAAGGAAACTGGGATGCACAGATGGAGGAAAACCGCGCGATGCTGCGGAAGTACCCGAAGGACTGCCGCCTGATGGTGCAGATGTGCCGGATTTTGTTCTATTATCCGAAGGAAACAGGGATTGACGGGACACCGGAATCGGACAGGTGCGCGGACGAACTGGTCGATTGGGGTGAAAAGGTCCTGCGCGAATCAACGGATTCGCACCTGCGGAACGAGGCGGTGCGGTGGCTTGTTTATACGCTTGAAATTCAGGGGGAAGTTGACAAGGGACGCAAATACGCGGAAATGATGCCGCCGTATGAGCTGTGCCGGGAAAATCTGATGCAGTATCTGCATGAAAACGATATGGACAAACTGGAATACGATCAGAAGTTTGCGCGGACGCTTTTCCACGATCTGATCGGTTATCTGAACAGTCATGCCGGCCGGCTGAAAGAGAAAACGTACACTCTTGAAGAACGCCTTCGCCTGTGCAGCACGGTTCGTGCGCTGACGGAAGCATGGTTCCCGGACGGGGATTATGATCCGCAGATGTACGGCGCGTGCTTCGAAAGCTATCTGACGGAGTCGGAGATTTATGTGGAACTCGATCGTCCGGAAGATGCGCTGGACAGTCTGCGGAAAGCGGTCGATACGACGGAAACGATGAAAGCGGCTGCGGGACAGGACGGGATTCACACGGCTCCGTTTATGACGACATTCTGCCGTAAGTTTGAATTCTGGCCGGGCAGTCTGGCGTATGAAATGAAGCATTATCTCAAGTATACCGGACGGGATGGCAACGGAATCATCCAGTATTTCAAGGACGAAAGAGCCAAAGCCTTTGCGGAAACAGCCGGCTATAAAGAACAGATGGCGCGGTTTGAAACCCTCTGCGGCGAATGAATCTCCAAAAGCGGACAGCACACCTGTCCGCTTTTTTCTGTGATTTCAACATTTTCATTGACAGACCACACAATCCATGATATAATAATCTATTGATATCGAATAAATCAAACCTCATTTATCCCCTTGTTTAAAGTTTTTTGGAAAGGGTTCGGGAAAACCTTTTTGCAAAAAGGTTTTCCCGAGAAACTTCATTTTATAAGGAGACACACCATCATGCAGTGGACTTCAGTTAATGATCTGCGCGAGAAATATCTCTCGTTCTTTGAATCCAAGGGACATCTCAGACTCCCTTCTTTCCCGCTCGTTCCCCAGAACGACAAATCCCTCCTTCTCATCAACTCCGGTATGGCTCCGATGAAGAAATTCTTCACCGGTGAAGTTGAACCGCCGCGTCACCGCGTCACCACCTGCCAGAAGTGCATCCGTACCCCCGACCTGGAACGCGTCGGTCACACCGCGCGTCACGGTACCTACTTCGAAATGCTCGGCAATTTCTCCTTCGGTGACTACTTCAAGAACGAAGCGATTCCGTGGGCTTGGGAATTCCTGACCCAGTGCCTCGAAATTCCGGAAGAACTCCTCTACCCGTCCATCTACGAAGAAGACGACGAAGCGTTTGAAATCTGGAACAAGAAGATCGGCGTACCCGCAGAACGCATCGTACGTCTCGGCAAGGCCGATAACTTCTGGGAACACGGTACCGGTCCCTGCGGTCCCTGCTCCGAAATCTACTTCGACCGCGGTCTGAAGTACGGATGCGGTTCCCCGGACTGCAAGCCCGGCTGTGACTGCGACCGCTTCATGGAAATCTGGAACAACGTATTCACCCAGTTCAACTCCGACGGCAAGGGCGGCTACACCGAACTCGAACACAAGAACATCGACACCGGTATGGGTCTCGAACGTCTCGCATGCGTAATGCAGGGCGTTGACAACATGTTCGAAGTCGACGGCGTCCGCAAGATCCTCGACAAGGTTGTCGAAATCTCCGGCAAGAACTACGGTTCCGACAAGAACAACGACATCTCCATCCGCGTCATCACCGACCACGTACGCGGCGCAACCTTCATGATCTGCGACGGCGTTATCCCGTCCAACGAAGGACGCGGCTACGTTCTCCGCAGAATCCTCCGCCGTGCGGCACGTCACGGCAAGCTCCTCGGCATCGGCCGTGAATTCCTCACCGAAGTATGCGACGTTGTTATCGCAGAAAACGTTGCGGGCTATCCCGAACTCGGCGAAAAGGCCGGCTACATCAAGAAGGTTATGTCCATCGAGGAAGACCGCTTCAACGCAACCATCGACGCAGGTCTCTCCATCCTCTCCGACCTCATCCGCACCACCATCGCGGAAGGCGCTGACACCATCTCCGGTGAAGACGTCTTCAAGCTTTACGATACCTTCGGATTCCCGATCGACCTGACCCGCGAAATCACTGAAGAAAGCAATCTCCATATCGACGAAGAAACCTTCAAGATGCTCATGCAGCAGCAGAAGGTTCGTGCACGTGAAGCAAGAGCCAACATCTCCGGCTGGAGCGACGCGTCCAAGTCCTTTATCTCCACTCTCCCGGCGACCGAATTCACCGGTTACACCGATTACAAGACCGAAGGTGCAAAGGTTCTCGCAATCCTCTGCGAAGACGAATCCGTGAACGAAGTTTCCGAAGGCGAATGCACCATCATCCTCGACAAGACTCCTTTCTACGGCGAAGGCGGCGGTCAGATCGGCGACACCGGTACCATCTATAAGGCAGACGCTCTCCTCACCGTATACGATACCAGAAAGACCGACGGCGTTTACATCCACCTCTGCACCGTTGCAAACGGCTCCTTCAAGGTCGGCGACGTTGTAACCGCAGACATCGAAGATATGCGCCGCGAAGCGATCAAGAGAAACCACTCCGCGTGCCACCTCCTGCAGGCTGCACTCCGTAAGGTTCTCGGCACGCACGTTGAACAGGCAGGTTCCTACGTGGACAACAGCCGCGTGCGTTTCGACTTCACGCACTTCCAGGCACTGACCGCGGACGAGCTGAAGCAGGTTGAAGCCCTCGTCAACGCGCACATCCTCGTCGGCAATCCGATCGAAACCGTGGTAACCGACATCGAAACCGCAAAGCGCGAAGGCGCAATGGCGCTGTTCGGCGAAAAGTACGGCTCCGAAGTCCGCATGGTCAAGATGGGTGCGTTCTCCACCGAACTCTGCGGCGGTACCCACTGTGACAACACCGGCAAGATCGGTCTGTTCAAGATCGTTTCCGAATCCTCCGTTGCAGCAGGTGTACGCCGTATCGAAGGCGTGACAGGGCTGGGCGTTCTCGAACTGATCGCGGAACGCGACAGCCTCATCGGCGAAACCGCGCACGCTCTCAAGGCGCAGAACCCGCACGAAATGCCGAACCGCGCAGCATCCCTGCTCGGCGAAATCTCCGGCCTCAAGAAGGAAATCGACAGCCTGAACTCCAAGCTCGCGGCAAACCGTCTCGGCGAACTCGTGAACGGTGCTGTGGAAGTCGGCGCGTTCAAGCTCATCACCGCTGATCTCGGCGCAACCGGCGTTGACGCGGCACGTACCCTCTGCGACCAGATCAAGGACAAGATGCCCGAAGCTGTCGCAGTCTTCGCTGTTAACGACGGAGCAAAGCTGAACTTCATCGCAGCGGCAGGTTCCGCGGCAGTCAAGTCCGGCGCACACGCAGGCAAGCTCGTCGGCGCAGTTGCAGCCGTTACCGGCGGTAAGGGCGGCGGACGTCCCGACAGCGCAACCTCCGGCGGTAAGGACATCTCCAAGGTAGCAGACGCCCTCGCAGCGGCAGAATCCGTTCTCGCAGGTATGCAGAAATAATTGAATAAAGATAATCGGGGAGGAACTTTTCGAGAAAAGTTCCTCCCCGAACCCCTCTTCCAAAGCTTTCAATCTGGAAGAGGGGGTATTTTTGTTTGTGCGGATTTTTAGAAATTATCAATTATATCTTGCGTGATGACGTGGGGCGCTGTTATAATAAAAGAAAAACATAACGGAGGTTTTTCTATGAAAACTTTGACTGTACGTACGTATCCCGTGCCGTTGTCACGCGTTTGTCTGGGGACGGCGTCGATGGGTTCCGCGGGGCTGACCGGGGAACCTGCAGAAAAGGCGTTTGCGATCCTTGATGCATATTATGCGCTGGGCGGACGGTTTCTCGATACTGCCAATGTTTACGGCAGATGGGGCGTGGACCGTACCAATGCATCCGAACTGGTGATCGGGCGCTGGCTGAAGGACCGTCGGATCAGCGACATGGTTGTGACGACCAAGGCGTGCCACTGGGCGCCGGAAGCGCCGGATGTTCCCCGGGTGAATGCGGACGCGCTTTGCCGGGATGTGGAGGAAAGCCGCGCATCGCTCGGCATGGACAAGCTCGACATCATGCTCCTTCACCGCGACAACGAAGATGTAGACATCCGTGCGATCGTTGATTTCTGCGTTCCGCTCGTGGATGGTGGCAAAGTCACACGGTTCGGTTTCTCGAACTTCTGTGCAGACCGTGTGAAAACGGCGATCGGGTACCTCGGCGCGGACTGGGAGCGTTATTTTGCCGGCGTATCGAACGAACAGAGCCTTGCCATGGACGGCGCGGAAAACTACCGGCCGGGTTCCGGCATGGTCGCCACCGACACGGCGCTGCTGGAAGTTCAGAAACAGTACCGCTTCCCGCTGTTCCCGTTCTCGTCCATCGCACACGGATTTTTCACGAAATTACAGCGCTGCGGCGCCGTTTACGACGGCGAATGGCACAGCACGGACAGCTTTGCCGGAAACAAGGCATGGCTGACCGCAAAGAACGGGCGTGCGTACAACCGTCTTTGCGCATATTCGGCGGAGACCGGCGTATCCGTCGGCATGCTGTCTCTTGCATACCTGCTTGCACAGGCAGACACGATCCCCGTCATGAGCGTGAGCCGTCCGGAACAGCTCTGTGAACTGGCGGCGGTTGCGTCAAAAACATGGGACAGCGTGTCGTTTGAAGCGTAACACGTACATTCAGGTGCGGATGCCGGCACGGTATTCCTTCGGCGTCACGCCGAAATGCTTCCGGAACGTTTCGGAAAAATAGCTGGCGCCGCCGAAGCCGCAGGACAGCGCGATCTCCGTGACCGACTGTTCGGTTTGTGTGAGAAGCTCTGCCGCTTTGCCGAGACGGTAGTGTATTAGGTAAGTATTCGGGGTTTTGTGAACGTATTTGCCGAACAGGCGGCAGCATTTGCTTTCGCAGACGTGGCCGCTTTCGGCGATCTGCGCGAGGGATATTTTTTCGGAATAATACTGCTCAATGAAGTCGATCATTGCTTCGATTGCAGTGAGATCGTTGACATCGGCGAAGTTCTGCTGAGAGGATTCCGGCATATTCTCGAACAGCTGTGACCAGATCAGGCAGAGAAGACCGTGGATTTTCAGATGAGACGACGGACTTTTGCTGTGACGGTGGATTTCGGTCAGGCAGCGGATCACATCCTGCTGCCAGCCGTTGTCCTCGCGGAGGATGAAATACGGCATGTTGTGGTTTTGCGTGACCGGGAGGACATAGGTATTGTCGAAAAATGGGGACATGCTCAGCATGTTCGGGTTCAGTCGGATGCAGAGGATCTCGGAGCGTTCTCCGCCGATCGGACGGGCGTAATGCATCTGCCGGGAATTGACAAAAATCGTTTCTCCGCGGTGCAGGGTGATGACCTTTCCGTTGATGCTGTGTTCCGCTGTGCCCGCGAGCGTGACGAGAAATTCCACATCGTTGTGCCAGTGAGCGATCCCGCCGTGGAGGTTCGTCGGTTTTTCGCGGCGGAAATACTGTATGAAAACATCATAATCGGGGTAGGAATAGGTGACCAGTTCGGCACGGTTTTCATCAATTATCATTATTGTTCCTCCATATACAGAATTGTTATATCAAATGGCAGTATTCTGATAGAAATTTAATTTCATACGCAGTATAATTATAACAGTGTGAAAGAAAAAAGTCAAGATTCCGGAAACCTGCTTTACAAAACAGAGTGAATATGGTATCATGTATCCTGTAAATCCAGACTTTTTACAGGAGGAACATCATCATGACCATGAAAGAAAAAATGCAGTGCGGGGAGCTTTATCTCTGTGAGGATCCCGATATCCTCCGTGAACAGCGTATCTGTCTCGAAAAACTGTACGATTTCAATCAGACCCGTCCGTCCGAACTTGACAAGCGCACCGAAATGCTGAAGGATATGTTCGCCGAAATCGGTGACGACTGCTACATCGAACCCCCGCTTCACGCGAACTGGGGCGGACACCACGTCCACTTCGGCAAAAACGTTTACGCGAACTTCAATCTCACCCTTGTGGATGACTCGCATATCTATGTCGGCGACAATACCATGTTCGGTCCGAACTGTGTTCTCTCGACGGCGGGGCATCCGATTCTTCCTGAACTGCGCGAACTTGTGTACCAGTTCAACATGCCGATCCACATCGGAAAGAACTGCTGGCTGGGTGCCGGTGTCCTCGTGATGCCCGGCGTGACCATCGGGGACAACACCGTCATCGGTGCGGGCAGTGTCGTTACGAAGGATATCCCCGCAAACGTCGTTGCGGTCGGCACCCCGTGCCGTGTCCTCCGCGAGATCAATGAACATGACCGCGAATACTACTTCAGGGACAAAAAAATCAACTGGGACGAGATTCAGAAGTAAAACCGTAAATCCGTACCCGCCAAAATCTCTATAACAGTGTAAAGATTTTTGGAAAGGGTTCGAGAAATATCATTTATCCAAACGGCGATTCCTGTATGTGTGAGAGCTTACAGTCGCAGTACGGCGGTATTTGTTGGGAGTACCGTCGTATTTTTTTGCATTTTTGTATATTTATACAGCCGACTTTTTGTGAATATCCACAAAAATGTTCCCATTCGGATTGGTTACAATAGAGAAAATCGTGACTATAAAATAGAAAATAATTTTTAAACGGTTGAAAATAATAGATGTGTGTGATATAATATTTTATCAAACATTGATCGGATAATTCTGAAAACGGAGGTATTCCAATGAAACAAAAGCTCTCACTCGTACTGGCACTTCTGATGCTGCTCCCGACCTTTACAGCATGTGCCGAATCCAAGGAAAACACCGAAGAAACGACGGGTGCTCCCACCGACACCCCGACCGCGGAAGAAGTTGTTGGGGAAGACAAGGAAGAAAACCCGTATTACGAAGGTTACGTTGACCCGTTTGTTGACGTGGACTTCGACGGCGCGACGCTTTCCGTGTACACGTCCGTCAACCAGCGCGGTACGCTCACCAGCTCCAACTATCTGATTGAGGGACCGGAAGAACTGACCGGTGACCTTGCGCCCGACGCGGCGATCCAGAGAAATCTCGATGTTATGGAACGCCTGAATATCGAGCTGTTCTTTGAACCCGCCGACTACAGCTACGACGTCGTAGCATCGAACATCCGCCAGCTCCTGCAGTCCGGCGACGCGACCTACGACCTCATCATCAACGACATCTACGGTCTTGCACCGATCACGCCGGAAGGACTCTTCCACAACGCGTACGACGGCAAGAACTTCAACTTTGACGCACCGTGGTGGTACGACAACTTCATGAGCGACATTTCGCTCAACTCCAATCTTCGCTTCATGCTTGCGGGCGACTACTTCATCGACATGCTCCGCTGTACGCACTGTCTCGTCATGAACAAGGGTATGTACACCGATATGTACGGGGATCCGGAAGACGTTTACGCAATGGTTCTCAACAACGAATGGACGCTTGACAACTTCAAGATGCTGGAAGAAAACTGCTATCTTGACCTGAACGGCAACGGTCAGCACGACCTGAACGACCAGTACGGACACATTGCGTTCGAATTCTGGGGCCCGATGATCCCGTGGCTGATTTCCGCTGACCCGGGCTTCATCGCACGCGGCGAAGACGGCTATCCGATTCTCACCGTCAACAACGAACGTTCGGTCGCTCTTACCGAAAAGCTCAACTCCATTCTGAACAACAACGCGGCGGGGATCAACCTGACCGGCGGCGACGAAGCGAAGACGGAAGCGATCTTCCTCGAAGGCCGTGCGCTCTTCCTCGGCTACCAGAGACTTGCATCCCTTGAAAACGCATCCTTCCGTGATGCGGAAGTCGACCTTGCGGTTCTCCCGTATCCGAAGCTTGACGAACTTCAGGAAAACTACGTTTCCTCCACGCACGACACCGCGGAACTCGGCTTCATTCCGGTAGCGGTTCCCTATGACCGACTTGATTTCATCAGCACCGTTGTGGAAGTTCTCTGCCGCGAAACCTACGTACAGGTTCTTCCGGAATACTACGAATCCTCTCTGAAGATCAAGTACACCCGTGACAACACCTCCGCGCAGATGATCGACATCATCCACGACAACCACGGCAACGGCTTCGCTCTCGCGTTCTCCAACGGTCTCTCCGGCATCCTCCTCTCCAACACCTTCAACTCCGCCATCTCCGCAAACTCGACCGACTTTGCGTCCAAGTACAAGTCCCTCGAAAAGCCTGCAACCAAACTCCTCGAAAAAATGATCGAAAAATGTGAAGACATGCTCGCCGAAAAGGGCGGAAGATAAGTTTATAAAATGAAGTTTTTCGGGGAGGGACTTTTTGCAAAAAGTCCCTCCCCGAGCCCCTCTTCAAAAAACTTTAGACGGAATAGATTGACGAAGTACGGCTGAAATTTTTCGGCGGTACTTTTATTTTGGGATTGACAAATGATTTTTTGTGTGTTATACTGAATTCACGGCAGGGGACGGCACCCATTCCTAAAAAACTGCGCCGTATTCAATTTATCTCATCGAAAGGGGAGGACACCCATCACAAAAAACGTGAAAATGATTCGTGTATTCGATGAAGCTGGAAACGAAGTCAATCCCACCTACCCGAAACGGGCGCGTGGGTTAGTGAAACAGGGACGGGCACGCTGGGCAGACGATGCAGACGACGTGATCGTTCTCACATCCTATATACGAGACATGGAAACAGCGTATCCGTCCGATCAGAATCATATATTGGAGGATACAGAAATGTTTGAAGATACCAATGGAAACGAAGAAATCATCGAAACCGCAGAAGAAACCGAAACCATCGAAGAAACCGGTCTCCCGCTGAATGAGGAACTGAACCGGCTGTACGGCATTCTCGAAAACATCGACAAAATGGCGATGAACGTAAGCTGCATGGGTCTGTCCCTTCCGGAAGACATGAACGGCATGGACAACGAAGGGGTACAGGCGGTCGCCGATGCGATCATGTCGGAAAGCACCCGTCTCCGCCTTCTCGCGGAACAGTATACGGCGATGCGCAAACAGACCATCGACCTGATTGACAAGGTCAAGTATTACGCAAGACCGAAACCCAAATCGGACGGGTTTGACGAAGAAGCTCTGATTGTTGAACAGATCAACATGAACATGGCATCGTACAAGACGATGTGTCAGTACCTGAACGATCAGCTTCGCTGTTCCAGAATTGGCATGGACGAATACCGTGCCGAGATGGAAAAGGTGCAGAGCGTTTTCGATTACCGTATGGATCAGCTTCGCGGTGAACTGAACGCGCTGAAGTACGGCGGATAATTCAAACACAGCCACTGTCCCATACATCCGAGAGGAGTACCGGAAGGTATTCCTCTTTTTTTTGCGGAAATCAAGAACCGCTTGCTTGACAGACGTCCGTTCTTGTGCTATACTGAATCCGTGGCAGGGGACGGCACCCATGACAAAAAACGGCGCCGTATACAATTCAACAGTTCAGTCATCGAAGGGGGAGGACACCCATGACAAAAAACGAGATGATCCGCGTATTCGATGCAGACGGAAACGAAATCGGACAGACCTACCCGAAGCGGGTGCAGGGTCTGATAAAAAAAGGACGGGCACGCTTCACCGACGACAGCGAAACCGCCATCGTCCTCACCGATACGGCAGAAGAGAATACGGAAGCGTGTCCGCCGACAGATAAATCGGAGGATTATAAAATGTTTGAAGATACCAACACCGCAGAAGTTCTCGAAACCATTACTCCCGCAGAAGAATCCGTGACCGGAGAAATCCCGGAAACCATGCCCGAAGAACTGCGCCGCCTGTACGACAAGCTCGACGATATCGACGACGAGATCAGAAATCTGAAAAAATATATCCCTGCCGAACCGCCGGAAGGGTCTTATGAGAAGAGTGAGCTTACGACAATTCTCTCTGTGGAAACCAAGCGTCTGGAAGTTATGCTTGACAAATGGGGTAATATCCGCGAGGACACCGTTCATATGATCGAGGCGTACAAGAAGGAACACGCGCCGAAGGAAAATCCCGCGGAACACTACGTTCGTGAGCAGATTGACTTCATCAGCAACGAACTCAAGGGCGCGATCGACCAGCTCACGGAGCGTCTGGTAAACGAAGACATTGCCGCAGGCGATTACCGTATGATTTTTGAAGTCCTTGTCGAAACCGCTGATGTGCGCATCGCAAACCTTCTCGGTAAAACCAAGTAATCTCAAACAATAGCAAAAGACGGACGTACCACACCGGTACATCCGTCTTTTTGATTTGCAGAAATCCTATAACAAACGATTTGCACAAACTTCGTCTTCCTTTTTCAGATTGAAGTTTTTTGAAAGGGGTCCGGGGGAAACTTTTTTTCAAAAAAGTTTCCCCCGGAAACATTATTTCCTCGGATTCATCTTTTTCCCGATCGCGCATGGGAGGGTTACATTGCCGTTTTCGTTCGGGAACGGGGTGAGAACGTCGTCGCGTACCTTGTTTCGTTCTTCCGGATTCGTGAAGTCGGGAATATAGTACGTCTTTCCGTCTTCCATGCAGCTGCGCCATGCAAGGATGCCGACCGCCGACATCGCGCATCCACGGTAGACATTGAAGAACGGTTCGACGTCGTTCACGATGTAGTCCACGAAATTGCGTACCATCCAGTAGTCGCCGCCGCCGTGTCCGGTCTTCGCCGCTTCCGCATGGGATTCCGGTGCGTACGTTTCGCTCTGCGGCTTTCCTTCCGGCGTCGTCCAGCTGTGGTAGGTCACGTTTACCTTGCTGCCGAGGGTGCGTCCGGTTTCCGCGCCGCCGAATTCACCGCAGATGCGGTAGCCGCTCGGGGAACACATTGCCGTGCATCCCGTGAAGCGGAACAGCGCGCCGTCGTCCGTGATGCAGTTCATCATCGCGAGCGCGTCATAGTTGTGGCGGAAATCGTCGTATTCCTCGAGAACGTCCGAGTGCACCGCGAACGCGTTTACCTTCACCGGCATCTGCTTTGTGATATGCATCAGCGGACCGAGTGCGTGCGTCACGTAGTACGTCCGCGGCATCCATCCGCGCCAGTGATATTCGCCGGGGGTCAGGCCGCGCAGGTCTTCCTTCGTCGCCGTGTGATTGTACTCGCCTTCCGCGTACAGGATCCGTCCGAGCGTGCCTTCGCGGTTCAGACGTTCCATTTCAAGCAGCGCCGGACTGAACGGGTAGTTTTCCGCAATCATGTACTTGCATCCCGTACGTTCCACTGCTTCGCACAGCAGAACGCAGTCGCGCAGCGTCGCGCCGGACGTGCATTCGCTGAAGACGTGGAT
Organism: Clostridia bacterium; assembly: GCA_017398585.1. Lineage (GTDB taxonomy): Bacteria > Bacillota > Clostridia > Oscillospirales > CAG-272 > UMGS1696. Next base: position 20,778 of record JAFQFS010000159.1, read on the forward strand.
CCCGCGTTCCATCGCGCGGATCGCGAATTCCGCATGCTGGTGGAAGTAGTTGCAGAGCAGTACGCCGTCCATCCCACATTCGATGAACTCATCGAAATTTGTGAACTTCAGCACATGTTCCGGCAGACGTGCCGCTGCCGCGTTCAGCTTGTCCTCGTCCTTGTCGCAGATTGCGTACACTTCCGCGTCGTCCTGTGCATTGATGATGTCCAGAAAACTGCCGCCTCTCCACAGTCCGAACACACCGAGCTTGATTTTTGCCATATCGTAATCTCCTTCCGGATGATATAAAGTTCAAAAAACAAAGGTACAACGAAAACATAAATCTCGCTGTACCTCTATTATATAATAGATTGAAGTTTTTTGAAAGGGGGTCGGGGGAAACTTTTTTTCAAAAAAGTTTCCCCCGAAAAATCCATTTAGTTGTGACCGTATGCGTCGACGTCAAGACCTTCAAGGACACGGGAAGTGTCGTTGACGACCTTGTCGACGAGGTCGTTGGTGGTGTAGAATTCGCCGGCACCGTTGACGACGACGAAGATCTTACCGGTGCTGAGTTTGTCGGTGGAGCTTGCGTAGTACTCGTAGAACTTGTACTCGAATTCGTCACCGTCGGTATTTTCGTACGTCATCGTGAGAACGAGACGGTTGTCGTCCGCCATCAGGGCCGCGCGGTCTTCCGCAGAGAGGAGCGCGTATTCCTGATTCGTGATGTTCAGCATCGTCTTGTAGTATTCACGGAAGTTCTTGACTTCGGCGTTCGGAATTTCCACGCCGCTGTTCATTTCCTTCACGTCGAGAACCGCATTGCCGTCCGCGTCTATGTTGTGGGTCAGACGGTAGTCCACGTCAACCTTGTCGTTCTTCAGCGTGATGCGCGCAACCTGCGTGATATTGACAAAGAACGGAGTCGGGAAGATCCACGCGAACGTGTCGTCGGAGAGCCAGCCGAGCTTTTCGTTCGATACCTTGCAGATGATGTTGTAGCCGAACAGGTTGGACGCCGCATAGAACGAACCGTCCTTCTGTTCTTCGGATGCGAAGATGAAGAACTGATAATCTTCAAACGTGTACGCGATCGTGTATGCCGGGTTCGCGAGACCGTACTGTTCGAGTTCCTCTTCGGTCGGCATGAAGCATTCGACGGAGTCGCCTTCCAGCGCGATGAAGTTGTACAGGATCTGGAAGTAGAGATTGTCGTTCGCTTCGTAGTATACGCCGTCGCCGCCGCCTTCCGGAAGCGGGTAGGTCATCTTGATTTCGGTGATCGCGTCGGGATTCTTCTTCTGATCGTCCGGAACGCGCTGGATGTGAACGAACAGGTCTTCGCCGTGCCATACGGAGAAGTTGTCCGCGAAGAAGTAGTCGTTCTGGGACATGCCCGCGGTCAGCAGGGGCTTCAGAAGAACCTTCGCCGGCTGCAGGATCGTGGATTCGAGGGTGTTGCTGACGATGTACGCCGCATCACGGTCCGCATACTTGACGTAATAGCCGCCTTCAGTCACGAGTGCATCGCCGACGTACATCGTGAACTTTTCTCCGAGGGTGGAGGTGACCGTCCAGGAAGCCTGCGGATCGTCAAGACCGTATTCCGCGAGCTGTTCGGGCGTCAGGTCGGTCGCCACACGCATCATCGCGGTCGGTGTACCGGAGGAAACGACCAGACTGGAGAAAACTTCGGGGTCAAAGGTCAGTCCGGGGCAGCCTTCGAGCTGGAACGTGTCGGACGCATCACGGTAAACTTTGTATCCGCCGTGTTCGTTCGTGACTTCAATGGACTGAATTTCCGAACGTTCGAGCGGATCGAAAATGTAGATGTTGGTGGTCTTCGCCGTCACCTGAACTTCGCCGGGAAGCAGTTCCTGCGTCACCGTACCGTCATCCTCAACCGCAGTCAGCGGACGGATCACGGCAAAATACGCAATGACCATGACAACGAACAGCACACCAAAAATAATAATAAGCTGTTTCTGTTTCTTAATCATATCAAATAACGTCTTTCTTGGTTGAAAATTTATCGGGGAGGGACTTTTTACAAAAAGTCCCTCCCCGAACCCCTCTTCAAAAACTTTTATACGAATAAACAAGCAGCGTGCAGTGCAAATCTATAACGAACGGTCTGCACAAACTCTGTTAATCCATTTCGTATAAAGCTTTTTGAAAGGGGTTCGGGGAAAACTTTTTCTCGAAAAAGTTTTCCCCGAGAAACATCATTTCTATTAACTATGCTTACGCTTGGTGATAACCACAGCACCCGCAATACCGAATACCAGCGGGAGAACGGTGGTCATAGCCACGGTCCAGCGGTTGGATTCGGCGGTGGTGATGGTGATTTCGTCGTCGTCGAAGGGCTTGCGTTCGAGCTTGGAGAGAACGCGTTCACGGCCGATCGCCTTCATTGCGGAGCCGATGATATCGTCGTTCGCGTAGGCGTTGGATTCGAGGTAGCTGCCGTTCGCGAAGGACGGGGAACCTGCCGCCATGACGTAGGAGTAGTAGTATTCGTTGTCCACGATTCTGGTTTCGCGGGAGATCGTCACGAGGTTGTAGGAGTCGGTACCGGTAACGATGCCGCCTTCCATCTGTTCTGCGGTGTCATAGGACTTCAGAACAGCGGACACATCGCGGGAGCCGTTCAGACCGCCGCCGGATTCCCACAGGATGTTGATCGGAGCGGACTTGCGGATGATGGTCTTCGGAGGAGTTGCAAGTTCGTTGAGGTCGCTGTAGATGGATGCACCGAGGGTGTCCTTCTGGTATTCCGCGATGATGGAGTAGCCGTCCACGGACATGGAGTGCTCGGTGTCACGGATGGTGGTGTCCGCAATGTAGGAAATACCCCATTCTTCGAGGAATTCGTTGAGGTTGGTCAGGTTGGAGACGTTTTCGGGAGATTCGAAGACGAGGATTGCTGCGTAGTTGTCAAGCAGCTTGTCCAGCTTTTCGATCTCGTTCTTGGAATCGTCTTCCGCTTCCGCACCGATGAAGTCGTAGATCGGGTCGTAGATGACGAGGATGCGGCAGTCTTCGCTCAGTTCTTCCTGCGCGAGGTTCACGGGAGTGACTTCAAAGCCGTTGTCGTAGAACTGCTGCATGAGGTATGCCGCGCTTGCGAGGTCTTCGCCGTGCTCGGTGGTGAAGGAAACAACCGGCTGTTCGGTCTGTGTTACCTGCATGATACCGGACATCATCTTGTTTTCACCGAAGTATGCCCATACGGTGGACGGGTCGGCAGGATCGCTGAAGCTGAAGAATGCTTCGGCAGCAAATACACGGACTTCACCGTTGCTTTCCACAACAACGGAGTCGGTGTCGATATCGGTTGCCGCAGTCTGGTAGAAGTCACGGAAGAAGGACGGATTCTTGAGAACGTCCACACATTCGACATGAACATTCTTGAATTCTTCTTCGAGCTGGAGCGCGGTCGTGTAGATGTACTTCATGTAGCCGGAGTTCTGACCGGTCATGAGCACGTCGGGTTCGCTTGCAAAGTAGATGTTGACGTCGCTCTTGATGTCGGACATGATTTCCTTCGCTTCGTCAGACAGCGTAAAGAGCTGTTCTTCGGTCATGTCGATGTACCACATGTACTTTCCGGCAAGAGCGGTGAAGATGATATTGAAAATGACGACGATCGCGATGAACGCCACGGTGAACGCGGTCGCGACGGAGCCGTACTTGAATTTTCTGCTTCTGAGATAAGTGTTGTTTGTCATCGGGGTTCCTCCGGATTACGCATAGCGTCTTCTCTCGTAGATGCGGACGGAAAGGAAGAGGAATACCGCGGTGATCGAGAGGTAATAAACGGTAGCGGCAATGTCGAAAATGCCGTTGGTGAAGTTGACGTAACGGGAATAAACGGAGATCCAGTTGAGGATGTAGCGGATGAAGTAGGTGTCGATCAGGTTGTTGAAGATCGCCGCAACGGCAAAACCGAGCAGGATCGCCATCGTGCCGATGGATGCGGTGACGGTGCTTTCGGTGAGGGTCGATACGAAAATACCGACGGAGATGAAGCACATGCCGATGAGGAGCATCGCGATCAGACATCCGACCGCCTTGCCGACGTTGGGTTCACCGTAACCGAAGAGGGGGAGGTAATAGATACAGCTGACGAGAACGGTGCCTGCGAACATGGTGAATGCCGCAAGGAACTTTGCCATGATCATCGAAGTGATCGAGATCGGCGCCGTCATCAGAAGCTGTTCGGTACGGGTTCTGCGTTCTTCCGCAAAGCTGCGCATGGTCAGCAGCGGAACGATAACGATGTAACCGAAGATCATCAGCTGGAAGTAGCCGGAGACGTCGGACGTGCCGGACTGCAGCGTCGCAACGGCAAACATGAAACCGGATACGGCAAGGAACACTGCGATGAACACGTATCCGAGCGGGGTCGTGAAGTACCCGCGCATTTCTTTCTTGTAAATAGCAAACATTGGTGTAAACTCTCTTTTGTGTTGATTTTTCGCGGGAAAACCTTTTTGCAAAAAGGTTTTCCCGCACCCTTTCCAAAAAACGTTATACTGGGAAAGGGGTGGGGAAGTGCAGATTTTTCGTTTGGTCTGCACTGTACCTTGTTTTTTACATAGTTTGAAAGTTTTTGCGGAGGGGTCCGGGGAGGTGCTTTTTTCAAAAAGCATCTCCCCGGGAAGAAAATTGACTTATCTTCCCATGTCCATGATCTTGATGAAGACTTCTTCGAGGTTCATGCCGAGAGGTTCCATGCCGATCATGGGGTAGTTCTTTTCACTGAGTACGTAGAAGACGGGTTTGCGGATGTCCACGCCCTTTTCCGCTTCAACGATGTAGGTGTAGCTGTCGAGTTCACGTTCGCCGGTCAGTTCCACGGAGATAACGCCCGGGATTTCCTGGAGGAGATTCTGGATCTCTCTCTGCGGACCGCAGATCTTGAGGCTGTAGCGGCGGTTTTCTTCCACCACGCGGGTGATGTTTTCCGTGCGTTCGTCCGCGATGATCTTGCCTTCGTTGATGATGATGATGCGGTCGCAGACGGACTGTACTTCGGAGAGGATGTGCGTCGAGAGAATGACGGTGTGGCTCTGACCGAGGTTTCGGATGAGGTTGCGGATCTCGATGATCTGCTTGGGGTCAAGACCGACGGTCGGTTCGTCAAAGATGATGACCGGCGGGTTGCCGACGAGTGCCTGCGCGATGCCGACACGCTGCTTGTAACCCTTCGAGAGGTTCTTGATCAGACGGTTCTTGACGTCTTCAATCTTCGTTACCTGACGGATTTCGGCGATGTGGCGTTCGCGGTTGAGCTTGCAGCCCTTGATCTCGTAAACGAAGTTCAGGTATTCGTTTACCGTCATGTCGATGTAGAGCGGGGGCTGTTCCGGAAGGAAGCCGATCAGCTTCTTCGCTTCGTTCGGGTTTTCGAGAATGTCAATGCCGCCGACCTTCGCTTCACCCGAGGTGGAAGAGAGATAGCCGGTCAGGATGTTCATCGTGGTCGACTTGCCCGCGCCGTTCGGCCCGAGGAAGCCCACGATCTCGCCCTTGCCGACCTTGAAGCTGATGTCGTCAACGGCGAACTTGGTGCCATAGTTTTTTACCAGATTGTTTATTTCAATCATACGGATACTCATTTCCTCCGATGTTTCCGTCATCGGATGTACTTTTTTGCATTTATAGATTATATCACAGAATTATAAATAAATCTTGAACAACACCACATTTGCGGGCGTTTTATGTGATTTTTACGTGAAAATTAAACAAAGAACAGTTGAAAGTGACAGATGTAACCGTTCAGCGGATACCGATACCCGCGCCGTGGACGCCGCGTTTCCCCGCGGTCGCGCGATGGGAATAATAGACGTCGTTCATGCACATCGTGCAGTCGGATGAAACGTCGATTTTTTCCGGCGTTACACCGGCATTTGTCAGAATTTCGACGTTCATGGACGTAAGATTTGCGTGATGCTTCACCTTTCCTGCGGGGATTGTGATATGCCGTCCGGCGAACTCCGCGCCGCATAATCCGCAGACCGTTTCGTAGAAATCCGCACCGACTTCGTAGCAGCAGTATCCGATGTGCGGACCGATTGCCGCCCGGATCGTCGGAAGCTCACAGCCGAGCGAGAGCATCACCCGTACCGCTTCCGCCGCAATGCCGGAAACCGTTCCGCGCCATCCCGCATGAACCGCTGAAACGACCGGACGTCCGTCTGCACGGAGCCCCGCAAGCAGGACCGGCACGCAGTCCGCGGCACGCGCGATCGGGATCACGCCCGCCTGAACGGTCACGAATCCGTCACCGTCTTCGCCGCGCGGGATCGAGTATCCCTCCCCCGCATTGTCCGCCGTCAGCACGCGTACCTTCGCCGAATGGATCTGGTGCAGCGTTACGGTTGCATCACCGCCGTAGGCGCTGTCCGAAACGGTGCGTGCAAAGATGTCGAGATTCTCCCGTACAACCTCCGCGGGATCCCCGAGATTGTGCGACAGATTCAGCGACGCCGTATGCGGAAGCACACTTTTTCCGCCCGCACGGGTCGAAAAACCGTGGAAAATCCCCGGAATTTCATCGATCAGCGAAGATTTTCTCAGAATACCGTCAGCATAAAACATAAATACAAATCCTCAGAAAAACAAAAAATCCGCAGCTCGCTTTCACAAGCGACCTGCACCCAACTTCGTCAATTCATTTGTTTAAAGTTTTTGGAAAGGGGTTCGGGGAAAACTTTTTTTCAAAAAAGTTTTCCCCGAGAAACCTCATTTACTTCAGTTCAATAACGGATTCGTCCCACATTTCGGGTGCGTCGTAGCCGAGGAAGTTGACGACGGTTGCCGCAACATTGGAGAGACCGAACTTGCCGTCCGCCTTCACGGTATACGCGTCCTTCGCTACGTTGTCGTAGATGATGAACGGTACGGGGTTGAGGGTGTGGCTGGTCTTGGACTTCATGGAGCCGTCCTTGTTTCTCTTGATGCCGCCGGTCTTCTTATCGAGTTCGGCCATTTCGTCTGCGTTGCCGTGGTCCGCGGTGATGAGGGCAACCGCGCCTGCCTTGTCAACCGCAGCGAGAATGCGTGCGAGCTGGAGGTCGAGAGCTTCTACGCCGCAGATGGTCGCTTCAAGGCTGCCGGTATGACCGACCATGTCGCCGTTCGGGAAGTTGACGCGGAGGCAGTCATACTTGCCGGATTCGAGTGCTGCGATGAGGCGGTCGGTGATTTCCGCGCACTTCATCCACGGACGCTGTTCGAAGGGAACGATGTCGGACGGGATTTCTTCGTAGGTTTCGAATTCTTCGGAGAACTTGCCGCTGCGGTTGCCGTTCCAGAAGTAAGTTACGTGACCGTACTTCTGGGTTTCGGAGATTGCGTACTGGTTGATCTTCATGTCAGCGAGGTATTCGCCCATGGTGTTGGTGATTTCCGGCGGAGAAACGAGGTACTTGGACGGGATGTGAAGGTCACCGTCGTATTCGAGCATGCCGGCGTAGGTAACGGCGGGAACTCTCTTGCGGTCGAACTTGTCGAAATCTGCGCCGCCTTCGAATGCCTTGGAGATTTCGATCGCGCGGTCACCGCGGAAGTTGTAGAAAATAACGCTGTCGCCGTCTTCAATGGTGCCGACGGGAGTGCCGTTTTCTGCGATAACGAAGGGCGGGAGGTCCTGGTCGATCGCCTTGGTTTCGGTGCGGAGGGTTTCAATCGCTTCCTTTGCGGATGCGAACATTCTGCCTTCGCCGAGAACATGGGTCTTCCAGCCGAGGTCTACCATTGCCCAGTTTGCTTCGTAACGGTCCATGGTGATGACCATACGGCCGCCGCCGGACGCGATCTTGATGTCGCAGGTGTCGTCGGAAAGTTCTGCAATGTATTCTTCGAAGGGTTCTACGTATTCGAGAGCGGAGGTTTCGCCGACGTCACGGCCGTCGAGAAGGATGTGAACACGTACTTTTGCAACGCCTTCGGCTTTTGCCTGAGCGAGCATTGCCTTCAGGTGGTCGATGTGGCTGTGTACGTTGCCGTCGGAGAAGAGACCGATGAAGTGGAGGGTGTGACCTGCCTTTGCGCCTGCAACGAGGGTCTGCCAGGTTTCGGACGCGAACATCTTGCCGGATTCGATGGATGCGGAAACGAGTTTTGCGCCCTGAGCGAAGACCTGACCGGAGCCGAGTGCGTTGTGACCGACTTCGGAGTTGCCCATGTCGTCGTCGGAGGGAAGACCGACCGCGGTACCGTGGGCCTTGAGAGCAACGGTGGGATAGTTTGCCATGAGCATGTCAAGGGTGGGGGTACGCGCGAGCTTGACAGCGTTCGCTTCGGTATCGGGAGCAATGCCGATACCGTCCATAACGATGGTCAGAACCGGACGTACGCCGGAAAAACCGTTGTGAGGAGTAAGAGTTTTCATAGGTTTTTGATTCCTTTTATATATAAATTTAATTTTTGGCACAGTTACGTTTTTGTGTGATCCACATGGTTCCAGACATTGTACAGGTCGAGTCCTGCCTCTTCCGCCATTCGGTACGTCTGACCGGCTCCCGAGCGGGGATATCCGCTGTAATACGCGATGCACGCGGAGGAACGGTCCACCATGTACCGGTTGCGCTCCCACATACACGTGTCGGTATAGAAATCGTTCACGTAGACCACGCAGTCCGCGAGTCCGAGAATCTGCTTGTACCGCCGGAGATGCTCCACATAATGCGGGACACTTTCCCAGCGGGAGGTCTGATCACGGCAGGGGAGAGCGAGGATCAGTTTGATGTCCTCATCAAACCGTGCGGCGCGGAGGACTTCCACTTCCGCGAGCATATCGAACCCGAGCGCACCACCCGCGATGAAGTAGCGGTATCCGGCGCGATAGAGTTCACGGATGTACCCGTCGACGGCGGCGATGACATCTTCGCGGAGGTGTGCGGCGACGACGCGGTGGCCGGTGAAGCAGCACGTCTGTTCGCGGGGGATCGAGTCGGGATGAATATCCATAAAAAATCTCCGGTTGACATCGCGGCGGCGGATGTGGTATCATAGAGTCACACAGGACTGAAACGATGCGGGGGAAGAGCGATGAATTATATTTGCGATACGGGAGACGAAAAACTGGATGCGATGCTGCGTGCGCTGCTGGAACATTTCCGCGATACATCCGCAGAGGACGGGATCCTTCTGGTGACGACGGAGGAGACTTTTCCTGCCGACATCCGCTGCGCGGCGGTGATCGTTCTGTATACGGACGACCGTTACACGTATTCGCAGGAGCACCGGGATCTGACGCTGCGGTATGGGGAGAAGTACCGTGCGGTACTTCGTCCGATCGACCTTCTCGGATTCAGCAGCGTGATTCGCGAACTGCACGGAGGCGGTTATCCCACCCCTCCGAAAACGGGAGGGGATGAGGACGGTCACGTGGTGTATGAGAACCGGACGGTTTCGTTCCGGGGACGCACCGTGAAACTGACCGCCCGCGAGGACGAGCTGTTCCGGCTGATGTACGAACACCGCGGAAAGGTCGTATCGCGTGAGCGGATCGCGGCTGCAGTCTGGGGCAGCGACACATCCACAAACGTGACGGATGTCTATATGAGCTATCTCCGCCGGAAACTCGTCACGGTACTCGGGGACGGAGTGCTGTCCTCGGTGCGCGGCGAGGGGTACATTCTGAAAATGCCCGCCGGTGAAGAAATTATTGGCACACGCTAATATTATAGCACAAAACGTGCGGAATAACAAATGTTTTCGTAAATATATTGAAAATTTTCCGGACGATTTGTCCGGCCGTGCATCCTTTCGGGAGACCCTTAAGGATGCACAGAGAAGTGCCCGGGAACCGGACGTAAAATTTAATAAAATAACTGTTTACTTTTTTCATATAATGATATATAATACAGAACAGGTAAATATCCCACAGGACGCTGAACGGAAAGAAACAGAGGTTCCGTCGGGCGAAAGAGAGTGCTGTCACCGGCTGAAAGCAGCATGCCTGATTCTCTGATGTGCATCCGTGAGTCCGAATGAGACATTTTTTCGGCATGTCTCTTCCGCTGCCCGCGTTACCCGGCTTTTGAGTGATAAATCAGAGTGGAACCGCGTATTACGCCTCTGTCACGCCGATGTGCAAAGTTTTTCAGCTTTCCTGCGGCGGACGGAGACTTTTTTATTTTCATACATCCAACATCCAAACATCGAAAGGCTGTCCCTATGAACTATAATTCCAAAACCAATCAGTTCGAAATTACCGTAAAACTGAACGGTCCCGTCGAAAAAGCCATCTGCCGGCTGATCAAAGATGTCCGCAGCGACATCGACGTTATTATGGCGCGCGACCCCGCGGCGACTTCCCGGCTCGAAGTCCTCTTCCTGTACTCCGGACTTCATGCCCGCATCATGCACCGCATTTCCCATGCCCTCAACAAACGCGGCATGAAGTTCAGTGCGCGTGCCGTCTCCCAGTATGCGAAATTCCTCACCGGCATCGAGATCCATCCCGGCGCCACCATCGGCAAGGGTCTGTTCATCGACCACGGCACCGGCGTTGTCATCGGCGAAACCGCCATCATCGGCGACAACTGTACCATTTATCAGGGCGTGACCCTCGGCGGTACCGGCAAGGAAACCGGCAAGCGTCACCCGACCCTCGGCGACAACGTCATGGTCGGCGCGGGCGCGAAGTGTCTCGGCAACTTCACCATCGGCTCGAATTCCAAGATTGCTTCCGGTGCGGTCGTTCTCAGCGACGTTCCGGAAAACAGCACTGCGGTCGGTATCCCCGCCCACGTTGTCAAAAAGGACGGCGCACGTGTTGAAAAGAACGAAGCCGACCTCGACCAGATCCACATTCCCGACCCGATCGAAACCGAGATCGAAGCGCTCTGCGCACGTATTCACGCACTCGAAGAAGCCGTCTGCAGCCTCCCGATCACGGAGGAGACTGCGGAAGACAGCACGGAGGACATATTCGAATGACCCCCGAACGTCCCCGTACGGGTGCCTTTTCCGCCGTACTTCACGCGCTGTTTTACGTATTCGTCTTTTTTTCCTGCCAGTATGCCGTGACGGCGGGGTACATGATGTCCCTCATGTCCGGTTCGCTGACTTCCGGTTCGTTTGACGAAGCCGCCATGCTGCAGATTGCGGAACAGGTCATCGGTCAGAGCGTCATGATCGCGCTCATCTCGAACCTGCTTACCATTCTGATCGTCTGCCTCATTCAGACGCTGCGGATGCGCAGTCCGCTGCAGGAATTCAACGTGCGGCCCGTGAACCTGATGCGGATCCCGACCTTTCTGCTGTTCGGCGCATCGCTGAACCTCTTCGTCTCCGGCACGCTCTCGTTCCTGCCGCTTCCCGAAAGCATTCTTGAGGCATTCGAAAACCAGTATGCCGCGCTCTACGGCGACACGCCTCTCGCGGTCGAAATCCTCAGCATTGCTGTCGTCACAGGTATCACGGAGGAGATTGTCTTCCGCGGACTCGTGAATTCCCGCCTGTCCCGCGGGCTGCAGACCGGCACCGTCATGATGGTCTCGTCCATTATCTTCGGTCTGGCACACGGCGCGCTCATCGCGGTCGTGTATTCCGCCCTGCTCGGGCTGGTCTTCTGCCTGCTGTACGAAAAGTTCCGCTCCGTGATTCCGTCCATCCTCGCGCACGTTGCGTTCAACGCGACGTCCTATCTGCTCGAAGCACTGGACGACCGGTGGGGACTTCCGCTGTATCTCTTCTCGATCGCGGCGGTGCTGTACTGCACGTACCGCCTCTTCTTCCGCCGTCCGACGTTCTACGATGTTGCCTCCGACATGGTCGGGGAATACGAACTCCGTGACAACGTGGAACGGGAGATCATCGGCGAGATCCGCCGGATGCAGGAGGAGGACGACATCTCTCCCGAAGCCCTCGAACGTCTCGCGGAAGCATGGGAGGAAAACGAGCGGAAATACGATCAATATCCTCCCACAGACAACAATGACACCACTGACAACGATAACAATACAAAGGAGTAACACATCCCAATGAAACTTTACAACACCCTTACCCATACACGTGACGAATTCGTCACCCACGAACCCGGCAAGGTCACGATGTACACCTGCGGCCCGACCGTATACCACTTCGCTCACATCGGCAACCTCCGTTCCTACATCATGGAAGACATCCTTGAAAAGTATCTCGGCTACGCGGGCTACGACGTCAAGCGCTGCATGAACATCACCGATGTCGGACACCTCTCCAGCGATGCGGACACCGGCGAAGACAAGATGCTCAAGGGCGCGAAGCGCGAAAAGAAGACTGTCATGGAAATCGCGCAGTTCTACACCGACGCATTCTTCGCGGACTGCGGCAAGCTGAACATCAAAATTCCGGAAATCGTGGTTCCCGCGACTTCCTACATCCCCGAATTCATCGAAATGGTGCAGGGACTCCTTGACAAGGGCTACGCGTACCTTTCCGAAGGCAACGTATACTTTGACACCTCCAAGCTCGACGAATACTACGTCTTCAACAAGCAGGACGCGGAAGACCTTGAAGTCGGCGTTCGAGAAGGCGTGGAAGAAGACACTGCAAAGCGCAACAAGGCGGACTTTGTTCTCTGGTTCACGAAGTCCAAGTTCGAAGACCAGGAACTCAAGTGGGACAGCCCGTGGGGCATCGGCTATCCTGGCTGGCACATCGAATGTTCCGCGATCAGCGTGAAGAATCTTGGGGAATACCTCGACCTTCACTGCGGCGGCATTGACAATGCGTTCCCGCACCACACCAACGAAATCGCGCAGAGCGAAGCGTACCTCGGCCATCCGTGGTGCAAGCAGTGGTTCCACGTTCTGCACCTGAACACCCAGAGCGGAAAGATGTCCAAGTCCACGGGCGAATTCCTGACCGTTTCCCTGCTCGAAGAAAAGGGCTACAACCCGCTCGTATACCGTCTGTTCTGCCTGCAGTCGCACTACAGAAAGTCCCTCGTCTTCTCGTGGGAAGGTATGGACAGCACGAAGACCGCGTACAACAAGCTGATCGCGAAGATTGCGGGTCTGAATCCCGACTCCGCGGAAGCCGTTGATGAAGAAGCGTTCGTAAACCTGAAGAAGCGCTTCTCAGACGCGATGGACAATGACCTCAACACCGCGCTCGCCGTCACCGCCGTTTACGACGTTCTGAAGGCAAAGACGAATGATGCGACCAAGATTGCTCTGCTGAAGGATTTCGACACGGTTCTTTCCCTGAATCTCCTCGAAGAAGCGGCAAAGGTACGCGAAGCGAACAAAAAGGCAGCGGAAGCGGCAAAGAACGCACCGGCAGCAGCTCTCGTGATCACCTGCACGACCGAAGGCGTGGATGCAGAAACCACCGCGAAAGTGGAAGCACTCATCAATGACCGTGCGGCGGCAAAGAAGGCAAAGGACTTTGCAAAGGCCGACGCGATCCGCGACGAACTGACCGCAATGGGCATCACCATCGTCGACGTCAAGGGCGGCGTGAACTGGAGCAAGTGAAATTAAATAAATTAAGCGGGGAAAACCTTTTTTGAAAAAAAGGTTTTCCCCGCACCCCTTTCCAAAAAACTTTATACTGGGAAAGGGATAAAAGAGAGAGTGCAGATTTCAAGATGAAAAATTTGCACTCTCTTTGTTATTTATATTCGTTTAAAGTTTTTGAAGAAGGGTGAAGACTTGCGGAGCAAGTCTTCACCAATAAACTTCATTAAGTCAAAGCGTCGCTGGCTTTCTGGGTGTCTTCGTGCTGGTGGAGAGAACCGGACAGGAACGCTTTCGCGCGTTCCGGAGCGTCCTTGGCGTCGCCCCACGGTTCGTTTTCGTA
>JAFQFS010000160.1 GCA_017398585.1 Clostridia bacterium
CTCCCCGAACCCCACTCCAAAACCTTTTCAAACAAGAAAAATGACAGGGTCTGTGCAGACTTGATGAAACGGAGGAATGTTTGTGGAACCGAAGGATTACATTGTAAAGAAAATCGAAGGTGAGTACGCGACGCTGAAGGATAAGGAGTCCGGTGAGGAACTGTTCATCGCGCTGGCGCTCCTTCCCGCAGAAACCGACGTCGGCGTGCACCTGCACTACGAAATGCTCGAATACACCGTTGTAAAAGACGAAAAATAAAAGAAAGCTCCATCTTTTTTCCAGATGGAAGCTTTTTGAAGAGGGGATGAGACTTCCTGCGGAAGTCTCAGGGGGAGAAACTTTTTCTCGAAAAAGTTTCTCCCCGGTTTCTCTCTTTTATTCATGATCCTCGACCAGGCGGGACTTTGACAGCTTCGCTTTCTTGTAGTAGATGAAGACGAGGGAGCTGCAGAGGAGCCAGCCGGCGGGGTAGCCCATTGCGATCGGGATGATCGTGTTGGAGATGAAGTTTGCCATGATGAAGAGGTAGAGCTGGCGGAAGAGGACGAAGGAGACGAGCATGATGACCATCGGCGCGCGGCTGTTGCCCGCACCGCGGAGTGCGCCCGAGTAAACCTGGTTCACGCCGCAGACGATGTAGAACGGCGTCAGCCAGCGCAGGAGCATGGTGCCGTATTCGACGACCTCCGGCTTGTCATTGAAGAACTGCACGAACGACGGAGCAAAAATCACGATCGGGATGATAATCAGCACGGTCATGCCGGTCGCCATGAGGAGCGCGGTGTCCGCGCCCTTGCGGGCACGGTCGACCTGATTCACGCCGAGGTTCTGACCGACGAACGTGGTCGACGCGAGGGCGAGCGACTGCATCGGCAGGAAGATGAACTGGTCAATCTTCGCGTACGCCGTCCAGCCGGACATGCAGTCCGCGCCGAAGTAGTTGATGTACGACTGTACGAAAATGTTCGAGAACGAGGTGATTGCCATCTGGATTGCCGCCGGGATACCGACGCGGACAATCTTTCCGAGCATATCCCAGTGCATTTTCAGGTCGCGCGGGACGAATTTGATGCAGAGATCCGTCCGGAGCAGGAGGATCAGCACGAGGATCGCCGATACGCCCTGCGCGAGGATGGTTGCCAGCGCGACGCCGGCAACGCCCATGTCAAACGCGATGACGAACACGAGGTCGAGGATGGTGTTCAGCACCGCCGATACGACGAGAAAGTAGAACGGACGCTGCGAGTCCCCGATGGCACGGAGGATGCCCGAGCCGATGTTGTAGATCATCAGACCGATCACGCCGGAAAAGTAGATCGTGAGATATTTCGTCGCTTCGGGAAGGACCTCCGCGGGGGTCTTCATGAAATTCAGCATGAACGGCACCATCGCGATGCCGATGCCCGTGAACAAAACCGCCATGACGAGCGTCATCAGCAGCGCCGTGTGGACAACGTCATGCACGCGGTCGTACTTTTTCGCGCCGTAGTACTGCGAAATGACAACGCCCGCGCCGCTCGACAGACCGAGGAAGAACCCGATCAGCAGGTTGATGATCGGGCCGACCGAGCCGACGGCGGAAAATGCCTCGTTGCTGACGTAGTTCCCGACGACCCACGTGTCGACGGTGTTGTAGAGCTGCTGAAAAATGTTTCCGATGAAGAGAGGGAAGGCGAACGTGATGAGGTGGCGGATGATGTTCCCCTCGGTCATGTCGACTTCGCGTTTTTTGCCGATGCGTCTTATTCGATCTTTGATGTTTTCCACGATCCGGTGCCGTCCTTTCGGTAGTTGGAATTTTTGAATAGCCGGTAATAATAAAAAACGATAACCGTGATTTAATAATACACCAAAACTACAAAATAGTCAATAGGAAGAACCCCTTCTCTTGACAAAAAAACGGAAGCAGGGTATAATGAATCTGAAAAATCAACCGTGGAGGACGATCATGACAGCGGAAGAACTCCGGTATCTCACCGACCATTACGACGAAAAGATCGCGCAGATCAGAAACATCGGCGCGCCCCTGAATTTTATTTTTATCACCGACCAGCACAATGAACTTGCGAATTCGGTGGTTCCCGCCGTGGAATCCATGCGGTACATTCTCGACCGCTGTCCGGAGATCCGGTTTCTGGTCAGCGGCGGCGACATCGGGAACGACTATCACCGCGATCCGGAACAGATGCGCGCGTCCCACCGCCGGATGATGGACGCGATGTACGCACTCGGGATCCCCGTCCACTGCTGCATCGGCAACCACGACGACGGCATCGGCAACATGATCGACCATCACCTCGACACGCGGAACGCTATCCTGCCGGACGAAATGCGGGAAATCTGCGGAAAGTACAACCCCACCGACCGCAATTATTACTACACCGACGTCGACACCGACGGCGGCGGATACCGCTTTGTCTTCCTCGACTGCACGGACAAGCCGTATCTGACCGACAGAAACGGGCAGTATCCCTTCGGCTGGCGGCTGGAGATCTCGAACGAACAGGCGGAATGGTTCGAGAACGACGCGCTGAACACCGGACGTTCGATCTTCGTGTTCGGACATTCACCGCTGTCGAACGCGGGCATCTGGGGGACCGAAGGCAAGCCCGACGGCATCAAGCCGTACGACGACCTGCTCGGCGGTCCGCGCCTGACGTTCCATGTACGGCAGTGCAAAAAGGTGCTGGCGCTGTTCGCGGGGCACGTCCATTACGACAACGTCCGCTACGACGGTGACCTGCCGCAGATCACCACGCTCTGCGCAATGCTCCAGCAGTGGGCGCCGGGATGTCCCGAGCGTACGGCGGGAACCATCACGGAAACGGCGTTCGATGTCGTTTCGGTGAAAGGAGACACGATGTTCCTGACCCGTTTCGGGGCGGGTGCCGACCGACGCGTCGATCTGCTGCGCGCGAGACCGTCGAACTACAACCGCGTGTATTGCAAAGGCGAATGAGCGCGGAGTTTTAACATAATTTTTTATCGAAATTGAAAAATACCCCTTGACAAAACCGGATCGCTGTGATATAATCTATATCGTTCGAGAGAACAACCCCGTATGCGGGTGTGGCGGAATTGGCAGACGCGCAAGATTCAGGTTCTTGTGGGGGCAACTTCGTGAAGGTTCAAGTCCTTTTACCCGCACCAAAGCAATATAATCCGAACCAGATCTTCCCTGTGGGAGACGGGTTCGGATTATTTGTTTATTTCGAGAAGTTTGAGGACACTCACTTCAAAAATGGTATAATCAAACGTCCGGACTCCAAACCAAGAGGACCGAGAAAGAAAAAAC
>JAFQFS010000161.1 GCA_017398585.1 Clostridia bacterium
ATCACCCCGACCAAGGGGGTTCCCCCTTGGATTCTCCTTGCGCTCGTTTAGCTGAACAATCAGGAAATAACTCGACACGTACATACCGGTGTAAGGGTTGCGCAGATATAGGCTAACCGCGGAAAAAGCCCAACTTTCGGCTACAAAATTTACTTTATTTTTAGCCTCCGCGGTTAGCGCTACGTCCGAGGGGAAGAGTCCAGAGGAGGGGAAACCTCCCCTCCTCTGGCGCGGGTGATTCACAAGAGGTCCCGCGCGAGGACCTCTTGTGCGCCGTGCCGCGCAGGCACATTAATTTTAGAAAAATGACCCAAAGGTCATTTTTCTTCCTTCCAGCCACGAAGTGGCTTTCCTTTAAATCAAATATTTAAAAAATTTCTCCCGCGTGCGCCGCATAAAAAGGATAATGTGATATAATATAGAGCGGAATATCGGATAAAATACCTTTA
Organism: Clostridia bacterium; assembly: GCA_017398585.1. Lineage (GTDB taxonomy): Bacteria > Bacillota > Clostridia > Oscillospirales > CAG-272 > UMGS1696. The sequence goes on from JAFQFS010000161.1 coordinate 450, forward strand.
CGAAAGGATCGTATAGATCAATGTCTGCTGAGAAACTGAATGAACTGCGCCTTGCGATCGACGCCGCCGACCGTGATCTCGTTGATGCGTTCGTGCGCCGGATGGAGGTCGCCGCCGGGATCGCCGAAGCAAAGCGCGATATGGGAAAAGCCGTATTTGATCCGGCACGTGAAGTGATCAAGCTCGACTCCGTTGCCGCTCTTGCAGGTGAAAAAATGGGGAGCTATACCCGTTCGCTGTATTCGCTGCTGATGGAGCTGTCCCGCGATTACCAGAACCGCATCCTGAATCCCGAAAGTGCGCCGATCCGCCTCATGCCGGATGCATTCCCGAAAACGGCGCAGGTCGCGTGCCAGGGCAAAGCGGGGGCGTACTCTGAAATCGCCGCGCGGACACTGTTCCAGGAGCCGGACATTGAATTCTGCCCTACCTTTGAGTCTGTGATGCAGGCGGTGTCCGAGGGACGTGTGAAGTACGGGGTTCTGCCGATTGAAAACAGCAACGCGGGATGCGTCGAAGCGGTCTACTCTCTGCTGAACAAGTACGGTGTGTACATCGTGCGCGAAGTGAAGTGTGCGATCCGTCATTCGCTGCTTGCGCCGAAGGGAACAAAACTCGAAAACGTGCGCGAGGTCATCTCCCATGAACAGGCGGTCAGCCAGTGTTCGGAATTCCTTGCGGCACATCCGGAAATCAAGGTTTCCTACGCGCTGAACACCGCTGTTGCCGCGAAAATGGTCGCGGAATCCGGACGGAGCGACCTTGCGTCCCTGTCCTCGCACCGTTGTGCGGAGCTGTATGACCTTGGCGAACTCGCGTGCGACGTGCAGAACACGGACAACAACCGCACGAGATTCCTCTGCGTTTCGAAGGAACTCGAGCTGTACCCCGACGCGGACAAAGCGAGCATCATCATCGTGACCGACAACAAGCCGGGGGCGCTGTACAAGGTTCTGTCGCGGTTCTTTGCGCTCGGCATCAACATTTCGAGCCTCGTTTCCCAGCCGATCGCGGGAAGCGATTTCGAATCGCGGTTCTATCTCGACTTTGAATCCCATGTTCTTTCCGACGATTTTGCCGCGCTGATCGACAACGCACACTCGATGTGCCGGGAATTCAAGTATCTCGGAAGCTACAAAGAGGGCTGATCATGGCGGAATACGGAAGAATCATCGTTCTGAACGGGCCGTCAAGTGCGGGAAAGACCACGCTTTCGCGGAATCTGCAGAAAATATGGGAACGTCCGCTGTACTATCTGTCGTACGATTCCGTGGACTGGTACATGGCGCCGTTCGGCGTGACGGGTTACAAGAGGGATTACGGTATCGATGCCGTGCGGGATTTTCTCGCGGTGATGTACGAGTCTGCAGCGGCGATCTGCCGTTCCGGACGGGACGTCGTGATTGACAACTGCCTGTTCGACTGCGAGAATGTGTATGAGATGTCGCAGGAGATCATGAAGGATTGTCCGGTAACGATGGTGCGCGTGAAGCTGCCCATGGATGAACTGGAACGGCGGGAAATCGCACGCGGCGACCGTACTCCCGGCAAGGCGAGATGGCAGGAGACGCACATCACGCCGAAAGAGGACAGCGCGTACGACGTGATCGTCGATACCTCACGGGATTCGATGGAATGCGCAGAGACGATAAAAAAGTATTTTGAATAACGGAAGACGGAACGGTAGAAATACCGTTCCGTTTTATCATTGACAAACATAGGATGATGTGGTATACTTGTAGTACATAAATATGGAAGGGGGTTCTCTTATGAAACGAATTTTCTTTTTACTCTCAGGGTTGTTTCTGATTTTCGCGTTTGTGTCCTGCAATAAGGACGACACGCCGGAGGTTTCCATGAAGGATGCGCTGAAAATCAGCGCGTACGTGTACAACGAAGACGGGGAGACCTGGGGATTCCAGCAGCTCCCGCTGAACGAACCGAAGAAGCTTGTACCGACGTATGTGCTGCAGGATTATGAAGACCTCCGGATGGTGAATTTCAACCTGTATTTTGACTATGAATATGGTATCTGTATGGTTTACGTTCCGAACCGCGATGTACAGCTTTCCGTCGGGCGGAACGGCGGAATATGGAAGCACGGCGAAGATATGAGCACACGGGTTTACGATTTTCAGAACGATCATCAGCTGACCCTGTCACGCGCGGGATATATGGCTGTTGCTCCGTACGGGTTCAGCAATCATAATATCTGGATTTCCGGAAGGGATACCATTTTCGAGAACTTCGAGCCGTACATCGGACAGGAGTATTTACTTACCGTAAAGGCGTGTGATTTTGAGCAGAATCCCGTCATTACCGCGCAGGTGAAGCTGACTTCTTTGGAGGACGGAGCAGATCCTGATGGAGAATCCCGCCATTTCTCCATTGAAATCGTTTCCTACGAATACAGCGATTTCTATAAAATGATGGAAGGCGCGGGCTGATCCATACGATAAGAAAATCCACGGGGATATCCATGTATTCCCGTGGATTTTTGTCTGATAAGGGGCAGCGTACTATTCGTTCCGGCTGCGGTAAGCGAACGGCGTCTGGTTTTTGTCGTCGTCCGACCATGTTTTTTCGGGGGATTCGCCGAGACGGCGTTCCTCTTCCTCCTGCATGGAGGTACGGAACTGTTTTTTATACCCGATGATGTAGCCCGCACAGCCGCCCGCACAGATCAGGACGCAGTAAATCAGGATGGCAAGAAGGGTGATGTGACGCGGGAACTGGAACGCGACGTCCACGAACAGCGAACGTCCGCCGTGGGCGATGAAGCGTGCGATGTACTGAACGGGTCCGGCGAAAAACAGGTACGCCATGTTGATACGGGTGACGAGAACGCAGAGAAGTCCGTGCAGGGCGGTACCGGCACCGACGGCGGCGAACATATGACCGAAGTCCGGACGTTCGGCGGGAAGATTGTACCAGAGACGGGTACGCGCGGATCCAGCGCCGATGAGGGAAACGAGACATCCGCTGCCGACGGAGCAGAACACCTGCGAGACGGTGAGATAGATCAGCCAGAGTTTCTGGTTGTCGTAGTCCATATAGTAGCCGAGGATGAATTCGAACAGATGGGGGAGAGTGAGAATGTATCCGACGAGCAGGATCAGGATATTCGAGCCCATTCCGAGGAGGCTGACGTAGATGAAAGTGAGCCAGGCGTCGGAAAGAAACGTCCGTACCCGGCGCGGCGGACGGGGCAGCTTTCGGAGAAGCGTTTTCAGAAGCTCGCGGATCATGCAGACCCTCCTTTCGATTATCGGTGAAACCATTGTACCACAGTCCGGAGAACCTGTCAAGAAGCGAAAGTTATATGGAGGAAGTCCGTCCGGTCAGTTGTTCACGGTCACGCTGACGTTTCCGTGCGCCGTGCTGTCCGCCGAGATAAATCGCCGCGATATAGAGAATGTCAAAAAGGATCATGAGCAGGATATACGTCAGATCAGGAACCGTATACATATCCGGAATTTCCTGGCCGATGATAAGATAATAGGATTGGATAGCGTAATAGGCGGCTCCGGAGGTGTACATGACAAATTTCAGGAGTTTGGCGATCAGGATGTGATAGATGGTCATGAGAACACCGGATAAAACGGTTTCCGACAGAACCGGTGCACTGTTTTTGTAAGCGGACTGGCTGTTCATGTAAAACAGACCACCGAAGGAGATCGCGCAGAACAGCAGGGTACGCAGAACAGCGACGCCGATGTTCCCGAACACAAATATCACCAGTCCGAGCACTATGATGACAAGAATCATGGAAATTGCCAGCGTCCCGATCAGACGTACAAAATTCAAAAGGGAGTTCGTGAGAATTCGTTTAACCATAAAAACCTCCTTTCTCTGGAAAACTACAGTTTTTGTGGAATTACAAAAATGTTTGCACAATCGCCTGCATGGTCAGCATGATGCTGAGAACAATTGCGATTTGCAGAACCCAGAACAGCCGCTTCTTTCCGGTGTACAGATCGTATACATCTCCGACCGCGCGGATCGGCTGAAAGGTGAGAAATACACACGGGAAGATGGTGATAAACCAGACTTCCCATGTTGTGATCGGGATGAGGGATGCAAGAAGTGTGCAGAAGTGGAGAGGGAGGGGAATCAGCAGAGCGCAGCGGAGGAGTTTCGGATGATCTTCCGGAAGAATTCCGCGTGCCGCCTGAATCTGTTCGAATTTCTGCATTTCCGTCATTCCGTACGAAGATGCAGCTGTGGCAATGCCGTAAAGGGTCAGCAGGGCGGCGGCGATCAGAACGGGGACGATGCGTTCGTGGAACAGGTGGCGGTAAGCGAGTCCGGCGACGCACAGAAGGAAAAGAACGCAGACTGTGTTATAGATGAAACGTCGTATGCTGTAAACCATAGAAACCTCCGCATTGGTGTTTTATGGTTATATTATAGCATGATTTCGTACAACTGTCAACCCGCCCGGGTTCACCCGAACAGCACCCGTACCCCCACGCACAGTCCGTACCCGATCACGGTGGGGATCACTGCCGCCAGCACCGTATATCCGACGCTGCCGGTCTCTTTTTTTATCGTCAGCAGGGTCGTCGCGCAGGGGAAGTGGAACAGCGTGAACAGCAGGACGCATACTGCCGTCACCGGTCCCCACCCGTTCGCCGCAAACGCCGCCGGGATGTCGAACGTGTCGGCGAGGCTGACCGCCGTTCCTCCGGCGAGAGCGAGGGGAAGCATCAGTTCCGCGGCGGGAAGTGCGAACAGAAATGCCAGCATCAGCGTACCGTCCATGCCCGCGAACCGTCCGACGGGATCGAGAAGACGGGTAAGGTGGGCGTAAATGCTCGTGCCGCCGATGTCGGTGTTCGCCGCAAGCCAGATCAGTGCGCCTGCCGGTGCCGAGACCGAGACCGCGCGTCCGAGGACGAATACCGTCCGGTCGAACACGGAGCGGACGATCACGCGGCCGACCTGCGGCATCCGGTACGGCGGCAGTTCCAGCGTGAACGACGACGGTGTCCCGCGGAGGATCGTGACGGACAGGAGTTTCGAGACAAGAAATGTCATCCCGACGGACAGGAGCAGGACACCGGTCATCGCGGCGGCGGAGGAAACCGTTCCCAGTCCGAGACAGGAGAGGACGGCGAGGATCGCGGGGAACCGTCCGTTGCAGGGAACGAGCGAATTGGTGAGAACGGCGATGAGCCGTTCGCGCGGGGAATCGATGATGCGGCAGCCCGTGACGCCGGCGGCGTTGCAGCCGAGTCCCATTAACATCGTCAGAGACTGTTTCCCGCAGGATCCGCAGCAGGCGAAACATCGGTCGAGGGAAAACGCCGCGCGCGGGAGGTATCCGAGGTCTTCAAGAAGGGTGAACAGCGGAAAGAAAATCGCCATCGGCGGCAGCATCACGGCGGTTACGCGGAAGACCGTTCCGGCAACGCCGTCGGCGAGGAGAAGGGCGAGGTTTTCCGGAAGAATCGTGAGAAGGAATGCGCGGAGGTGCCGTGCGAGGAAGGACAGTCCGGTGTCCAGCGCGTCGGACAGATACCCGCTGCCGGAGAGGGTGAGCCAGAAAACGAATGCCAGCAGAAGGAGCATGACCGGTACGGCGGTGAAGCGTCCGCAGAGGATGCGGTCGATCTTCCGGTCGCGTGCTGTCGGGTCGCGGCCGCTGCGGATGGTCACACAGGTACGTGCGAGCTGTTCCGCACGTTCGGCGGGGGTACCCATGAGATTTGACGGGGTACGCGGGCGGTGATGAACGACGGCGCTCTTCAGTTCCGCGAGACCGGCATTCTGTCTGGCCGCTGTGAGGACGACGGGACATCCGGTGAGGGATTCGAGTTTTTCGCGGTCGACGGTGATTCCCTTTTTCTCCGCTTCGTCGATGAGATTGACGCACAGGATCACGTCGTCGGCGAGATCGCAGATCTGCATCGCGAGGATCAGGCTTCGTTCAAGACAGCAGGCGTCACAGACACAGACAACGGTGTCGGGACGGGCGTCCGCGAGAAAATCCCGTGCGGCTTCCTCCTCGGGCGAATGGCTGGAGAGGGAATAGATCCCCGGCAGGTCGGTCAGGATGACGGTACGTCCTTCCCCGGAAAACGTCCCTTCCGCACAGCCGACGGTTTTGCCAGCCCAGTTTCCGGTGTGCTGGTGCATGCCGGTCAGAGCGTTGAATACGGTGCTTTTTCCGACGTTCGGGTTTCCCGCCAGGGCGGCGGTGATCGTTGCGTTCATAAGACCTCCCCGACGGCGACGATGGATGCGTCCGCACGGCGAAGAGCGATCACGGCTCCGCGGATGAGGTAGGCGCACGGGTCACCGAGCGGACTTTTCATGGTACAGGTGACGGCGGAACCGGCGGTCAGCCCGAGGTCGGTGAGCCGTTCCGCGAGGTCATGGGCGGGATCGGTGAGAAAAAGGACTGCGGCGGTCTCGCCGGGGCGGAGATCGGAAAGGCTGCGGATATTTTTATTGTTCATGGGAGTCTCCCTTGGAATGCTTCGGATGGATTTGGCATATGGTTTGCACAGGGGCAACAATGTTTGCCTTGGTATAAGGATATGTTGTGGAAGGGAGAATGTGACACATGGCGGAGAAGGAATTTCTGACGGACAGCGGATACGCCGGTGAAGTGCGGAAAAACGGCGGAATGACCCCGGCGGCGGAGGATTACCTCGAGATGATCTGCCGTCTCGCACGGTCGGACGAGGAGGGGAAGAGCGAAACGATGCGTCCGGTACGGATCTGTGAACTGGCGGAGGAACTGCATGTCTCGCCGTCGTCGGCGTCGCGGATGGCACAGGCGATGGCGCTGCGCGGATTTGTGGATTTCAAGAGGTACGGGTTCATCACGCTGACGCCGGCGGGACTGGAAATGGGGGATTACCTCATCCGGCGGCATCGGGTGGTGCTGGCATTTCTCGAATGGCTGCGCGGGGATCACGAATGTTTTGAGGAGGCGGAGCGGATCGAGCATCATCTGTCCAGGCGGACGGTCGAGGCGATGGAAAAACAGATCGGCGGAGAGGGGTAAACGGTATGTTCCGGCGGGATCCCGCATAGAATGCAGTGCAAAAGAGTTTCTGCCGAATCAATATGGAGGAAAATATGAACCAGACGATTTACGTAAAGCGATTTGATACTGCCGCTGTGTGCGACGTGACCGAGGATTTTGTGCTGCCGGACTACATACCGGAGGTTCGGCGGGTGATCGGCGTGCGCGCGTCGGTCTCGGCGGACGGAAAGTACCTCTCCGGGGACGAACTGGAAACGGACGGCGGAGTGACCTACAGCGTGATGTACGTCGGCGGAGATGGCGCGATCTGTATGACCTCGCAGACGTCATCCTATACGGGACGGATTCCTTTGAAGGCGGAGGACGACCGGTTTACGCCGCAGGACATCGTTCTGTCGTGTACGGCGGAAAACGTGAACTGCCGGGTGACCGCGCCGCGCAGGATCACGCTGTCGTCGAAGGTACGGATGAAAATCCTGTCGCAGAAGCCGGCGGATGTGACGATGAAGACGGAAGGTGACTATGCTGTCCGCAGGAAGACGGAGGAGAAGAAGTGCGCCGTTATGGCGGAATACCGTCAGACGGGGGAATGTTCCGGTGAAATACACGAGAGGGAAGGGATGCGGGTGATCTGCGCAGGCGGGGAATTGTGCCTGTCGGATGCGCGGGTGAACGGTGGTACTGTAAAAATTAAAGGCGACGCGTACGTGACGGCGGTGCTGCTTTCCCCGGAGGGAACGTACGTGACGGCGAAGTCACGGGTTCCCGTGGAGGAGGAAATCACCCTGCCGGAAGTTCCGCGGGACTGTGTCTGCCATGCGGCGGCGTTCGGGGAAGTCGTACTGCTGGAAATGCAGACGGCGGACGACGGCGTTCTGACATGGCGGATGGAATACGACGTAGACTGCACGGTGATCCGGAGCACGGAGGCATCTGTGGTGACCGACGCTTATCTGGTAGGCAGTGCAGACGTTCTGGAAACCGCAGCATACGATTCGGTCTATCCGGCGTGTGCGGTGAACGGTCGTCTGACAACGCAGACGTCGATGAAACTGAAGCCGGGGATGGCGTACGTCTGCGCATGGGGACGCGGTACGGCGGATCGTCTGGAAACGGCGAACGGACGCACGGTCATCACAGGGAACGTCTGTATTTCTGTCGTCGAAACAGGGGGAGGGGAAGCGATCCTCGACGAAGTGTCGGTACCGTTCCGCTGTGAATTCGAGTCCGTCACGGACAAAACCGCCGATCATGCCTGCCTTGCCGGTAAAACTTCGGTCCGCGTGACGGATATTCAGGCGCGAGCCGACGGGGATGTGCTGAATCTTACAGCAGAACTTGCGATCTCTGCGGCAGTCGTCGGGATGGAAACGGTAAAATGCGCGGCGTCGATCGCACCCGCACCGGACGACGGGACGGCGAAAAAGAACGAAACCATGATCCGCATCTATGTTCCGGACGACGGGGAAACTCCGTGGGACGTCGAGAAACGCTTCCGTCTCGGCAGGGACACGAAAGCGGACGGAAACGTGTACGTGATCTGAAAAACAAAAAATCTGCTGTATCCGTAACGGTTACAACAGATTAAAAGGTTTTGAGGGGAGACTGAGGGGAACTTTTTTTCAAAAGTTCCCCTCAGAAAAACTCTGTTTGATTCGATTACTGACCGAGAACAGCAGCACCGATGATGCCGGCGTCGTTGCCGAGCTTTGCGATCATGATCTGGGTCTGGGGAGTACCTTCGCGGGAGTAGGTTTCGGACCATACTTTTTCGAGAAGGGGCTTCATGAGGTTGTCACCTTCGTTGCATACGCCGCCGCCGATGGAGAGAACGTTGGGCTGGAAGATGTTGATGATGTTTACGATACCGGTAGCGAGGTAGCTGATGTATTCGTCAACAACTTCTGCGCCGAGAGCGTCGCCTGCCTTCTGTGCGTTGAATGCGGTGCGTGCGGATACCTTATCGAGGTCCCCGCCGATCATTTCTTCCATAGCGGTTGCGCGGCCGGATTCGCGTGCAGCGAGGATGGCGTCCTTGGTCATGTTAACGAGACCGGTTGCGGAAGAGTATGCTTCCCAGCAGCCCTTTCTGCCGCAGGAGCACTGACGGCCGTCCTTTTCGATAACGATGTGACCGAGTTCAGCGCCTGCGAAGTTGAAGCCGGAGTATACCTTGCCGTTAATAACGATACCGCCGCCGAGACCGGTACCGAGGGTGATCATTACGGAGTAGGGTGCGCCCTTTGCTACGCCTGCCATCGCTTCTGCCTTTGCAGCTGCGTTTGCGTCGTTTTCAATGTAGACCGGCTTGCCGTCGAGAAGTGCGGAAAGCTTGTCTGCGAGGGGGTACTGCAGGAAGGGGATGTTGTTTGCGTATTCAACAACACCGGTTTCGTTGTTTGCCGTACCGGGGGTCGCTACGCCTGCGGATGCGATGTCGTCCATCGTGATGCCCATTTCTTCAACGAGCTTACGGGAGAGAGCTGCCATGTCCGCAACGATTGCGTCTGCGCCGCGTTCGGGCTTGGTGGGGGTGCTGCCCTTCTTTACGATTTCAAAGTCTTCGTTTACGATACCGATGGCGATGTTGGTACCGCCAAGGTCTACGCCAATGTAATACATAGTGTATCCTGCCTTTACAGAAATTTCGTTTTTTCGGCGATTCTCGCCGTTTTGTTTATACTATTATATATGAAAAGAGGTATTTTTGTCAACAGTGATGTGGGAATTTCATAATTTTTTTGGTGGAATGGCGTGAGAATGCACGGATTGCGCACAGGCTGCGGAAACTGCGGTGCAGTTTTGCCTGCCAAAGTGGATTTTTTGGAAAATAATGCTTGCACTTTTTCCTTTTTTGGTGTAAAATAGTGCGGTGTGTATGCATTATAATAAAAAGGAAGTGTTTTTGTGATCTACGCCGATTATGCCGCCGCGGCGCCGATTTCCGACCGCGTGTACGATGTCCTCTGCAGGACGTCGCGGGACACCTTCGGAAATCCGTCGTCTGCGCATTCCTTCGGCAGAACGGCTGCTGCCGCAGTCGATCGGGCGAGGGAACAGACTGCAGCTCTGCTCGGTTGTGAACCCGATGAGGTGTACTTTACCTCCGGCGGAACGGAATCGGACAACCATGCCGTGCGTTTCGCTGCGGGACGCGGGCTCCTCACCTCTGCGATCGAACATCCGGCGGTGCTCCGTTCAGCGGAAGCGTACGCGGCGCAGGTCCGGCTTGTCAGCCCGGAAGCATCCGGCGCGGTTCCGGCAGAGCGTGTGCGGGAACTGCTTGCCATCCATCCGGATACGGCGCTTGTTTCCCTGATGTACGCCAACAACGAGACCGGTGTGATCCAACCCGTGCGGGACGCCGCCGATGCCGCTCATGCGGCAGGTGCGCTGGTCCACTGTGACGCCGTTCAGGGCGTCGGACATGTTATGCCGACTGTGCGGGAACTGGGGTGCGACCTGCTCTCCGTTTCCGGACATAAGTTCCATGCGCCTAAGGGGATCGGCGCCCTATATATAAGGAAGGAAGTCACACGGAAGATCGCGCCGTTCCATTACGGCGGCGGCCAGGAACGCGGTCTGCGCAGCGGAACCCTGCCGGTGCCGCTGATCGCTGCATTCGGCGAAGCCTGCGCGGAAGCGCTGGAGCGCCGGGCGGATGACGACCGCAGGGTGTGCGCATTGCGCGACCGCATCGCAGCGGAGCTGCTGGAGATTCCGGACAGTGTCCGTATCGGCGGCGGGGAAACAATGCCCGGGATCCTGAACATTGCATTCGCCGGAACGTACGGGGAGAATCTCATGCTCCTCTGCGACCTGCGCGGGGTCTGCCTGTCCACCGGATCCGCCTGTCATGCGGGCGATGATACCCCCTCGCATGTCCTCGCGGCGATGGGCGTTCCAGAGGAGTTTCTGACTTCCTCGATCCGCATTTCCATCGGGCGGTACACCACGGAGGAGGACGCCGGAAGGATCTCCGAAACCGTACGCGACTGTGTTCGCCTGGCACGGGGATAAGCCTGCGGGACGGCAGTTTCTGCCTGTCAAACCGATAGGTTTGGACGTTCTGACCCTGTTTTTGCGGAAAAATTCCGTTTTTGGGGCGGAAAATCCTAATTTTCTGAAAATTTGTGCATTGTGCTTATGTGTAGAAAAACATGGTCAAATTTTGTGTGACCTGCACAAAAACCAATGTTCGCCTGTCACCCGGACGTCACTCAGCTCATGTCTGCATTACATGTGTAACGGTAAATAAAAATTACTTTATCATGGTTTATTCATAAATAAGACAATATGATTGCGAAAAATAAGCCTAAAATACGATAAAATGTTCAAAAAATAATAACATATGGTAAGATTAATTTACTTGTGACGGGCGGGTGAAGTGTCAAAAACAGGGGGATCAGGTTTCCACAGGGAAATCCAAAGTTTTTCCACAGGAACGGTTGGGAAAGATTACTTTTTTCGCCGGAAGATTATTCCTGTGCACTTCATCGTCGTGCTTGACATTTTTGTACGCTTATGATATTATAATGTCATATAAATATCGGGATTCGTGTATATTTTACGCATCCCGGGAGATTTTTGCGGGGGAAATTTACCCCGCGGTCTCCGTATATATGTTTTTTTGACTCTTTGACGCACTTCGCAATCCATTGTGACTGTGCGTCTAAAGCTGTCATGAGGACATAAAATTCCCCGAATCGGGTGGAGTCATGCCGCCGTCGGTCAGCGGTCGGTACGGCTCAAAAATTAGCAGGAGGAAGGTTATATGAGAAAAACCACATGCAAAAAGCTGACGTGCCTCGCGCTGTCGCTTCTTATGTGTTCCAGTGCATTTCCGTCGCTGATATCCGCGGCTGATACCACTGAAAAGACTGAGAAGACGACGCTTCAGGAAATCAGCGAATCCTTCAAATTCATCTCCTACGCTGAGTATAAGGAAAAATACGCAGACGTGGCGAGAGGTACCAGCACGGTAACAATTTCTGCTGTCGACTACAAGGCTGACGAAACCGACGCGGCAGTTGAAGTCGTATCCGACTATCAGGGCAAAAGCGGAAAGGCTCTGATGATCCCCGACGCAGGCAAGGTTACCTGGGAATTTGAAGTTCCCAAGGAAGGTATGTACGCGGTAGCGATCGACTACTGCTCCGTTTCCGATAAGACCAACTCGATCGAACGTACTCTCTACATAAACGGTCTGGTTCCGTGTTCCGAAGCAAGATATCTTCTTATGAAGAAGACCTGGCGGAACAACTACACCGAAAATGCTGAGACCGGTGAACTTCGTTTCGAAATCGACGGCAACGGCAACGAACTCCGTCCGACTTCCTATGTAGACCACATCTGGAAGACCTACGAGTTCATCGACTCCAACACCTACTACGCAAACCCCTTCGAGTTCTACTTCGCAAAGGGCACCAACACCCTTTCCCTTGAAGCAGTCCGCGAAGACATGGTAATCAGCGAGATCCGCATTTATCCGTACGAAGACAACATCTCCTACGAAGAATATGTGAGCGGCAAGTCCGAAGCTTCTGCAGAAGCGATTCACATCCATGCGGAAACTCCCAGCGCTACATCCGACTACACTGTATATCCGATTTATGACCGTAAATCTCCTATCACAGAACCGCAGGATGCAGCAAAGATCATGCTCAACACGATCGGTAGTGAAAAATGGGTAACTCCCGGTCAGTGGGTTGAATACGAATTCGAAGTAGCTACCGCTGGCCTCTACGAAATCGTGTTCCGTTACAGACAGAACGAACTTCCCGGTATGTATACTTCCAGAAAGATCTACATCGACGGTGAGATCCCCTTCGAAGAAGCAAACTACGCGAAGTTCAACTACAATACCGAATGGCAGGTTGAAGCTGCAAACAACGGCGCAGATACCTTCCAGTTCTATCTTGAACCCGGCAAGCACACTCTGAAGCTCGAAGTAACCCTCGGTGAAATGGGCGACGTTGTACGTCAGGTTTCCGATATCATGTCCTCTGTCAACGAAGACTACCTTGAAATCCTCAAGCTTACCGGTTCCAGCCCCGACTCTTACCGTGACTACGGTTTCGGCCGCGTGCTTCCGGACGTTGTTGAAGACCTTGTTATCCAGCACCTCGCCCTCGAAGAAGTCATCGGCTACGTCGAAGGTATGGCGAACATCAAGTCCCAGAGCTCCGCAACTCTTGACACCATCTCCCGTCTCCTTCTCAAGATGGGTACGGATGAAGACGAAATCGCAAAGAACCTCACCGAACTCAAGTCCCAGGTTGGTACTCTCGGTGAATGGATCAACGACGTAAAGAAGCAGCCGATCGAAATCGACTACATCAACGTCCAGCCCGCTTCCGCTGCAAAGCCGAAGGCAAACGCTAACATCTTCAGCGCAATGTGGTTCGAAATCAAGAGCTTCATTGCTTCCTTCTTCACCGACTACAACTCCCTCGGTTCTTCCGGCGAAGATATGAAGGACGCTGTTCAGGTTGACGTATGGGTCTCCACCGGTCGTGACCAGGCGCAGATCATCCGTAACCTCATGGACAACGACTTCGGTCCTACCTACGGCATCAACGCTACTCTGAAGCTCGTTGCCGGCGGTACTCTCCTCCCGTCCGTTCTCGCAGGCGTTGGTCCGGAAGTTGCTCTCCCGGGTACCGGCGTTGACCCGATCCAGTACGCGATCCGTTCCGCAGTTCTTGCGCTGAACCCCGATGCATACACCGATCAGGAAGGCGATGACGAAGACACCAAGGCTTACAACGCAAAGATGCGTGAAGCATTCGCTGACTTCGACGAAGTCAAGTCCAGATTCACCGAAGCTGCGATGATTCCGATCACCCTTTACGGCAAGACCTACGGTCTCCCGGATACCCAGACCTGGCCGATGATGTTCTATCGTACCGACATCATTGCCGAACTCGGTCTCGAAATTCCGGAAACCTGGGATGACCTCCTTGCAATGATCCCGGTTCTCCAGTTCAACAACATGGAAATCGGTATGTCCCAGGACTATCAGATGTATATGTACCAGATGGGCGAAGAACTCTGGGCAGACGACGGTATGAGAATCAACCTCGACTCCAACCTCTCCCTCGAATCCTTCGAAACCATGTGCAACATGTTCACCCAGTACTCCCTCCCCGTATCCTACGACTTTGCTAACCGTTTCAGAACCGGTGAAATGCCGATCTGCATCCAGCCCTACACTTCCTACAACAACATCATCATCTTCGCAACTGAAATCGCAGGTCTCTGGGACTTCGGTCCGATCCCCGGATTTGCTAAGGAAGACGGCACGGTTGACAACACCGCTATGTCCGGTACCTCCGCTCTCGTTATGATGGCAGGTGCTGAAAACATCAAGGAAGCATGGACGTTCATGAGCTGGTATACCGACACCAAGTTCCAGGTAGACTACTCCAACGAACTCGTTGCAATTCTCGGCCCGGCTGCTAAGAACGCAACCGCGAACATGGAAGCTCTCGAAGAACTCCCGTGGACCTCTCACGAATACGAACAGCTGATGAAGCAGATGGACCACACCGCAGCAATCGTTGCATACCCGGGTTCCTACATCCTCGGCCGTTACACCAACTTCGCATTCCTTGACGCATACAACAACCACGCAGACCCGGTTGACTCGCTCCTTGGTTACATCAACACCATCAACAAGGAAATCACGAGAAAGAGAACCGAGTTTGACCTCGAAACCCTTGAAATCGGTGAGACTCTCGCTTCCAAGCGTCTCGGTCAGGCTGCAGAAGCAATCGATGAACTTGACGAAGGCACGAAGTCCTCTGCTCCCGTAGCAGCGGCTGTTGCAGCAATCGCAAGCGAAAACATCGACGAAATCCGCGCAGCAGCAGAAGGCCTCAGCGCATCCATGCCTGAAGTTGCCGGCTACCTTACCGACGCTGCAAACGCTCTTGAATCTTACATCGTTGACTGATTTCCATAATCACTATAAGACGAAAATCTAACAAAGGAGAGAGCACATGTCTAAAAATACTGATAAGCAAGTCAAGACTCGCAAAGAGATGACGAACGCGGAATGGACATGGTTCCTTGTGAAGAGAAATAAGACGGCGTACTTCATGATCGCACCGTTCATGATCCTGTTCTTCATCTTCACGATCATCCCCGTCGCTCTGTCTCTCGTGCTGAGCTTCACGTCGTTCAACATGCTCGAATGGCCTAAGTTCATCTTCATGGATAACTACATCACGCTGTTCCTTGACGACGACCTCTTCGTAACCGCACTGAAGAACACGTTCATCTTCGCTGCGATCACCGGTCCTGCATCCTATATCATTTCCTATGTCGTAGCATGGTTCATCAACGAGCTTCCTCCGAAGGTCCGTGCAATCGTAACCCTTATCTTCTACGCTCCGTCCATCGCCGGTAACGTATACCTTATCTGGGGTACTCTCTTCTCCGGTGACGCATACGGTTGGGTAAACGGTATCCTTCTTGATATGGGCGTTATCGACACTCCGATCCTCTGGTTCCAGAATGCCGACTACGTTATGCCCCTTATCATCATGGTTGCACTCTGGACTTCTCTCGGTACTTCGTTCCTTTCCTTCATCGCAGGTCTTCAGGGTATCAACAAGTCCCTCTATGAAGCCGGCGCGATTGACGGTGTAAAGAACAGATGGCAGGAACTCTGGTACATCACCCTCCCGTCCATGAAGCCGCAGCTGATGTTCGGTGCGATCCTTTCCATCACCGGTTCCTTCGGTTTCGGTGGTATCGTAACCGCCCTCGCAGGCAACCCGTCCGTTGACTACGTTGCATACACTCTGACTCACCACCTCGAAGAATATCAGGGCAACCGTTGGGAAGTTGGTTATGCTTCCGCGATTTCCTTCATTCTCTTCCTGATCATGATCGGCTGTAACGTACTCATCTCGAAACTGATTTCTAAGTTGGGTGAATGATATGGCAAAAAAATTAAGAACAAGAAAACATGAGGTCGTTTTGAACCGTTCCGTCGGCGGTGACATGGGTATTACCGTAATGCTCACCATCTTCGGTCTGTTCATGTTCCTCCCCATGTACTATACTGTAATTCAGGCACTCAAGCCTCTGAACGAACTCTTCTACTTCCCGCCCCGCTTCTACGTAATCCACCCGACCTTCGACAACTTCAAGGACCTCTTCAACCTGATGAGCGACTCCTGGGTTCCGTTCTCCCGTTACATCTTCAATACCGTCCTCATCTCCGTCGGCGGTACCTTCGGTAACCTCGTTCTCGCTTCCATCTGTGCATACGCCCTTGCAAAGATCGACTTCCCGGGTGCAAAGCAGTGCTTCTGGCTCATTCAGAAGTCCCTTATGTTTACCGCTACCGTTACCGGTATCGTAAACTTCATTACCCTGTCCCTTCTCGGCTGGATCGACACCTACCTCGCAATCATCGTCCCGGCATGGTGCTCCACGCTCGGTCTCTATCTCATGAAGCAGTTCATGGAATCCAACGTTACGACCGAAGTTCTTGAATCTTCCCGTCTCGACGGTGCGAGCGAACTTCGTACGTTCTGGTCCATCGCAATGCCGATGGTTAAGCCCGGTTGGCTTACCCTTATCGTGTACTCCTTCCAGGGACTTTGGAACTCCGGTGCTTCTTCGTTCATCTACTCCGAACAGCTCAAGACCCTTAACTACGCAATCAGCCAGATCACCGCAGGTGGTATCGCCCGTTCCGGTGCATCCGCAGCTGCTACCGTTGTCATGATGCTCGTACCGATTCTCGTATTCGTTATTTCTCAGTCGAACATCATCGAAACCATGGGTTCGAGCGGCATGAAGGACTAAGGAGGAAAACATGAAAAAATTATTTAAGGTTCTCCTTATCGCTGTCGCTGTATTTATGATTCTCCCGTCCGTTGTATCTGCTGCAACTCCGTACGCGACCTACACGTATTCCGCAGGCGGTCAGGTTCTTACCTCTCCCGCAGCATACGTTCCGGATACCGTTGTTGACGCAGCGTACATGGGCCTCAATGGCACCATTGACGACCCCCGTGACCTCCTTGTAGGTCCCGATGAGAGAGTATACATTGTTGACGCTGCTTCCGCAAGCGTTAAGGTACTCGACCGCTACTACAAATTCTTATTTGAAATCAACTCCTTTACGAACGAACACGGTGTTCCGGATACCTTCCTGAATCCGTCCGGCGTTTTCGTAAATGACAAGAACATCTACGTCTGCGATACCGACAACAACCGTATCGTAATGTTCGACCTCGACGGTAACTACGTTAAGATCATCGGCAAGCCCGAATCCAACCTCTTTGAAGAAGGCTCCATCTACAAGCCGGTAGCCTGCGCGGTTGACGACTACGGCCGTATCTTCGTCGTTTCCTCCACCACCTATCAGGGTATCATCGTTCTGAACGACAATGGTGACTTCTTCGGTTTCATCGGCGCTCAGAAGGTTGCGATCTCCGCTCTCGAAATCATCTGGAGAAACATCCAGACCGAAGAACAGCGCGCGCAGTCTGAAGAATACGTCTCCACCGAATTTAACAACATCACCATCGACAAGGACAACTTCATCTACGTTACCACTTCTTCCATCGCCGAAAGCGATCAGCAGGGTGCCATCAACTCCAAGTCCAAGGCGTCCGACTACGCTCCGGTCAAGAAGCTCAACGCATCCGGTTCCGACGTTATGAAGCGTAACGGCTTCTACCCGCCGTCCGGTGAAGTTCGTATCACCAACGTTTCCACCGCTTCCATCACCGGTGCGTCCAAGATCATTGACGCAGCCGTTGGTCCGGAAGGTACCTGGTCCATCATCGACGAAAAGCGTTCCAAGGTCTTCACTTACGACGACAATGGTAACCTCCTCTTCACCTTCGGTGACAAGGGTACTCAGACCGGTAATATTGACTCCATTGAAGCAATCGCTTACCAGGGTTCCAAGATCCTCATCCTCGACAAGACCAACGATAACATCATCACCTTCCGTCGTACCGAATACGGTGACCTCCTTCTCGCCGCTCTCGAACACGACAACAACAGAATGTATGATGCTACCATCGACGACTGGACTGAAATCCTGAAGAGAAACAACAACTTCGACGCCGCGTACATCCAGATCGGTAAGGCACTTTACCGTCAGGGTGAATACGAACAGGCAATGGATTACTACAAGTCCGCTTACGAAACCGAAAACTACTCCGAAGCATATAAGGAAGTTCGTAAGCAGTGGGCTAACAGCTTCTTCTGGATGATCCCGATCGTAATCGTGGTTGTCTGCATCCTGATCGCCAAGTTCTTCGGTTTCGCCGCTAAGGTTAACAAGAGAACCGCGATGAAGGTAGGCCGCAAGAGCCTCAAGGAAGAACTCCTGTACGCATTCCACGTTATTTTCCATCCGTTTGACGGCTTCTGGGACCTCAAGCATGAAAAGCGCGGTTCCGTAAGAAGTGCGTTCGTTATCCTTCTTATTACAATCATCGTATACTTCTACAACAGCATTGGTCAGGGTTACATCTTCAACCCGCGTCCGTCCACCGCTATGAACATCATGGGTGCAATCTCTGCCGTTCTGGCTCCTCTGCTCCTCTGGGTTGTAGCTAACTGGTGTCTGACGACCCTGTTCGAAGGTGAAGGCAGCATGAGTGACATCTTTACAGCTTGCTGCTACTGTCTCACTCCTCTCCCGCTGCTCGTACTCCCCGTTACGATCGCGTCCAACTTCCTCACCGCTAACGAAGGCGGCCTCATCTCGATGCTTTCTTCCTTCGCATACATCTGGCTGGGCATCCTCCTCGTTCTCGCGATGCAGGTTACGCATGACTACTCGGTTGGTAAGAACCTCCTGACATGTGTCGCTACCATCGTTGGTATGGCGTTCCTCATGTTCCTTGGTATCCTCTTCTCCAGCCTTATGGCAAAAATCGTAAGCTTCGTTACCAATATTATTGAAGAAATCTCATACCGGTTGTAAACAGAGATAGGAGAAATAAGATATGAATAGCAAAAGACTTATATCGGCATTCTTGACTCTGGTTATGCTCATCGGTACACTCGCTGTTGGTGTTGATGCTGCGTGGGCTGATAAGGTAAATGAAGACGGCGAACCCATCATCAATTATCTCGCAGACGCATACACCTCCCCCGAAGCGAAGCTCGCTGACATGATCATGGTCAAGGAACAGAACGGTTATCAGCTGTGGTATGAAGAGTTCACCGGTGAAATTGCCGTTGTTGACCTTGCAACCGGTCAGGTAACTTTCTCCAACCCGTGGGACGTTGCTTCCGGTTTCCAGGCAATTTCCGACGCGGTTAAGGAACAGCTCCTTTCCCAGCTCACCATTACTTACCTTGAAAATGACGTTCAGAAGACCATGCACAGCTACACTGAAGCTGCGCTCCGCGGTCAGATCGTCAAGAAGAACATCAAGAACGGTATCCGTGTTGAATATATCCTCGGTGAAGAACAGACCATCCGTCTCGTTCCCCGTATGATCAAGATGGACCGTTTCGAAGAACTCATTCTCGCCAACATCGACGATGAATGGCAGTACAACAAGCTCAACTCCTTCTACACTCCGAAGGACGCGAACGACCCGAACCTCACCGAACGTGGTGTTGCAGAAATGCAGGCGAAGTTCCCGATCACCCTTGAAATGGCGGTTTACGTATGTGACCCGGAAATCAAGGCCCGCGAGCTCCGCGAACTTGAATCCATCATCAAGTCTTTCTGCCCTGAATATACCTACGAAGAACTCGACTATGACCACGACCTCACCAACTACACCGGTGACGACGCTGCTCCGCCGAGATTCCGTATGTCCCTCGAATACACCCTCAACGACGACGGTCTTCAGGTAAGACTTCCGGCAAACGGTCTGTCCTTCGACGAATCCGCTTACCAGTTCCAGGAAGTTTCTCTCCTCCCGTTCTTCGGTGCAGGCTCCAACGAATACACCGGTTACTCCGTAATGCCTGACGGTTCCGGTGCGCTGATCCGCTTTGAAGAATTCGCAGGCAAGCCGGTTAACATCGCAGGTCAGATGTATGGTTCCGACTATGCATACCACGAAATCACCGGTGCGCATGCAGAAGCTATGAGAATGCCTTACTTCGGCGTTGTTACCAACTACGATAAGGAACTCGTAAAGGCTACCGAAACCACTCCGGCAGAAGGTCTCTTCTACTCCAACGGTTTCCTCGCAATCATCACGGAAGGTGACTCCCTTGCTTCCCTTATGGCAGTATGCGGCGGTACCCTCCATCCGTACAACACTGTTTACGCAAAGTTCACTCCTCGTCCGTCCGACGAATACAACCTTGCAGACTCCATCTCCGTCAGCGGTAACGCAACCTGGACCGTAACTTCCAAGAGAAAGTACACCGACAGCTACCGCATCCAGTACATCTTCATGAAGGACGAAACCCTTGCTGAAGAAAACGGCCTCAAGGATTACTACGAAGCAGACTGGACCGGTATGGCTACCGCTTACCGTGACTATCTGATCGAAAAGGGCGACCTCACCAAGCTGGAAAACACTCAGGAAAACATCCCGCTCTTCATTGAAACCTTCGGTTCCATTGAAACCACGGAACGTGTTCTGACCTTCCCGGTTGAAGTTGATACTCCCCTTACTACTTTCGAAGACATCAAGACCATGCATGCTGAACTCACCGAACTCGGTGTGGGCAACATCAACTTCAAGCTCAACGGTTACGCTAACGGCGGTCTCGACGCTACCGTTCCTTACCGTCTTGAATGGACCAAGATCGTCGGCGGCGATGACGGATTCAAGGATCTCGCCAAGTACGCAGCAGACAACGGCTTCAACGTATATCCTGACTTCGACTTCGCGTACATCCGTCAGCAGGAAGTATTCGACGGTATCAGCATGAAGAAGCACGCTGTACGTACCATCGACGACCGTTATACCTCCAGACGTGCATACGACGCAGCTACCCAGAGCTTCGACCGCTCCTTCGCGATCGCAATCTCTCCCTCTGTATTCGAATACCTGTATGACAAGTTCGGTCCCACCTACCTTGAATACGGCAACGATGCAATCTCCGTTTCCACTCTCGGTACCGACCTGAACTCCGACTTTGACGAAGACGAACCGTACCACCGCGAAGACGGCAAGCAGTTCACTCTCGAACTCCTTGAAAGACTCGACGCTGACTACGAAAGCGTTATGATCGAAGGAGGTAACGCATACGCGGTTAAGTATGCAGACGTTATCCTCAATACCTCCCTTACTTCTTCCAAGTATGTGAAGGCAAGCGAATCCATCCCGTTCCTCGGCATGGTATACCACGGTTCCAAGGTATTCACCGGTTCCGCTACCAACATGGAAGGTGACATCAACGAAGCAATCCTCCATGCAATCGAAAACGGTGCATCCATGTACTTCATTCTTTCTTACCAGAACACCAGCGAACTGAAGGAAGACTTCCAGCTCAGCAAGTACTACTCCGTTTCCTATGATATCTGGAAGAATGACATCGCAACCTATTACAACACTCTGAACGACGCAATCAAGGATCTCCAGACTTCCTACATTGTTGACCACGAATTCCTCGATGGCGAACGTATTCCGGATGCGGACGAACTTGAAGCTGACAAGCTCGCTGAAGAAGAAGTAGCAGCTCTCCTCGCTGAAGAAGAAGCAGCAGCTCTCGAAGCAGAAGAACGTGCAGCACGCCTTGAAGCTCGTCTCGCAGCTCAGGCTGGTGAAGTAGTAGAAGAACCCGCAGAAGAACCCGCAGCAGAAGAAGCACCTGCAGAAGGTGAAGAAACTGCTGAAAACGTTAACGAATTCGGCGAAGAAGAAATCGTTGAAGAAGAAGAAGAATATGTTGTTCCGGATAAGTATAAGACCGTCAGCGGTTCCGTTGTACGCGTTGAATACGAAGGCGGCGTAAACTTCATCCTCAACTACAACTCCTACGCCATCACTGTTGAGTACGACGGTCAGGAATACGAAATCGCAGCTCTTGGCTTCGTACGTATAGACTAAAGAAAGGGGAGTGCTTAAATGAATTTAAACGTTGACGCCGGCAAAGGCGGAAAGAAGCAGAAGATTCAAGTCGATGCTCCCGGCAAAAAGAAAAAGGGCGGCGCTTCCCTGGATATCAAGAAGGCGAGAGCGGGTTGGATCTTCGTTCTCCCCTTCATCCTCGGCTTTGTCCTGATTTATCTCCCGATCATTTTTGACTCCATTAAGTACAGCTTTAACGAAATCGACATTCTTGTCGGTGGTGGTTATGAGCTTACCTTCGTCGGCTGGAAGAACTACTCCGACGCGATCCTCGTTGATACTTCCTATGTAACAACGCTCGTATCCGGTCTGAAGCAGCTCGTCCTCGACATCCCCTCCATCGTTCTCTTCTCGCTGTTCATCGCGATCATCCTCAATACGAGAATCGCAGGTCGTGCAGCGTTCCGTGCAATCTTCTTTATTCCGGTTATTCTGTCCACCGGTCTTATCAGCGATATCGATGCAGCGAACTCCCTGTCTTCGTACATGGAAGAATCCGGCGGTATCGACGACGGTTCCGGTCAGGAATCCACCGCTACCGAAATCATCTCCGTTATGGACGTTGAAAGACTGTTCGATAACATGATGGTTGGTACCGAAATCGTTGAATACGTAGTAAACATGGTAAACAACATCTTCAACATCGTAAACCGCTGTGGTGTACAGATGCTGATCTTCCTCTCCGGTCTTCAGTCGATCTCTCCGGCGATCTATGAATCCTGCTCCATCGACGGTGCGTCCGGTTGGGAAACCTTCTGGAAGGTAACTCTTCCGATGGTCAGCCCGATGATTCTCGTTAACACGATCTACACGATCATTGACGCGTTTACATCGAATGACAACCAGGTTATGTCCTATATCGCAACCGTATACGAACAGGCAGACGGTAACGTTCTCAGCTCTGCAATGTCCTGGATGTACTTCCTTGTAGTTATCCTGATCCTTGCAGCTGTTGCGGGTGTCCTCAGTTCGTTCGTATTCTACCAGAGAAAAGACTGAGAAAGGAGGTACTGATCTATGAATAAAGCACAATCTTCTCCTACCATCAAGAAGGAGACGAAGAACACCATTCGTGTTGAGTTTGACCGCACTCCGTTCTGGGAAAGAATGAAGGCAAAGCTCGTGAACCTGTACACTTTAAAGAAAGTTGTATGGTATCTGTTCCGCTTCCTGCTCATGCTCGGTGTCTCTTACGTTATTCTGTTCCCGTTCTTCTCCAAGATCTCTTCCTCCTTTATGGCTCCGGAAGACTTCGTTGACGTAACGGTTCGACTGATCCCGAAGCACCCGACCCTCGAAACCTATAAGGCGATCATCACGGACAACAAGTACTTTGAAGCACTGGCTAACACCTTCATCCTGTCTCTGGCCTGCGGTCTGATTCAGATGTTTATCTGCTGCTTCATCGGTTACGGTTTCGCAAAGTTCAAGTTCAAGGGTAACAACCTGCTCTTCCTCTGCGTAATCTTCACCATGATCGTTCCTCACGCAACTCTTCAGCTCTCCCTGTTCATGAAGTTCCGTTACTTCGATATTCTCGGCATCGTCAACCTTCTCGGCGGCGGTCTGATCGACGCATTGAACGTAACCGGTGGTACCACCTCCATCAACTTCATCAACACCAACTGGCCTCTTTATATCCTCTCCCTCACCGGTCTGGCATATAAGAACGGTCTGTACATCTTCCTTATGCGTCAGTTCTACCGTGGTATTCCTGATGAACTGGAAGAATCCGCATACCTCGATGGTTCCGGCGTATTCCGTACCTTCTTCGGTATCATCATCCCGCTCTCCATGACCATGATGATCACCGTATTCATGTTCGCGTTCTGCTGGCAGTGGACGGACAACTTCTACACCGAGCTCTTCTACACGACCGCCGGTGCGAAGCTCCTCCCCGACATCATCAAGGTTCCGAAGTCCCTCGATACCAACTATGCCGGTCAGGCTCTCTACACCTCCGCAATCAACAACACTTGCGGTATCCTGATCATGGCTCCGCTGATCATTCTCTACCTCTTCGGTCAGAGATACATCGTTCAGGGTATCGAACGTTCCGGTCTTACTGCGGACTAATATCCCTGCTCCTTACAAGGGGAACCGATTCCGGTTCCCTTTGTTTTTTTATGCGAAAAAAACAGCAGCCTCGTGGGCTGCTGCAGATGCATTGTTTAATCCTGCGCACCAAGTACGTCTTCTTCCGCGATCGGATCGAGCGCACCGGAACTTTTGAGTTTGAACGAAACGGGGAGATAGACAACGATGTCTTCTTCCTCGTTGGAGTTTTCCTCGTCGACGATGCGGGAAATGGTGACAGTAGATTTGCGTTCGTTGTACTGGTAGGACAGATTGTTGATGTATTCGGTGATAAAATCGGATGCAACCCAGACTTCGGTGCCGCGGATGATGTTCGGGAGGTCGAGCTGTGCGGATTGTCCGTTGATTTCGACATTGATGCTGTCGGTCTGGAACCGGATGATTTCTTCCGACCCGACGCCGCCGGAGGTCTGGGGGATCTCGTCGGTCATCGGCAGGATAAATTTCAGTGCTTCTGCGGATCCGCTTTCTTTCATGCCGAGGTAGTCCGCGAGGTCGTTGAAGCAGATGTAGACGACGCCATCCGCGACGGCATGTTCGATCGGGGTTTTGCGTGTTTCACTGCCGCCGTAGAAGTAGGTCATGTTCCCGGTGGTATCCGGCTCGTCGGGGGTATGGTTGAAGAACAGAAGGAACAGGATCCCTGTGACGGCACACAGGATCAGAAGAATAATGGCAAATACCAGCAGACGTCCGCCGAGGATTTTCATCGTTTCGCGGAAACGGCGTTCCCGTTCGGCTTTTCGGCGCTGTTTTTCCCGGCGTTCGCGGTCGCGTTCCGCCTGGCGGCGTGCTTCCGCCTGTCTGCGCTCCATTTCGCGTCTGCGGCGGATGTATTCGGGATCCGGCTGCTGACGTCCCTGAGGCGCTCCATATGGCTGCTGGTAATACGGCGGGGGCTGCTGATAGCCGTTGTAGCCCCGGTTGTTCTGCGGAGGGTGTCCGTTGTTTCGCGGCGGAATCGGACCGTTCCGGACGGGATTCCGTCCCTGCGGATTTTGCGGCCGGTTCGGATTCCCGCGGTTCTGCCGTGGATTGCCCTGCTGCGGCCGACGGTTTTGCGGTCGGTTCGGGGGAGGGGTGTTGTTCATACCGTGCCTCTCTCTCGCTTATTTGGTTTCGATAATCATGAAAAACGGGCTTTCAGGGGAATTGAGCATGCGGAACTGGGAGATGCTGTACTTGAAGCGTGAAATGGTGGAAAGATACTGTTCAAGCTCACGTCCTTCGGCAGCACCCTCCGGATGTCCGGGATAGACAGCGACGAGGAGCACGGCGTTCTCGCCGAGCATGCCGATGGCGTTCTGAACTGCCGGAAGGGTGGTGGAACGCTTGGTGGTGAGCTGCTTGTTGCCGGCACCGGGCAGGTAACCGAGGTTGAACATGCCGGCTTTGATTTTTCCGGTGACGAACTGGTTTGCGAGGTCGTGGGACGCGCAGATCAGCCGCCAGTTGTCGGGACAGCTGTTCTTACGCAGGTTCTGCTCCGTGGAGACGAGGGCTTTTTCCTGAATGTCAAACGCGATCACGCGGCCGGTCGGACCGACGGTTTTCGAAAGGAATACGGTGTCGTACCCGTTTCCCATCGTGAAGTCAACGGCGGTATCGCCTTCGCCGAGATGTGCAAGAATGAATTTTTTCTGTAAATCAAGTAATTCTACCATGGAAATATGGTTTCTCGGGGAAAACTTTTTTAGAAAAAAGTTTCCCCCGGAGACTTACGATGTAAGTCTCGTCCCCTTTCAAAAAATTTTAAACTATATGGAGAAACAAAGTGTGTGCAGAGCGTTATTTGGTCAACTTTACAGTCAGTTTGGTATTCCCGGATTTGCACCCAACCTTGTCAATCCATCTCGTTTAAAAGTTTTTGAAAAGGGGTTTGGGGAGAAACTTTTTTCAAAAAGTTTCTCCCCAATTTCCCCAATTACTTACTAAGCTCGTACCCCTTGTCGAACGCAGCCATGTTGATTTCGAGTGCCTTTGCGGGAACGCATGCGGCAACCGCATTACGGAGGACTTCGTGGTCGAAGCCGAGAACGTTTGCGGCGAGACCGATGAGCGCGACGTTGGACGCACGTTCGTTGCCGACTTCGCGTGCGATTGCGGGAGCGTCAACGGCACGGATATCCACGCCGAGCGCCTTGATGTCTTCAACGATTTCGTCCGGATATTCCGCTGCGCCGGTGATGACCGGCATCGGATTGATCTGCTGCGTGGAGGTAACGATCGTACCGCCGTTCTTGAGGTTCGGCAGCCATCTTGCCGCTTCGAGAAGTTCGAAGCTGAGGATTACGTCCGCATCACCCTTGCCGATGACGGGAGAATATACTTCCTCGCCGAAGCGCACGTAGGTCACAACGGAGCCGCCTCTCTGAGACATCCCGTGAACTTCCGATACCTTTACATCGCAGCCGCTGTCCATCGCAGCCTTACCGAGAATCTTCGACGCCAGCAGCGATCCCTGCCCGCCAACGCCAACAATCATTATATTCATAGTTATTTTTCCTTTCGATGTTTTTTCCCGG
>JAFQFS010000162.1 GCA_017398585.1 Clostridia bacterium
GTCTCGGTGGCCCCTGACTTCCGTCTCCACCCTTCCTCAGAAATTGGATCGCTCTCATTTTGTCAGCTGGGACAGACTATATGTCAGCGCACAGACCCATCAAAATCCCCTCTCACAAACCCATATCAACTGCAAAAACCGGCTACAACAGTATAAAGTTCTTTGCACAGCTTTCTTTCAAGAAAGCGCGTTCCCCCTTCCTCCACCTCTGCACTCCCCCCACTTTGTAACCATACCAACAAAAACAGCGAGGTAACAGCATATGAGACTCGGCATAGGAATTGATACCGGCGGCACCTATACGGACGCGGTTCTTTATAATTTTGAAGACAAGAGCATTCTCGGGAGCGCGAAATCGCTCACGACGAAAAATGATTTGTCCATTGGAATTCTCGGCGCGATCGACGGACTGCCGGCGGATCTTGTGCGGCAGGCGGACGTTATTTCCCTCTCGACAACCCTTGCGACCAATGCCTGCGTGGAGGACAAGGGCGGTCAGGCAAAGCTGATTTTCTTCGGCGGGGATAAGGCGATCATCGACCGGAACGGCAAACAGTACGGGCTTCCGCCGTCCGACGAAATCTGCATTCAGGAGAGTTATACGACATTCTCCGGCGAATCGAAACGCGAGCCGGACTGGGAACGGTTCGAACACGAGATCGAACACGGCTTCGACCACCTCGACGGGGTCGGTATTCTTGAGATGAACTCCATGAAAGACGGCGCAGCGGTCGAAAAAAAGGCGAAGGAAATCTTCCAGAAGAAGCATAACATCCCTGTCGTCTGCGGGCATGAGCTGTTCTCGGAGCTGAACTCCCTCAAACGCGGCGCAAGTACCCTGCTCAACGCCGGACTCTTCCCCGTCATCAGCGAATTTCTTGAATCCGTCAAAAAAGCTCTTGCCGTACGCGACATCCATCCGTCCTCGCTCGTCATCGTCCGGAGCGACGGCAGTCTCATGTCCGAAGAATTTGCGTCCCTGCGACCGGTCGAAACTCTGCTCTGCGGTCCTGCCGCCAGTGCCCTCGGCTGTACCGGTCTGACCGACGCCCCCAACTGCATTGTAGTCGACATGGGAGGAACGACAACCGATATCGCGTTCATCCGCGACAGTCTCCCTGTCACGATTACAAACGGAATCTCCATCGGGCGCTGGAAAACCTTCGTGAGCGGTCTGTATGTCAAGACCTTCGGTCTCGGCGGTGACAGTGCAGTCCATTACAACGGCAGAAAATTGCATCTGGAGGAATACCGCGTTACTCCGCTGTGCGTAGCGGCGGCAAGTTATCCGTCTGTGACCGAAAATCTCCGGAAACTCGAGGTGAAAAAGCACACGCGCTTCCTCTACGAGCACTACATGCTCATCAAAGATATCGAAAACAATTCCCGTTACACGGAAGAAGAACAGGCATTCTGCCGTGCGCTGAAGGAAAAGCCGCTCCTCATCACCGACGCGGCTGCCGCCGTCGGCAAGGACATGTATTCCCTCAAAGTTGACCACCTGATCAAAGACGGTGTCGTCCAGCTCTGCGGCTTCACTCCGACCGACGTCATGCACCTCCGCGGTGATTTTGACCGGTACGACAGCGAGGCGTCCCGTCTTGCGGCAGAATTCATCGCACACAATCTGGATGTTCCGGTCGAAACCGTCTGTGACCGGGTCTACGATGAAGTGAAAAAGAAGATGTACGTCAACATCGTGACGGCACTGCTTGAGAACAAATATCCCGACTACATGAAAAACGGCATCAACGAAGATGTGGAACGCTTCATTCTCAACAATTACGAAGCATACAAAAACGGCTCGCCGGACGAGCTGTTCTCCACTATGTTCCGGACGAACTACACGCTCGTCGGCATGGGTGCGCCGATCCGCGTATTTCTGGAGGATGTCGCGGACATGCTCGGTACCCGTGCGGTCGTTCCGGAATATCACGAAGTCGCCAACGCCCTCGGTGCGGTCGTCGGAAACGTCCGTGTCACCTGCACCGTCGAGATCCGTCCGGACAACTCTGCGGAAGGAACGTACGGCTACACCGTATTCGGCAAAGACGGCAAACAGTCCTTTGAAAAGCTGAACGATGCGGTTGACTTCGCCGTCACGGAAGCGGAAACCCGTGCTGCGGATGAAGCGAAACGCCGCGGCGCCGTCAGGGACATCGAAGTCACCTCCGAAGTCCACACCGACGGTGCGGAAACAAAGGAAGGCAATGTCTATCTCGGGACATTCGTCACCGCGCACGCATTCGGTTCGATGGGATTTTAATAAAGAAATAAAACGGCAGGATTCCGTTACATCCTGCCGTTTTCGTTTATTCATCAAAAGAATTGCCTTCTGCTGTGATCCCGCCGGTGAAACATTCGTCGAACCGTCCGAGGAATTTGTTGTTCTCCGCACGGCAGGATGACGGATCCGGATTCATGGTAACAATACCGAAGCTCTTCCGCCCTTCCTCCGCATCCGAAAGAAACGCGTTTTCCGCGATGTCCACGTCATGCACTTTTTCCATGAACGTGATAAAGCCGCGGCTGCGTTCGCGGTTGCCGGAACAGCCGGTGAACACGTTTCTGTGAATGGAGATCCTGCTGTGCGCGTCATTTCCGTGGTGACCGATCGCACTGAATCCGCTGCATTTGAAGATACAGGAACGGACTGTGATCTCCATACAGGGCGTACGGTCGGGAAGGAAGTCGATCAGCTCACCGCTGCAGTTGTACACCGGCCCGTAGGTACCGGTGAGAGGTGCATCGGTCTGGATCAGCTCGCTCGTGAGGTCCTCCCGCATGGCGGTGTAGGAGATACCGTCGAACACACAGTCGGCGATGAGCGCGTTTTTCGTGGAATTCAATTCGATGTAATGCCACATGGAGCCGTTGCGGAACCGGCAGTTTCTGATTGTGATATTGCGGCAATGAACGGTGTTGAACATGGTCAGCTTGCCCGTTGTCGCGGCATTTCCGTCGAAAATCCCGCCGGAAATGATAACATCGTGTGTGCCGTCGTAGCCGCCCGTCTCCGGATCGGAGTACGACGCAAGCAGATAACGTGTCGGTTCTTCCCCGTTGTACACCGCGCGGAGCAGTACCGCGTTGTCGGAAAACATCAGGTGCTGGTCCGAATAAAAGATCAGGCAGGCGGAAATGAGATAGGTTCCGTCCGGAAAATAGATGGTTCCGCCGTCCTTCATCCGGTCGATGCAGGTCTGGATGGCTTCGGTATCGTCGTGAACGCCGTCGGCGTACACTTCGGGAATTCGTCCGATGTCAAGAAAATTCATACGGGTCCCTCCTGTCAGCGAATGGCTGGTGATGTAACATCAATTATATCCCGTCCGTCTGCGGATGTCAAGAATTTCGGCATTTTTGTTGACATCACCATAAAATCTTGCTATAATAGGTTACAATAAAATTCTATACTCCCATCAGGAAAGGAACAAAAACTATGGCAAAGGCTGAAAAGAAACTCCGCATCGGCTCCATCGGCATCGGCGGCATGGGCAACGGACATCTGAATGCACATGTGAACAACAAGCGTGTGGAACTGGTTGCACTTTGCGACCTCATTCCGGAGAAGTGTGAAAAGGCGATCGAACGTCTGAAGCTGGATCCCAAAACTCCGATCTATACCGACTTCCGCGAAATGATCGAAAAGGAAGACCTCGACGCGGTTGACATCGCAACCCCGAACGACTTCCACTCCATCATCGCCGTTTATGCGCTGGAACACGGTCTGCACGTCTTCTGCGAAAAACCCGACGCGATCAATGCGTCCGAAGCACTCAAGATGAAGGAAGCGTCCGAAAAGGCGGGCAAGGTGCTGATGGTCATGCGCAACAACCGCTACTACAGCAACTCCCAGTACATCAAGAAGTTCATCGAAGACGGCGGCGCCGGTGACATTTACTGCGGACGCTGCGGCTGGATCCGCCGGCGCGGCATCCCCGGCAAGGGCGGCTGGTTCACCACCAAGGCAAAGTCCGGCGGCGGTCCCCTCATCGACCTCGGCGTCCATATGATCGACCTCTCCATCTGGCTGATGGGCAACCCGAAGCCCGTTGCGGTTTCCGGATGCACGTTCTCCAAGTTCGCGGAAAACGACGCGGAATCCGACTCCGAACACTCTGCATTCGGTGAAAAGAAGGCGGGCGGTACGTTCGACGTCGAAGACCTCGCAATGGGCTTCATCCGCTTCGACAACGGCGCATGCCTGCAGATCGAATTCAGCTGGGCATCCAATATCGAACAGGAAAAGCGCTTCGTTGAACTCCGCGGCACCAAGGCGGGCTTCACCTGGAACGACGACGGCACCTGCGGCATCTGGACGGAAGACGAAGACGGCAAGCTCGTCGACCTCAAGCCCGACTGCGGCGCAATGGGCAACGGCCACGCACGTGCACTCGAACACTTCTCCAGAATCGTTCTTGACGGCGCGGAAAAGGACTACATCCCCGAACAGGGCGTCAACATGATCAAGATCCTCGACGCGATCTACGAGTCCGCAAAGACCGGACGCGAAGTCGCACTCGTATAAATCCGACCGAACCAACGATCCCGCCCGCGCGAAATCCGGCGGGGTCGTTCTCTTTCCCTTCACAACCATCTGAAAGG
Organism: Clostridia bacterium; assembly: GCA_017398585.1. Lineage (GTDB taxonomy): Bacteria > Bacillota > Clostridia > Oscillospirales > CAG-272 > UMGS1696. Next base: position 4,609 of record JAFQFS010000162.1, read on the forward strand.
CGGAATATCATGAAAAAACGATCTCCCATCGCCGCGGGACGCGCGGTTCCGGCGTTCCTGCTGGCTGTTCTTCTGATTCTTTCCTGCATTCCCTGCGCCGCGGCGGACGCAGTCTGGCGCCTGTCCGATGACACGCGGATCTTCTGGGCATCGACCCCCGATTCGCAGATGACGGATGATGCCCTGATGGCGCAGATCCGGCTGTTTTCCTCGGAACTGACCTCGAAAGTGACCGGACAGTCCCCGGGAATCTATTACGGCAGTGCGGAATATGCGGAGGAACACGATATTCTGCTGCTGCTTGACCGTACGCTGGAAATCCCGGCGGAAGGCTACCGCATTGACATCTCCGGCGGTCAGGCGCGGATTTCCGCATCCGATGCCGACGGGCTGTTTTACGGATGCCGCGATCTGATCCGTCAGCTCCTCATCGGCGGCACCGTGTCCCCGCGCATCGAAGCGCCGGAAGCCGCGGAACGCAGTCTTTCCCTCGACTGCGGCAGAAAATATTACACCGTGGACTGGATCAAGGAGCTGATCCGGGAACTCTCCTGGGCAAACATGAACGCGCTGGTTCTGCATTTTTCCGAAGAAATGGGCTTCGGGATCGAGAGCAAAACCTACGGCTGGCTTGCCGGACGGGACGGCACTCTCGGCACCCAGAACGAAGCCGTGACCGATCCCCGGTATCTGACACAGGACGAGATCGCGGAACTTGTGAAGTATGCCGCGCTCTACCACGTGGAAATCATCCCCTCGCTCGATTCGCCCGGACATCTCAACTATCTGATCAAAAAATTCAACGAACAGTGTGCGGACAACGATTTTTCCTTCACGTACAACGGCAAGGTATACACCGCGCCCGCCGGTTCCGAAATCGGGAACTATTTCCATTACAACGGTCAGAAGGCGATCGTTCAGGGAACGCGCAACAAGGCGTATGCCCTCAGCATCGACCTTTCGAACGAAACCGCAACGGCGTTTGTCCGCAGTCTGATTGAAGAATACGCCGTCTTCTTCCACTCGCTCGGATGCACGAAATTCGACATCGGCGGCGATGAACTTCTCGGATGGGGCGCATCCATCGACTGGACGGTTCCGAAATGGCAGCAGCTCGATCACTGGAAAGTCTATGCGCAGAACCGTGCGAAGACGGAAGGCAGGGAAAACTGGTACGATGCGGTCGCTTACGACACGTTCATGTACTACATGAACGATCTGTACGATCTGGTGACCGGTCTCGGATACACCTCCGTCCGGATGTGGAACGACGATGCACTGCGTTCGGTCGATACCGGATGGAAGCATGTGGTTGAACTGAATCCCGCGATTGATATCTGGTTCTGGACGACCGGTGCCAATACCGTGAAAGACTATCTGAATGCCGGCTATGAAGTCTACAACATCCTCTGCGATTACAATTACTACGCACTGACGTACAATTATTTCTCGGGTCAGCGCGACCTTTTCACCAAAGCCCATGCCGAAACCATCTACTCCGAGTGGAATCCGTACATCTTTGATCCGCTGAATCCGGCTCCGGATGCCGTGACCAACACCGAACGCGGAAATTCCGCCGTTCTCGGAAGCGCGTTTGCGGTCTGGTGCGACCATCCCGATCTGAAAACAGAAGCGGAAGTTATGGCGGAACTCCTTCCCATGCTGCGCGCTCATGCGGTCAAGGCATGGGATGCCGATTTCAACCTGACCTGCACCTACGAAGAATTCACACAGAGAACGGATGCCTGCGGCAAAGCACCTCTGCCTCCCGCATCCCTTCTTCCCTGATTGACAATCTCACAACAAAGACAAACAAACCCAGTCCGTACCGGTACGGACTGGGTTTTCTTCATGGGTTCATTCGATTTCTTCGCGGTAAATCTTGACAATTTTCGACGCTTTCAGGCAGTAGGGCGTGTTTTCGCTGTGGTAGTAGGAGACAAGATAACCATCCTTTGTCTCGAACAGCGAGGGATAACAGTAGCTGTTGCTGCAGTCGTCCTCGAGGAGGTAAACGTTCTTCATGAACTCCCGCATACCGCCGTTGACGAAGCTGACGCCGCGCCGGTCAAACGACCGTGCGTCGTCCCGCGAAACCGCGAAGACAATGGGCGTACGTTTCGGACTGCTCCACGCCTCTGTATTGGTGCTCAGGCAGTAAAACGGGATCGGGTTGAACACCGCTGCCGCAATGTCACCGAGCCGCTTGACACGCATCGGGCAGTCGGGACTGGTAAAGCGGAGATTCGGTTCGGGAGACAGCCATGTGGTACCGCCGTCTGCGGACAGCGTGTCGTACTGGTGACCGAGACCGGTGCGCATCCACATCCAGAGCGTGCCGTCCTCGTGTTCGTATACTCCGGGTTCCGCGAAATTCCCGTTCGTCGAGGCGAACGGACTTTTTACCTTGCCTGGCAGTACGCCCCAGGTCGCGCCGCAGTCGTCGGAATACAGGACATGGATTTCGCTCATCGGCGTGATCTTCAGCGTGCATTTGCCGTTGACATCGTAGCGCTCGCCGTGGCAGGACAGCGGCATGAGCAGACGTCCGGCTTTTGTCAGAAGCGCACCGTCGTTGATACCGCAGTAATACCCGTCCGGGATCGCACAGCGATGTTCGTCGCTCCACGTTTCACCGTTGTCGGAAGACTGCCGGAAGCACGGCATGCAGGTCAGCCCGCCGTCCGGCATGAACTGCTTGCGAAGATAAAAGATTCCGACGTTCCCGTTCGGCACTGCGGCAAGTGACGGGGACATGATGTTCTGCGCCTGCTCGTCCTTTTCGATGATGATGTGCGGCGCGGACCAGGTCTCGCCTTCGTCGTCCGAGGTGCAGGCACAGATGCGTGCCATACCGTGGTCTTCTCCGCATGAGCTGTAATATTCGGTATAGGCAAACAGGATCCGTCCGTCGGGCAGACGAATCATCGTACTTTCGCCGTTGCGCGGATTGTTCTCCGACGTTTTCAGAAACAGGACTTCATGACCGATCTTTTTCATTTCACGCAAATCTCACTTTCTTTTGCTGTTCCCTTGTCCCGTACGACGGTGATTTTCCGGACGAGAACGGTTTTCATCGGTTCTCCGTCCGGTCCGGGATAGTGGAAATCAGTGTACGACATCAGTGCGGAAGTATCGTCCAGCGGCAGGAGGTGGGTGTAGTAGCAGGAGCGGTTTCCTTCGCCGGGTGTCAGTTCCAGTTCGATGTGATCCTGCCACTGCATGCCCGACGGATCGGATGTTGCGCGCAGGTACAGTTTATGACGTCCGTAGGACGAAAGGGTCACACCGCATCCGAGCGGCACGATCAGCGGCAGAACGCCGATCTCATCAAACTGTTCCGGTTCGCTCCATGTCCGGCAGTGGTCCGTCGAACGGACGATATAGCTCGGCAGTCCGGAACCGGTACGCATCAGCATGACCACGGAACCGTCCGGCATCTGCGCCATCATCGGCTCGTCCAGTCCTTCGAAATGCGGTGCCGGATTGTATGTCGCCTCCGTGACAGAGATCTGCGACCACAGGTCCCATGTGCGGGCGCAGTCCGTCGAACGGAAGATATAAACGCTGTTGCAGCCGCTGTACGGCGTGACTTCGCCGGTGAAGCAGTCATAGCCGCCGCAGTAAGTGCAGAAATACAGGCCTTCATCAAGTGCGAGCCGGCCGTTCCGGTTGCCGATCGCCATGCTCTGACAAATCGGGTAGATGCGGTCGCCCGGATAGACCATCAGCGGCATGTTCGGCCAGCGGATCTCCGTCGGAAACGTGGTGACTTCGCCGGTTTCCGGATCGTATTCCTGTGCCAGAACGTCTTTGTCAAGCTCCGCGATCGCATGAGCGGAGTAAATACGGATGTCACCGCGTCGGCAGACCGGGGTGTATTTATCGAGATAGTCCACGGCGTATGCTCCCTGCCCGACAAATCCGGCGAAGCATTTTCCGTTCTCCATCGGGACATCATACGTTTGGATATCCTCATCCGTCCGGCGGCGCCACGTGCATCCGCCGTCGTCGGAGACGGCTTCCCCCGTTTCGCCGGTGTATTCGATGGTGTCGTAGTGCATCGCCCACGAACAGAGGATGGAGTCGGTACGGGTGTACTGCAGTTCCGGGAACTGATACGGTCCCCACACCTCGCATTTTCCCTGCCCGACCACGACGGGATCGCTCAGTTCAAGATGAAACTTCCGGTAGTCTTCGCCTGAGAGATGTCTTTTTTCGTTGATGTTCATATTATTTCTCCTTCCGCAGATGAATGTGTCCGTTCAGACCTCTTCCGCAAGGGCGCAGAACGTTTCGATTTCGTCAGCGAGGGTCTGCAGACCGGCTTTCCAGAACGCGCGGTCGGTCAGGTCGATGCCGGCGATCTTTGCGCAGTCCTCGACGCTGCACACACTGGTCGCGAAAAGAAGATCCTTGTACAGCGGGACGAATTCTTCACCGATTTCACGGTACTTTGCGTAAAGACCGCGTGCAAACAGACCGCCGAACGCGTAGGGATAGTTGTAGAAGCTCAAACCGCCGCTGTAGTAGTGGCTCTTCACAAGCCACATATACGGATGCCTGCAGCCGGCGGCAAGACCGTCCCCGTATGCCTTCTGCTGTGCATCCAGCATAAGCTCGGACATGCGTGCGGCATTCATGAATTCCTCCGGACGGTGTTCGAATACGGATGCTTCAAAGAGGTAGCGGGAGTAGATGTCGCAGATGATCTGGCAGGCATCCTGCAGCTGGCTTTCGATGAGCGCAAGCTTGAGATTCTTGTCCTCCGCTTCGGTAATGGCGGTATTCATGACGAGAACTTCGTTGAACGTGGATGCGGTCTCCGCAACGGGCATGGAGTAATCCTGCGCGAGCGGTGCATGACGGAAGGACTGACGGTCGTGGAAGGAGTGGCCGAGTTCATGTGCGAGGGTGATGACATCGCTGAAGGAGCCGTCAAAATTGGTGAGGACGCGGCTCTGACCCGCACTCGGAACGCCGCAGTCGAACGCGCCGCCGACTTTGCCCTCTCTCGGGTAGAAGTCGATCCACGCTTCGTCGAATGCGCGGCGTACCATCTCGCAGAGTTCACCGTCGAATTTCGCGAAGATGCCGCAGAGGTAGTCCTTTGCTTCCTCCACAGTGTATTTTTTATCCGCCGAACCGATCGGTGCGAACAGATCGTACCACGGCAGACCGCCTTCATGACCGAGCAGCTTTGCCTTCGCACGGAGGTATTTGTGGAAATGAGGGAGGTATTCTTCCATTGCGGAAAGGAGTGCATCGAGGGTTTCGCGCTTCATGCGGGCACTGTGCAGGGACTTCGCCAGTGGGGATTCGAATCCGCGCAGTTCGCATTCGGTGAGCACCTGCTGCTTGATGCTGTTGAGGGCAAATGCCACGCTTTCGTCGATGGTACCGCAGCCCTTCAGTTCCGCTTCGTATGCATCGCGGCGCACGGACGGATCGGGGTCATAGGCGAGGTTGCGGACGGCGGGAAGCGTGATCGCGCCGCCGCGGTAGTCAATGCGGACGGTACTGGTCAGGCTGCTCTGCAGATCGCTCCACGCGGACGCGCCGGAGATGTTCATTTTCGCGAACAGGGCTTCTTCCTTTTCGCTGAGCTGGTATTTTGCGTCATCCTTGATGCTGTTCAGCAGATAGCGGTATTCTTCGGGTGCGGCACCGGACACGATCACCGCCTCAATGTCGGCAACGGCGGCGAGGCGCTGGTTCAGGACGGCTTCCGCTTCCGCGTTGGTACTGAGCTTATTCATCAGGCGTCCCATCACGCTTGCCGCGTCGGTATCGCCCGTGTCGGCGGAATAGCGGAGGTTGGCATAAATGAAGAGTTTTCCGGAAACATCGCTCATCTGTTCACTGATTTCGATCCAGCGGCGGACGAGATCGGCATCGGAGAGGGCGGACGCCTCCTTCGCAAGGCGGTTCATACCGGTGATGGCTCCTTCGAGGATGTCAAGATCATTCTGAAAAGCGGGATCATCAAATCCGTTGTAGAGGATGGAAAGATCCCATGTACGGTCGTTTGCTGTCATGGCAAAGCTCCTTTGCAAATGTTTTTCTATAGGATAACACATGGAATGACAAGATTCAAGAGGTATCCTTTGAATTTCCTGATTCGTTTTCCGTCCGAACCGTCCTGCGGCATCTTGCATAATTCCGGAAACTGTGTTATACTGGTTTCTGACAGAATAACGGAAAGCACTGACAGAAAGGATGTACACAGACCATGAAATTTGCAGACGGATACTGGCTCACACAGCGCGGTTATTCCCTCCGGTACGCCGGTCAGGCGTACGAAGTTGAAACGGACCGCCGCTCGGTCCATGTTCTTGCCACTCCTTCGCGCATCTGGAACCGCGGACAGACCCTCGGCGGACCGAATCTGGAACTGACCTTCACCGCCGTAATGGAGGATGTCATCCGGGTCAGCATCGTTCACTACAGAGGGGCTTCCGAAAACGCTCCGAAGTTTGAGCTGAACGAAGATCCGGACTATACGCCCGTCATCGAACGCACGGACCGATACGTCGAAATGACCGCCGGAGGAACGCGTGTCCGGATCGGTCTGGAAGACTGGGACGTGCAGTATTTCTACCGGAACAAACGTCTCACCGGCGGTGCGTCCCGTTCGCTGACGTACATTGAAGAAGAAAAAAGCCACGCCGCACGGCGGCTCGAAACCCAGATCGACGAGGGGTTCTGGTCGTATCCGAAAAACCGGAAGACCTCTTACATCCGTGAACAGCTCGACCTTTCGGTCGGCGAAACCATCTATGGCTTCGGCGAAAAGTTCACTGCGTTCCCGAAAAACGGGCAGAGCGTTCAGACCTGGAACGCCGACGGCGGTACCTGCTGTGAACAAAGCTACAAATCCATTCCCTTCTGCATTTCCTCGCGCGGGTACGGCGTGTTCGTGAACAGCTCGGACAACGTGTCCTACGAAGTCGGTTCCGACACCGTATCGAAGGTTTCCATCACGGTTCCCGGCGAATCTCTTGAATACTTCATCATCGGCGGCGAAAACCTGCGCGGTGTACTGAGCAATTACACGACTCTCACCGGCAAACCCGCGCTTCCGCCCGCATGGACGTTCGGTCTGTGGCTCACCACCTCGTTCACGACGAAATACGATGAAGAGACCATCCATTCCTTCATCGACGGCATGGCGGAACGGGACATCCCCCTGCAGGTCTTCCACTTCGACTGTTTCTGGATGAAGGAGTTCGAATGGTGCAATTTCGAATGGGACCGCAGACAGTTCCCCGAACCGGAAAAGATGCTCGCACGGCTTCATAATGACAAGGGGCTGAAAACCTGCGTCTGGATCAATCCGTACATCGCACAGCGATCAAAGCTGTTCGACGAAGGGATGAAAAACGGCTATTTCATCCGAAATCCCGACGGTTCCGTGTTCCAGTGCGACATGTGGCAGCCCGCGATGGCGATCGTCGACTTCACCAATCCGGATGCCTGCGCATGGTACGCATCCAAACTGCGTGCGCTCTGCGAAATGGGCGTGGACTGCTTCAAGACGGACTTCGGCGAACGCATCCCGACCGATGTGGTCTACCACAACGGTGCCGATCCCGTGAAGATGCACAACTATTATGCTTACCTCTACAACAAGACCGTATACGACGTTCTGAAGGAATATTACGGCGAAAACAAAGCATGTCTGTTCGCGAGAAGTGCGACGGCAGGCGGTCAGCAGTTCCCCGTTCACTGGGGCGGCGATTGTTCGGCACAATACGTCTCGATGGCGGAAACGATCCGAGGCGGTCTGTCACTCTGTGCGTCCGGCTTCGGGTTCTTCTCGCACGATATTTCGGGCTTCGAAGCGACGGCGACTCCCGATATCTACAAGCGCTGGTGCGCGTTCGGGCTTCTGTCCACACATTCGAGACTGCACGGCAACTCGTCTTACCGCGTGCCGTGGCTCTTTGACGAAGAAGCCTGCGACGTTCTCCGCTTCTTCACGAAGCTCAAGGGCAGACTGATGCCGTATCTTTTCTCGCAGGCAGTAAAGACCCACACCGAAGGCATTCCGATGATGCGTGCGATGGTGATCGATTTCACAGACGATCCCGCATGCCTTACGCTCGACCGGCAGTACCTGCTCGGCGACGATCTGCTGTGCGCACCGGTTCTGAACGATGAAAACCTGGCGGAATTCTACGTCCCTGCGGGACGCTGGACCGACATCATCACCGGACGGGTCTACGAAGGTGAAAAGTGGTACCGGACCACCTGCAGTTATTTTGAAATGCCGGTTCTCGCACGTCCCGCTTCGATCCTTGTGTACGGGAATTTCGTACGTGATTTCGAATACGACTATCTCGGAGAGGCGGAAGCCGTCCTTTACGAACTGGCGGACGGTCAGAGCGCCCGGACCGCAGTATACAGCAAGGAAGCGGAACTTCTGGCGGAAATCCGCGCCGAACGTTCCGGAAACCGCATTGCGGTATCCTATACAAAAACCGACCGCAGCTTCACCGTGAAGGTTTCCGGTACGGACATCGCCGTCCGTGCGGAAGCCGGTACGGATTCGCTGATGATTGAATTATAACGGATCAACAGGAGGCAATTATGCTGAAGGATATTCTGACAAAACGCGGTCTTCTGCCGATTCTTACGCACAGCGACGGAACGGAAGTCACCGCCGGCACATGGGACATCCGCCGTCGGGAAATGCTCGCCGCGCTGGAGACGCATTCCTACGGTCATACACCACCCGTGCCGAAACGGGTGTGGGGCGAGATCCTCGATCCCGCTGAACCGGAGTTCACGGACGCTTACGCCGGAAAAGTCCGGCAGGAACGGATCCGGCTGTCCTTTGAGACGGAGCACGGGGTATGTTCGTTCCCGTTTGTTCTGGCGGTTCCGAAACACACGAAGTGTCCGCCGGTATTCCTGCATCTGGCGTTCCGGCACGATTTGCCCGACCGGTATGTTCCCGTCGAGGAAATCACCGACGCCGGCTATGCTCTCGCTGTCGTCTGCTATAAAGATATGGTCAATGACAACCTGAACGGTGACTTTTCCGACGGGATCGCGGCGCATTTCGGCACGGCTTCAAAACGTTCCCACGAAGAATGGGGAAAGATCGGCATGTGGGCGTACGGTGCGAGCCGCATTCTCGACTATCTTCTGACACGGCGGGACATCGACGCCGCGCATACCGCCGTGATCGGTCATTCCCGGCTCGGTAAAACGGCACTCTGGGCAGCTGCACAGGATGAGCGGTTCTTCGCCGCAATCTCCAACAATTCCGGCTACGGCGGTGCCGCCACATCCAAACACGGCGAAGGCGAACGGGTACGTGATTTCCTCCGCTGCGGCAGCTGGGACTGGTACTGCGAAACCTTCAAACAATACACTGACGAAAAAGAGGACAAAAAACCGTACGATCAGGCGTATCTGCTGGCGCTGATCGCGCCGCGGTACCTGTGTGTCGGTTCAGCGGCGGAAGACCGCGGAGCCGATCCGGTGTCGGAATTCCTGACTTCTCTCTGGGCGTCGCAGGCGTGGGATCTTCTCGGAAAAACAGGACTTGTCACGCCGGACCGCATGCCGGTTCCCGGTGACGCACTGCAGGACGGAACCGTCGGTTATCACCTGCGTGCAGGGCAGCATTTCCTCTCCCGCGAGGACTGGAACACCTACATCCGGTTTCTCGACCGGAAGCTGGGCAGGTAAACGGTTCCGAAAATATTTCCGCCGCACCGCTTGTCAGACGGCAGGATATAGGGTATAATAAAGTCAGCATTTTTGGAATATACTACATAATCACACATAAGGAGAAAGCCATGGAAAAGTATCTGATCAATCCGAATCAGAAGCTCAGCAAGATCAGCAAGAACATCTACGGTCACTTCAGCGAACACCTCGGACGCTGCATTTACGAAGGGTTCTTTGTCGGCGAAGATTCCCCCATTCCCAACGTAAACGGCATGCGCAAGGACGTCGTTGATGCACTGAAGGAAATGGGCATCCCCGTCCTCCGCTGGCCGGGCGGCTGTTTTGCCGACGAATACCACTGGAAGGACGGCATCGGTCCGAAGGAAACCCGCAAGAAGATGATCAACACCCACTGGGGCGGCGTTGTGGAAGACAACTCCTTCGGTACGCACGAATTCTTCGAACTCTGCCGTCAGCTCGGCTGCGACGCCTACATCACCGGCAACGTTGGTTCTGGCTCCGTACAGGAAATGAGCGAATGGGTCGAATACATGACCTTTGACGGCGTTTCCCCGATGGCGGAACTCCGCAAGCAGAACGGCAGCGAAAAGCCGTGGCGGCTGAAGTTCTTCGGCGTCGGCAACGAAAACTGGGGCTGCGGCGGCAACATGACCCCCGAATACTACGCCGACGAATACCGCAGATATGCGACCTACGTCCGCAACTACGACTGGAAAAACCGCATCTCCAAGATCGCCTGCGGTGCCAATGCGTTCGACTACAACTGGACCGACGTGCTCATGAAGAAGGCGGGGCGTCAGATGGACGGTCTGTCGGTTCACTACTACACCGTCTGCGGTGACTGGGGCAAGAAGGGTAAGGCACTCGAATTCACCGACGACGAATACTACATCACCATCGAAAAGGCGTACAAGATCGAAGAACTCGTCCGCCGCCACGGCGACGTCATGAATCGCTACGACCCTGACAAGCGCGTCGGCATGATCGTGGACGAATGGGGCATCTGGCACGACGTGGAAGAGGGCACCAATCCCGGCTTCCTCTATCAGCAGAACACTCTCCGCGACGCAATGGTTGCGGGTCTGTCCCTCAACGTTTTCAACAAGCACAGTGACCGTGTGACGATGGCAAACATCGCGCAGACCATCAACGTTCTCCAGTCCGTCGCGCTGACCGACGGTGAGGACATGATCCTCACTCCGACCTACTACGTCTTCAAGATGTACAAGGATCATCAGGAAAACACCCTGCTCGGCTCCTATATCACGACCCCCGATCTCCCCGGCCGCGGCAAGACCCCGCAGCTCATCGAAAGTGCATCCGTGAAAGAAGACGGCACCATCGTTTCGACCATCGTAAACACTTCCCTCACCGAAGCATCCGAAGTTCTCTGTCAGGTTGCCGACTTCAAAGTAACGGACATCACCGCGGAAATCCTCACGGGCGAAGTTCATGCGCACAACAGCTTCGATAACAAGAACGCCGTTTCCACCGCTGACTTCACCTCCAGCATCGAAAAGACGACCGACGGCTTCAAGGCAGTTCTTCCGCCCTGCTCCGTTGTCAAGATCATCATCCGATAAGCGATGAAGGAATGCAAGCGCTGTCTTCTCCGCGAAGCGGCGGAGGATGCCACATTCGAGAACATCCGCGAGCGGATCGACCGGCTCTCCCCGAACGAAAAAGCGGACGATGAGCTGTACAGTCGTCGTCTGGATGCGTGCCGGAACTGCGATCACCTGATCTCGGGCATCTGCATGAAGTGCGGGTGCTACGTGGAATTCCGTGCGGCGTTCCGGCAGCTGAAATGCCCCAATGCCTCCGACCGGAAGTGGTAACTTCCCGCAAAAGCGCATGATAAATGTAAAAAAGCTGTGGTATTCGTTGGTTTGCCACAGCTTTTAATACTGTTGCTTCTTTTGCCTGAAAGTTTTTCCCCCACGAAAACTGATTCCCCTTCCCCGCTTGATGTTCCGCCGGAATTGTGCTATACTTAAAGTATATCCTATCGTAAATTCCTGACAGGAGAGATATCTATGGCAAAAATCATTTCCACCAAGATCCAACAGACCGGGATCGCGCTCGGCGGGATCGGCACAGGCTCCGTGGAGCTCTTCCCCGACGGCGAGTTCCATCAGTGGCAGATCGCCAACCAGCCCCGCTGGTCGACCGTATGCTTCGAAAACAAGGTCGATGACGGCGAATCCAGTACCGGCGCACTTTCGTTCTGGGTACGCACCGAAACGGAAAATACTGCTCCCGTTGTCCGTAAACTCGGCATGAAGACCGACGCGGACGACTTCACCTACCGGATGTTCGCATGGAACAAGCCGGTCGAATCGATCACATTCGACGGACGGTTCCCCATCTGCGATCTCGCATACGAAGACCGCGCCCTGCCCGTGAATGTTTCCATGCAGGCGATCTCCCCGTTCGTGCCGCACAACACCGGGGACAGCTCGGTTCCCGGGTTCTATCTTGATTTCTCGCTGACCAATCCGTCCGGCAAAGACATGACCGTCAGCCTGCTTTCCGTTCTGGAACCGAATTTCTGTTATCGACGCAGCTGCGTCAACGAACGGTACAAGGACGGAGACGTCACCGGAATTCATCTGGACATGCCGGAGATCCGGCCGTGGGAAGAAACTCCCCGCGACGGAAACTGGGGCAATCTGTGCTATTCCGCAGAAGGCGGCGACATTACGTATATCACCGGGGAACATTTCCGTTTCCTCCGCGAATATGTAGCGTCGTCTTCCTTCGGCGTATCGCAGGAATCCGTTCTGTTCGGATTCCGTAAAACGGGCGAACTTCCGAACACCACAGCCGGAAAACGTCCGTCCGAGCTTCCGGCTGTTCCGGAAGACCTCACGGACGAGGCGATCGACCGCTACCTCGCCGAACTGACCGGATATCCGTTCGCCCAGTCCATTCTCGCAAGAATCCGTCATCTGAATCCGGCATTCCCCGAAACCCGCGCCGATAAAACAGAACTTCTCCGTGCTCTCCGCCGCAGCATAGAACGGATGGGCAGCGATTTCGGTTCCTGCGCCCTGTGCAGCAAGGTCACACTGGCTCCGGGCGAAACGAAGAAGATCCGCTTCGTATTGTCGTGGTATTTCCCGAACCATTACGGCAAGCTCGGCAACCGCCTTGGGCACTGGTACGAAAACCGCTTTGCCGATGCGCGCGAAGTCAACCGCTATCTCACTGCGCACCGCGCGGACATCGCGGACAAGGCAGCGGCGTTCGCCGATCTTCTCTACAACACCGACCTGCCGGAAATCTACCCCGACGCGTGGAGCGTACATCTTTCCACACTGGTCAAGGACTCCTGGTACCTGAAGGACGGTCGGTTCGGTCTCTGGGAAGGACTCGGCTACTGCGGCTTCCACACGACCGACATCACCTATCACGCGTCGTTCGGACTGCTGGCACTCTTCCCCGATCTGCAGAAAACTCAGATGGAAATGGGCGCCGCGTTCCAGCGTGAGGACGGACGCGTTCACCATTTCTTTACTCCTGACCTCGAACATGTCGACAACGGCTTTGAACGCGTGGATATGAACAACCAGTTCGTTCTGATGGTCTGCCGCGATTACCTTTACACCGGCGACCGCGGATACCTCGAACGGATGTGGATTCCCGTACAGAAGGCGATGGACTCCATTCAGGCACTCGACGCCGATGGCGACGGCCTGCCCGACCGCGGCACCACCCGCAATACCTACGATGCATGGAACTTCTCCGGTTCGCCGACGTACATCTGCGTGCTGTGGCTCTCCGCGCTGAAAGCGGCGGTACGCATTGCCGGAATCATGGATGATGAAACACGCCGCGCCACATGGCAGGCACTGCTCGAAAAAGGGCTTGTTTCCCTCGAGCACCGTCTCTGGAACGGCGAATATTACGATCTCTGGCGCCGCGACGACGAAACCGGTACGGTCACGGACGGTTCACTCATGACCGACCAGATCGACGGCGAATGGTTCCTGCGGATGTCCGGTCTCGACGGCAATCTGTCCGACGAACGCATCCGCACCGTCCTGCAGACCGTTTTCGAACACAACTTCGATCCGGAGGACGGTCTCATCAACGCTACCTGTCCCGACGGACGTCCCGTAACGCTTCAGACCTACGAAAACTGTCAGGCAGGAGCGGTCTGGACAGGCATCGGCTACGCGGTCGCCGCTCTCGCCATGTCGGTCGGACTGCACGATCTGTCGGACATCCTCGTCGGCTCGATCCATGACAATCAGATGCGGTTCGGACAGTTCTGGGAACACTGGGAATGCGGATTCCGCTACACCCGCCCGATGTCCTCCTGGACGACGCTGATCTCCGCTGCCGGTCTTTCCGTGGACAGCGAGACGAAAACCCTGCGCCTCCGTCCGTTCCGTCCGCAGCTCACCGTTCCGCTCTGCACCGGCGGGATGATCGGCACCGTGACCTTCGACGGAAACCGCTGCACCGTGACCGTGAGCGAAGGTTCCCTCGACGGCTGGACGATCGATGTTCCGGAATCCATGACCGTGACCGTTGAATACTGAAATCTTCCATAAATACAGCAAAGGAACATCCGTTTTCCGGATGTTCCTTTTGTATTCGGTTTATTCTGCGTACAGCTCGATTTCCGCGATGGTTTTCACGACGGTATTGCTGTCCGCGCCGAACCAGATCAGCTTGATATAGCGGTACATTCCGGAAAGTCCTTCGCAGACTGCGCGGTAGCCGTCGGTTTCGGTAATCTTTGCTTCCCGGAGAGCGGTATCGGCAAGGATCGTCCAGCCTTCCTTATCGGACGACCCTTCGATCCGGTACGGCGGGAGAACCGCGTCCTTTCCGAGGGTGATGCGGATACCGCAGACTGTTTTGGCTTCCTGCAGATCCATGAGGATCGTCTGGCTCGCGATCGGCGCAAACGGGATCCATTCCGTGGAGCGGTCGCCATCGGTCAGTGCATCGACAGTGTTCCGGCCATTTCCGGACGCATCGTAAATGTGGCTGCCGGAGCAGGAGATGACCGGCTTCTGCAGAGTGCCCGCACCGGACATTTCCGGTGCATCCGCTCCCGTGAACACCGTTTCGGTTTCATAGTCCCCGGGATCGGTGCGGCTGGTGACAAGAAGGGCCCAGTCGGCAGCGGTCGGTTTCGGCGGGACCGTATACTGTCCGTCCGCCGGAACGATGTCCTTCGCGATTTCTGCAAATTTTCCCGTCACGGGATTGTACCACTTCGCGGAGTAGGATTCGTCCGGATTCAGTCCTATCAGCGTACCGGTCGAGCGGTCGTGATTGCAGAAATATGCGATGTACGTTCTGCCGTCATCGGACGATGCGGCAAGTTTGCTTTCGTCCGTGAGGTCGGAGTATGCGGGATCGTTGAAGCGCGGGATCAGCGTGCTGAAGTCCGCGCAGCGGAAGAAGCGGGCGAGATAAGTCATTTCACAGGATCCGGGCTTGTCGATGCCCATGTACCACGGTTCGTAGCTGTAATTCCCGAGCCATCCGGTGTCTCCTGCCGTGGAGTAACAGTTCGCCCAGACGCCGGTCACGCCGTAGGTGAAACCATAGCTTCCCAGCAGATTCGCACGCCATGCCGCGATGCGGGAACCGGCATAACCGTTGAATCCGCCGCAGGAAATGTCTTCGTAGTTGGCTTCGGTTTCGATATACGGCTTTATTTTACCGGAGCGCTTGTCGTTCCAGTAGGATTCGTACAGGGCTTTCCGGACAAAGGAAGGACCGTGCCCTGCCTGAAGGGCGAAAAATTTGTGCCAGTCCTTACCGTCGAGCGCCGTAACGTATTCGTTGTCGACCGGCAGCGGGAACTGGTGCGCCCCCTGCGGATGATGATAACCGTCCCCCGCGTTCACAATCTCCGCGGAACGGTTCCATTTTTCAAACTGATCCTGCCCTGTGATCTCCTGCGCGGTGATCCAAACCACGGGATACGCCGCGTACCGTGCGGTCAGATAGCGGGAGATGTTCTCCAGTTCTTCGGTCGTCACTGCGTTCGTCGTGCTGGAATGGACACCGAACCCGAGCGCGATCACCATACCGGCATTCGCGAGATCATCAAACATGCGGTCGATTTTTTCCGTGAAGGTGACAGGATTGATCTTCCGGTTCCGGACTGTCCACAGACTCGGTTCGGGAGTGATGCCGCGCTGCCCGCCGCCGTCGGATTCCGCGCTGTCGAAATAGGTCTGATAGACCGTGAATCCCTTGGCGATGCGGTCATTCAGCTCATGACGGAACTGATTTCCGCAGGTGCAGCCGGGGTAATTGCAGCGGGTGACGGACACATAGTTCGGCGACTGCCAGTTCGTGTCGCCGAGCCAGTAGAACGGCGTGCCGTCGTCGTGAACAAAGTACCGTCCATTGTCCGAAATACGGACGAAACCGTGACGGTCGAGATCGGTATTTCCGGTGTTTTCAACGGCGGTGATTGTCCCCGTCCTTCCGTGAAGTCCGGCGTTTCCGGTGTCGGAACAGGTCGTTTCATAGATCCATCGTCCGGCTTTCGTCGGAGCGAAGCGGACACAGAACTCGTTTCCGCCGTTCCAGAAGCCGTACAGTGCAACCTTCGTGCCGTCCTCATGCGTGAAAACGGCATCGAGCGTGATATCCGAATAAGGGTTATCATATTCCTGTGAGCTTGTCAGAACGATGTCGGTGCGCTTCCATACCGGAACGTTCCGGCAGATCGTTTTTTCCTTGCAATCCATAATAGGTCTCCTTCCGTTTCTGTTTTCCGTACTGATTTTTCCGAGTTTTCTCAGACCACATTCTGCCCGCGGCAGAACATTTCCGGTGGCGCGTCCAGTGCCGGTTTCTCTTCGGCTTCCGTAGCCGCTTCCCGCGTTTCAACAACATCGTGAACGTGTTTGTTTTCCAGAACCTCGTACGCGGCGGTTTTCTGAATGATCGCCCGGAGCAGAAGATCCAGTTCGGAACCTTCCGTATAGTCCGCGGGAGCAAAATAGCGGATCCGGTTGTCCCTCACCATCCGGAATACCTTGGATTTGTCCTGTGTCTCCGGATTGTATACCCCGATCGAGTGTCCGCCGTAGGTATTCACCAGCTTCATGCACGGAATGTCCGTGTCGCTGTCCCCGATGTACACCATGTTCCTGAACGGGACGCGGATGTTCTCCGGCGGGAAATATTCGTTCACGCCCGGGTCGTTGACGTCGAGAATCCCTTTCTCGATGCGGAACAGAAACTGCGTTTTGTTGGTGTAATTGATTGCCTGCGCGGGCCACTTCGCCACTCCGCGCTCGTTGAAATAGAACGAACTGGCGTAAATTTTCTCGAACGCTCCGTTTTTCGCCATTTCGGTTCCACGATCATTTCCTTCAGTCCGGACGAAATGATGTAATGTTCGACAATCACATGATGCTGCTTTCCGTATTCCCGGATCCGTTCAAACCATTCCCGGACGCCGGGAAACAGCGCCACTCTGGAACCGTACTCCTCGAGCACCGCTTTGTTCAGGACCAGATTTCCTTCCGCTTCCTGCACCATCTTGTACATATATGCCAGATTGGAATCCATTCCGTTCGCTCTGGCAAGCGCATTCGATTCTTCCCAGAATTTTTCGACCTCATATCCGATCGACTGGATATACCCCTGTGCCTGCATATCCTCCGGCGACAGGGTCCTGTCAAAATCGTAGCAGACTGCGAGCACCGGCATCGTTTCCTTCCGCTTTCGGTAAAACTTCTGTACCATAACAACCTCCTGTGTTCCGCACGCTTGTTTCTGTCTCCATTATAGCACAGTTCCGGCAAAAAAACATCCCGGAAACTGCAGAATTCCCGAAAGAAACTGCAGCTTTCCACTTTACAGAGGCAAAATCCATGTGCTATAATGAAACCGACAGCCACAGAACGGCAAAACTTTTCTGAAACGGAGGTATCCCCATGAGAATTCTGTATCTTGGAAACAGCATCACCCTGCACGGAATCAATCATGACATCGGATGGCACGGCGAATGGGGCATGGCGGCGTCCGCGCCGGACAACGACTATGTCCATGTGCTGAACCGGATGATGGAAACACATACCGGTGAACCTGCGGAATCCGCCGTACGCAACATCGCAGATTTCGAACGTGCTCCTGACACCTTTGATCTTGCCGCCTTTGAGGAACTGCGTGACTGGAATCCGGATCTTCTGGTGCTGCGCATCTGTGAAAACACACCGGAAGACAAAGTGGCTGCGTTCGGCGAAGCCTATCTGCGTCTGATCCGGTATTTTCTCCGGGACGGTCTGCGGATCTTCGCAGTCGGCGGATTCTGGAAACACGACCGCAAGGAAGCCTGTATCCGGGCGGCGGAAGCGATCTCCGGTGTGCAGTACGTATCCCTGCAGCATCTGCATTCCGCGGCGTATCAGGCAATCGGGCAGTTCGAACACAGCGGCGTGGCGGCACATCCGTCCGACCGCGGAATGGAAGCCATCGCACAGGCGATTTTTGCGGCGTATCTCGGGCAGAAAGCAGATCCCTTCCCAGAAGACAAACCGGTTGGGAATCCATGGTAAACGCGAAGCCGTTTACCGGAACTATACAATGCAGATAAGGAGAAATGATATGAAAATCGGATTGATCGTACGTCATGCAGGCAACATTGAAACCGAACTGACCAAAGTGCAGAACTTCGGGTTTGACTGCTGTCAGATCCAGAGCTGGCATCCGGAGCTGTTTACGGACGAAAACGCGGATCTCATCCGCCGTCTGCTTGCCGAAAAGGGGATCACCCTGTCGACGTTCTGGTGCGGATGGTCGGGACCACGGGTATGGAATTTCTATGAAGGTCCGAAAACGCTCGGACTGATCCCTGAAGAATACCGGGCACAGCGGGTGGAAGACCTCAAACACGGCGCGGAGTTCGCCGCAAAGATGGGAGCCGCCCAGATGGCGACGCACGCGGGATTCCTTCCGGAAGACCCGAACCTGCCGCAGTACGAAGCGGTCGTGAACGCACTTCGGGAGATCGCGGGCCATGCGAAGAATCTCGGTGTGACGTTCCTGTTCGAGACCGGTCAGGAAACTCCGACCACGCTGAAGCGTGTGATGGATGATATCGGCACAGACAACCTCGGCGTCAACTACGACCCGGCAAACCTGCTTCTCTATGGCAAGGCGAACCCCATGGACGCCCTCTCCATTCTCGGTCCGTACATCCGCGACGTTCACGCGAAGGACGGTCTGTACCCCACGGACGGACGTTCGCTCGGACATGAAACCAGACTCGGCGAAGGTCTCGTGGACTTCGCCGTCCTGATCGGTTATCTGAAACAACGCGGCTACAACGGTGCGGTTACCATCGAACGCGAGATCAGCGGCGAACAGCAGATCGCGGATATCCGTCACGCGAAGGAACTGCTCTCAAAGCTCATCGCGGACTGATGTGACCTGTTTCTAACAAAAATAAACGAGGATTTTCCGGTGAAAATCCTCGTTTTTCATATGTGGTATTCGGTTGTTATTTCCGGATGACCGGCGCGACGCAGATCAGGTTTTCCAGGATCGGTTCGCCGCCGTAGAGCTTGGGGATTTCAACCTCACCAAGCTCGGACAGAGGGAGTGTGAAAGAACCGGCGGTCAGATCAAATTCACGGGTGCCATCCCGGTTTTTCAGCGTGAGGGTGTAGCGTTCGGGCGGAACAAAGCCGCGTTTGTTCACATTGCAGAGTTCGAAACGGACGCTTTCGTCCGCGATCTCCCACGTGACCAGCATTCCTTTCGAAACCCATGTTCTCTGTTGTGCGAGAGCGGTACGGAGTTCCAGAACAGCGTCACCGCCGTCGGTTCCTTCGAGATAGGTCGCGAATTTCATCGCCATTTTATCCTTGAAGGTATGCAGGTCCATTCCGGCGCAGGCGGACAGCTTTTCGCCGTTCAGAACCAGTTCTTCCCACCAGAGAATGCCGGGTTCGTTGACTTCGTGCAGCGGTTCGGGATTGTTGATGATCTCGATGTAATCCACGTTTGTGAAATCAGTGATGGTCATTTCGAACCGGCAGCCGCGTGCGAACGGGTCGCCGTAGGAGAACGGATGAGCCACACCGGTGATCGCATCGGCTTTTTTGCAGGCCTCGAACAGCAGTTCGGGCTTGTGGCGGTTGATGGAATCCCACGGCACGTACTGCTCGAGCACCGGGCAGACGATGTGTCCGTAGTAGGTTGTGTATTCCATGCCGTAGAGGCATTTTACGTTATGATCTTCTTCCGTGAGGATCTTCCGGATAATCGGCTGACCGGAGGTCGTGTTGTGGTCGGTGATGGCAAAGCAGTCCACTCCATCGGCTTCCATGATCCCGATCAATTCACGGCAGGTGATCTTCGCGTCCGACTGGTCGGTATGATTGTGAAGTTCGTATCGCTTAAACATGATCTTCCCTCCTTATTCGCCGCTGACGGTCAGTTTGTAGCGCGTGTTGTCCTTGATGACGTTGAACACCAGCACTGTGACCTTCAGAACCCCTTCAAATATTTCGCAGGGGATGCAGCCGTCGGATGCATGATCTCCGTCGTACAGCATATGGCGGTCGGACAGCTGTTTGTGGATGCAGCCGATGAACTCGTCGTTCAGCGTGGCGAGCGTATGGATCTCGGTCTTCATGTCGTTCAGGATGATCTCTTTCGCCCGTTCTTCGGTGATCTCCTCCCCGTAATCGCGGCGGACGACCTCGATGGTCTCGGCGATCCGTTCGGGTGTCGCTTCACTGCGGGAGTATTTCCGTTTTCTTCTGTCGAATGTAAAGTGAATATCCAGTTTCGTGCAGGGCTTTTCCAGGCAGACCATGTACGTGATCTGACCGACAAAACCGCGGTTCACGATCCCTTCCACATGATAAAGTTCGTTCATGACAGTCCTCTTCCCTTCTGAATTGATGTCTTGGTTCTTATTCGACCACTTCGGCGGTCACCTTTCCGTCCATATAACGGAAGGTGAATTTCACGATGCTGTTGTCACGCCTGGTGACAAAGCGGTTTCCGCCGGCACCGCCGCTGAATGCACGGCGGCTCGTCTCGCCGTAAACGGCGGACAGCGTACCGTATGTGGAGACAGCATAGCTGTATTCGCCCGCGAACGGGATAACGACCGTCAGCGTATAGGTGTTGTCCCCGATGTAGTACATACGGGTGACTTCGCTGTTGGAGTCATTTTCCACTGCGCCGACGAACGGTTGGAAGCTGCCGAAGACGACCACCTTTTCAGGCAGTTTGAAACCGGTTTCCGGATCGTAGGCTTCGTGCGCACCGTAACGGATGAGGTGTTCGGGATTGGCGTAACCTTCGCGCAGACGGTCGCCGTCGTCCCAGCAGGCCTTCATGACATCTTCCTGACCGAAGCCCATCGGACATGCGGCGGACTTATTGTTGATCTGGTAATAACGGTTCACGTCCGTTTCCCCGTTGTCCGCGCGCACCATTTCGACACGCGCGTCGCTGAGCATCCGGCGGAACGGCATTTCGAAGAACGCGTGGGGATTGTTGACCTGCGTCCAACGGTAGGTATATTCAATGAAGTGATTGCGGTTTTCCTCCGGTTCGTTCGCAAACCAGCCGATCTGGTCGTAGCCCCACCACTGCCAGAGCGCGAGTTCGTGACGGCTGTACTTGTCATAATCCTCGTCGCGGAACATCTTGCCGCCCCAGTTGTCGTATTCCATGAGGTAGGGCATCTGTTCGCCGGACCAGCCGTTCGGGTTTTCGCCGCCTTCGCTGAAGCCTTCACGGACGAGAACCAGACGGGTGCCTTCGTAGTATTCGAGAGGTGCGCGGGTAAACGGCATGGCATGGTAGTCGAACAGCAGTTTGCCGTTCACGCTGACGCCGTGGGTGTGTGCGTCCATCAGCACCTTGTGACGGCGCGCATTCTTCGCAGCGTAGTCACGGATCATCTGAAAGAGCTCGTAGGTCTTCTTCATGCCGCGGTCTTCGGCGGCGTACAGGTGAACCTGTCCCATGTGCAGGGCTTCGTAACCGCAGTCAATGTACTTCGTTGCGCGGTAATAGAACCACATACGGGCTTCGTCGCGGTTCAGGTCGGGCATCACACCGCACTTGCCTGCGGGACGTCCTTCCGGGAACCGTACGGTCATGTCGCCGTCTTCGGGAAGCATGCGTGCGTCGTCCCAGCGGAAGCAGCGGTCTTCGACCGGCTTGCCGAACGCTTCAAAAACGTACGCGGGGATCTTCACCGTATTCATGCGCAGCGTTACGATCTCAAACACGCACGCCTGCAGGATGATCTCGGGATCCTGCGCGTGAACGGCGTCAGCAAGCGCTTTCGACTTTGCGAAATGGACATCGTCGTCTTCCAGCATGTACCAGATGCCGGACGCGCGTCCGATGAACTTCACGCCCAGACGGGCGATGGCACGAAGGTCGTCCTCCAGGGTCTCGGTTTCAAAAAGGGAACTTGCCGTGACCGCGCGGGAGAGATAGCTCTCCAGCACTTCCCGGCTCATATTTCCGTCAAATGCAAAATTCAGTTTCATTGGGTTCTCCGTTGTTGGGTTTTTATGCGTTTCCGCCGAGGATCTTTTCGCCGTAGGCTTCGTTGTAGTCCGCGATCAGCTTCTTCGCGAGAGAGTAGGAATTGATCAGCGGGTGTGTCATCAGAGCGGCGACCGCCTTGTCTTCGCTGCCTTCGCGGACCGCTTCGACGGTCAGACGTTCGTAATGCTTGATGAGACGGATGTACAGTTCGCACATCGCGGGAACGGTTGCCTGCTTCACGGGTTCAATGCCGTTCTTGGATACCTTGCAGGTGACTTCGACTACATCTTCGTCCGTGAGGAAGGGGATGCATCCCTGATTGAGGATGCTCAGGACGAGGGTACGTCCTTCTTCGCTCTGCATACCCTCGATGCAGTCGAGCATGACGCCCGCGTAGCCCATGCCTTCCGGAACGGGCAGACTTCCCTTTTCGAGCATCGGACGGTTTGCGGAGCCGGATTC
The DNA here is from genome assembly GCA_017398585.1 of Clostridia bacterium. GTDB lineage: Bacteria > Bacillota > Clostridia > Oscillospirales > CAG-272 > UMGS1696. Next base: position 27,295 of record JAFQFS010000162.1, read on the forward strand.
GATGGACATGTAGCTGTTTTCACGGAGCTGCATGTAGTACAGGAAGATCTGCAGTGCTTCTTCGGGGTCCGCGTCGATATCCATGGCAGTCAGTTCTTCCATCATTTTGATGTTGACCATTTCGATGGTCTGACCGCGGGTCATGTCGGACTTGTTGATGTTCGCCAGTGCGCGTTCACGATGGTAGTAATAGTAGAGGTATTCGTTCGGGAGCATGCCGGTCTTGCGGATGACGTCGCGGTCGAAGATCTCGAGTTCCTGAATGCTCGAAAGGAACGCGTCGTCCGCGATCAGCTTCGGCATGATCTCTTCGCCGTTCACCTGAACGCTCTTAATCCATGAGAGGTGGTTGAGACCGAAGAATTCCACATACAGTTCTTCTTCGGTAACGCCGAGCTGCTGTGCCATGCGGTATTTCATGCTGCTGGGTGCATCGCAGATGCCGATGATACGGTGATGACCAGCGCTGTGGAGCGCCTGCGTGACCAGACCGGACGGATTGGTGAAGTTGAAAATCCACGCGTCCGGCGCGTACGTTTCGATGAGTTCGCAGTATTCCATGAGAACCGGAATCGTGCGGACTGCCATGGAGAAGCCGCCGACACCGGTGGTTTCCTGACCGATAACGCCGTTCTTCAGCGCGACGGATTCGTCAATTACACGGGAGTGGTCGCCGCCGACGCGGAGGGTCGTGACGATGTAGTCCATATCTTTGATCGCATCGACCGCTTCGAACACTTCGCGGACAACAAGATCCTTGCCCTCCCGGTTTACAACATGGCGGCAGAGCTTGGCAATAACGGACAGTTTTTTGTGGTCGGTATCGTAGAGGACAACCTCGTCGATGTTCAGCTTTTTATAGCGCTTGAGCAGACCGTTGATGAAGATGACGGTGCGGACACCTGCGCCGCCGATAACTCCTATTTTCATATTGATTCTCTCCTTATTCGTGATTCCGGATCCACTGTTCCAGCTCAGCGCGGAAGGGGAATCCGGTGTTGCCTCCGAGCTTTGTGACGGACAGCGAGCCGCAGCCGTTGCCGCACTTCAGGCATTCTTCCATCGGCAGACCCTGCAGGAAGCCGTAAATGAAGCCTGCGTTGAACGAATCACCCGCACCGGTTGTGTCGACCGCCTTGACGGTATAGGCGGGAGCAAAGAACTTTTCGCCGTTTTTGATTGCCATCGCGCCGGTCTTTCCCATCTTGATGACGGCCATGCCGGCCTTTTCCGCCAGTCGGCGCGCACCGGTTTCGACGTCATCGCAGCGGGTATAGTGCTGACATTCGGTTTCGTTCATGAACAGCACGTCGATCATGGGCAGCAGATCGAAAATGCCTTCGTACCACACACCGGTCATGTCCCAGCCCACGTCGAAGGACACCGTTACGTCGCCCATTTCGTGGATCTTTGTCAGGACATCGAGGTATTCCGCGTGGTTGGTCGCGCCTTCATATCCGGTGACATGGACATGCTTTGCTCCGCGGAGCTGTTCGAGATCCATGTATTTGAGGGAAATCCCTTCGTTGGTTCCCCGGTAAGTGAGGAAGCAGCGGTCTTTTTCGGTCGTGAAGCTGATCGAAATGCCGGTTTTCTTTGTGTCGCTGTCAAGAAGCAGGCTGTCGTCCACACCGAGTTCGCGGAACAGACCGCGGATGTATTCACCGTACATATCTCTGCCGATGCTTCCCTGGAAGACAGGGGTCAGCCCGAGCTTGGCAAGTCCGAGCGTAAACAACGCCGCACCGCCGCCGACAAAGGTTTCCATAATCGGCACATCAACTTCGGAACCGGGTTCCGGAAGGCTTTCCACGCCCGGAACCACAAGGTCGATGTTCACGTCACCGTAGACATAAACGTCCCATTTTTTCTGCATCATTCTGTATCTCCTTATCGCAGATTTCATAATAATTTTAATATACTGATAATTATAGCACACCGTGCAAACCATGTCAATAAACACTGCAACAGAATCCATCCGCCATAATTTCAGGCTGCGGGAAAGATATTTTCCGGATTCGCTTGACAGATCCGTCCGGTTTATATTATCATATCATTAAGAAAGTCAGACACAGCATTTCAGAACAGCGGAGGTTTTACCATGCAGAAGAATTTCACATTTGACGGCTCCATCAGCCGTGAAGTACTGAACAACTATCTATCCCGCGCTGTCACCCACTGCGGTCTCGGCTACGACAACGACGTTTATTCCGACACCTTCGAGGACGATCTCAGAATGCTGAAAAACGAAGGTGCAAAATTCATCGGGCGTGCGGCGTATGTCTGGCATCACAGCGTCCCCGACCGCGAAGGCTTTGCATTCGCGAAAAAACGGCTTGCACGCGGGCATGAGATCGATCCCGAATTCATCTTTCAGGCATGTGTGTTTGAGTGTATCTATCGTCCGTTTGTCAGCCGGACACCGGTTCCCGCCTATGTTTTCGAAGCGTTCGGTCTGGTGCCCGAAGACCGCTGCTTCTCCTTTGACGCAATGAAGCTCTCCGGCGAACCCGATGACGTCTGGGGAATGCCGCAGACCGCGACGCCCGACATCACCCGTACCGAAGCACAGATGTGGTTTTTCTACCGCGCGGCGGAATACATTAAAGCGGGATGCGAAGCAATCCATCTCGGGCAGGTATGCCGGATCGGACGGGAGGATCCGGATTTTATCTGCTGGAAGCTCGTGATCGACAAAATCCGCAGATTCGCTTCCATTCACGCACGGCGTCATTATGTCCTCATCGACGCACACACGCTCGGCTGGCTGCGTCAGGACGATACCATGTTCGACTACAATGCCTTCCCGATCCGGCTGAAAGAGATTCCGGACAAGCCGATGCAGTGCGTCTGCGAGGAAGAATATCTGGATTCGATGTTCAACCCGCGGGACGGTCTCTGCCGTCCGTTCCTCGTGGAGTTTGACAATTTCGGACGGTCGGCTTTTCCGGGAATTCCCGATCCGTCGTCCCATTTCGCGTGGGGTTACGATGAAATCACATGGTTCTCGAAGTGCGATGCGGATTACCGTACGCAGTTCCTGAACTACATCACCGACTGGGTAAACGAACGCTATCCGGAAGGATGGGTTCAGATGCCATCCCGCCGCTGTCTTGCCGGAGGAAGCCGGTATAACTACAGCGCCAACACCCGCTCCGATGCCTGTCCCCACGGCTGGTCGGACGAGGAAACGATAAAGTCAGTTTTCGGACGCACCTGACCCACGGTAACAGCATTTACTTTTCTGGGATACGGACGTGGGGGAACTGTTTGA
>JAFQFS010000163.1 GCA_017398585.1 Clostridia bacterium
ATAAAAAAGTCCTTGAAAGCACAAAGGAAGACAAAACCGTCGTGATGACCGTCGCGGGTCACGACGTTCCGCTGGAACTTTACCGCTACGTTGCCCTGAATTACAAGCGCACTTATGAAATCGGAAAATCGCCCGACATCTGGCTCGGCGAATCCGGTGCCGCGCTCATCGAAGAACTGAACGAAGACGTGGAAGATTCCATCGTCACGCTGTACGCGACCCTTGCCATGTGTGAGGAATACGGCATCAGCGCCGACGACGCGTATATCACCGACGCCCTCGATCTCACGATGGACGCCATTTACGAAGAATACGAATACGATTACAAGACCTACGCCGATGCCATCGCACAGTACAACATGAACGACAGCGTCTACCGTTTCATCATGCGAAACGAACTGCTCGCAGAGGAACTGCTCAGTGCCCTGATCGCCGCCGGCAAAATCACCGCTGACGACGAAAGTCTGCAGAAGGTCTTTGACAGCGATGAATTCATCCGTGTCAAGCAGATCCTCGTTTCGAACGAATATCTCACCACCAATGAATACGGCGGTTCCGATGAAGAACTTCACGCCCGCGCCGAAGAATTGCTCGGTATGGTAAAGAACGGCGGCGATTTCGATGAGCTCGTCCAGAAGCACGGTCAGGACCTCTTCATGTTCAACAATGACGACGGTTACTATTTTGCAAAAGGGCATCTGGACAAGGCCTTTGAAGACGCGGCGTTTGATCTGGACATCGGTGAAGTCAGCGATATCGTGAAAACCTCTGCCGGCTACAGTATCATCAAGCGCTACGAAAAGGATCCCGCTTACATCAAGGAAAACTTCGAAACGCTCGGCAACGAATACATCGACGGATGCTATAACCTTGCGGTTGAGGCTTACGCCGAAACTCTGACCGTCGAAACAACCGACAATCTGAAAAACTACTCCATCTTTAACCTTACGGATACGGAAGACTAAACTGTGAGACACTACAGACGCTCCTACTCCGGCAGCACACGGTTCAAAAAGATCATGTTCCGCATTCTTTTTGTCATCCTCGCCGCCGCAGTCATCACTTTTTCCTCCATCTTCCTCGGCCATTACCTCACAATCAAGGTTGCCGAGGCTGAGGCCGCGCTGAACACCTCCGAACCCGCCAGCGAACAGATCACTTCCCGCCCGAAACTGCCGGAAAATTCGTCTTCCAGTCGTGAACTTTCCGCAGCTGGTCTTGAACTGCGCAATTATCGTACGGAGGACGCCGTGGTCACCGCGATCAATACGCTTGCGGAACATTACGACACCCTGCTTGTCTGCCTCTCGGACGCCGACGGCGATCTGCTCTACACTTCCCCCGCTCTCTGCGATATGATGCGGATCACCGCTCCGGAAGAAGACGCGGAACTCTCTCTGATCCGATCGGCACTTACCGCCGCGAAATCCAAGAATCTCTATCTGTGCGCCGTCATGGACTCGTCCTTCGGAATCCTTGAACGCGGGCAGGACGAACAGGTGGACGGTACGCTGTATGCAGAACTCGCTTCTTTCGGAGTGGATGAAATCCTGATCAAAAACGCCATCATCGACACGGAAAACGTTCCTGCGGATGAAATTGCCGCCTACCTCGCCGGATGTGAGGAAATCACGAACGGAGCCTGTCAGCTCGGCATTCTGTTCCCCGACGATGTATTCCTTAATTTCTCCAACGCACGCGGCATCCAGATCATCGCTTCCGCCGCAGATTTCACGGGAATTGACATGACCTGCTATTCCTCCGTCACGCCCGATGAAATGTACGAACAGATGACCCGTGACATTACGTCGCTCTACGGCAGCTTCAGCATCTACAACATGCGCGTGGTTCTGTCAACGGCCGATCCGGATCTTCTCGCAGCTCAAGCACAGGCGCTGCGTGACAGCGACATTTCCAACGTCTGTTTCACAGAAGCCATCGATCCCGCGACACTGAACTACAGCAGCCGCCCGGTTCCCGAAGAAACGCCCGAGGAAGAACCCAAAGAAGATACTGCGGTGAAAGTGGAACCTCAGACCAATCCCTATGCGTACACGTCCGAACCGGAAGACAGCGAACTGACCGATGATCCCGGCACAGAAGAACCGGTTGGTACAGACCTCCCGCAGGAGGAAACGCCGTCCGTCGGTGATTCGTGGTACATTGATGAAAACGGCAATCTTGTCCGACCGTGGTATTGACCGAAGCCCATGAATGAACTTCCCTTTCTGATTTTCGATGAAGATGCCTGTCTGCAGAACTCCTACGGCACCGCATGGATTTTCCCCATGATCCCCGAGAACGATACGGAGGAAGCGGGCAAACTGTTTCTTCGTTCTCTCCGCCCCGGCGACCGGAAACGCTTTCTGGAATTCTGCGCGGAGCCGATGCCGCAGGAATCGGACGACCGTTATGTTTCCTGCGAAATCTTTTCAACGTCCGGACTGCCGACGTTCCATTATGCGTTCTGTGAAAAGAACCTCTCCGGCAAACAACGGTTCAACACCGTCCATCTTGCCGAAAATGCAGCACAGTTCCGGCATCTGATGTCCCCCTCTTCCCTCGCCTATTCGTGTACGACCGAGCGGATCATACGCGAGATTCTGCTGTTGGCAGACGAACCGGATCCTTCCTCTGTCGCAGTGAATCCCGGCTCAATTCTCGCACTCCGGCTGTTTCCGACCGTCCTGCGCTCCGTCATGGAACCGAAACGAAGTACCGGTCTCTGCGATGTTTTCCGTATCACGGAAACGATTGTTCGGAATCTCCGGGATAACCCGCTGTTCCTGCACACCGATCTCCGTTTTTCTCCCGGAAAAACGGATCCGTCCCTGCGGATCATCGAGCTTTCCGCCGATCTGTACGTCCACATTCTGACCTCGCTCCTCACCGCGCTGATGACGGTCTCCGCGGATCACACGATCACACTGGATGTACAGCCGTTCGCAGTCTTTTTCGGAAACGCACCGCTTGCCGTCGATGTGACGGTTTCCACCGTCGTGCGGGACCCGTTCCGGTACAGAAACGACAGCGGCTCTCTGCGCGCGCTGTCGTTCCCGGATTCCGCCAACAATACCCTGCTGTCCGTTTCTTACGTTCTCGCCTGTCTCGCCGGGATCATGACTTCCGTAAGAGTGGATTACAGCACACAGGTGCTGAGCGTCTGTCTCACCGTCAATCCCGAGGAAGGACGCCAGATTCCCGGCTTCAAATACCGCGATCCCTACCGTTCTGCAGGAACGGTCATCGCGGAATTCCTCGATTTCTACCATTCGCTGTAACGCTTATCCGGCAATCAGGATGAGCGCGAGCAGCATCAGTTCCACACTTGCTCCTTCGGACGAGATAAGCAGCATCACCAGTACGATGATCAGCTCTTCCCGTCCGAATTTTCCCCGCAGATGCCGGAACAGCGTCTCAAACGCCTGAATCCCGTTTTCAAACACCGGGACACTGTCGTTCTCCTGCAGTTTCCCCGGTTCTGCGCCGAAATCCGGTTCCGGCAAGGTCTGCGGTCTCGGACTGTCCTCCTCTGCAGGTTCCGGATATTCCTCCGGTCGCGGCGGACGTTCTTCAAAAATGTCCGTATTTTCTTCCGGAAATTCCCGGCTCTCTCCGCGTCTTGTCCGCAGATTCGTTACGTCGTCCTCCGCTTCATGGAGCTTGACGTCCGGTGTCTGCGAAAACGCGCTTCCGTCGTATCCCGGCGGCGGATTGTATTTCGCCCCACTGCGGGGCGGCTTTCCGTAGCTGCGTGTATAGATTTTCTCCCCCTCCCCTCTGTCCCGGATGTTCTGCAGAGTATCACGGCTTCGGTTTTGTCAGCCCTTCCAGTCCCTGCAGCGCCTCGACGATATCCGTGATCTGAATGACGGACACACATTTGTCGATGATCTCACACCGGTCCCGGCTGAGATACGGTTTCAGCGCTCCCATGAGTTTCTCTGCACGATTTTTGTCATATTTTTTCGGCAGAACGGCGGATACCGCTTTTGCCGGTTCCTCCGTTTTCGGTACCGGTTCGCTTTTTTCCTCTTTTTCGGGAGCCGCTGCTTCCCGCTCTCCCTGTCCCCCCGTAAACGGCTTCAGCATTGCCATGACATCCGGAAGATGGGACAGAATTTCCGTCTGCGATACCGGCGTAGCATTCCCTGTCCCTCCGCGCAGTTCGTTGATGATTCCGGTCAGCTCCGGATTTTTCATGATCTGCTCAACCATCTGCGAAATTGAGGATTGTTCCCCGGCGTTCATCGGCCGTTCATTCTCCATGTTTATAAACCTCCGTCAGGCGGGTGATCCTCCCGATGTCGTCGTCGGTAATCTCCGCGAGAACCCTGCGTACCCTCCGCATCGTTTTTTCATCTATTTTCCTCATGCTGTTCCCCGATGTTTCGATTCCGGAGCCGGACAGGACGATCTTCAGCATGGTGAGCAGTCTGTCGTCCGGCATCTCAAGCATTTTATCAATCAGAGCCTTGGTAATCACAGCCATCTGACCTCCTTTGTGTCTTCCTTTCCAGTATATTGCACAGACGGATTTTTTGACACGTATCCAAATCACTTTCTTTTCCGGAGCATCTTATGAAAATTCTTGTTTTTTCCGACATTCACGGCAACACGATCCGCATGACCGATGCCATCCGTACTCATCGGCTGCACGGCGGCGTTGACCGCGTGTTCTTCCTCGGTGACGGTACGGACGACGCGATTTCTGTCATGAAGAAATTCCCCGACATCCCGTTCGATTATGTCAGCGGAAACTGCGATGAATTCTTCCTCTCCTACAGTCAGCGTGAATTTCTTGTAACGGAACAGTTGGTGACAGCAGGCGGTATCCGTTTCCTGCTTGCGCACGGTCACAAGCTGTTCGTGAAATCACAGTATCAGTTCGCCGCCAATTACGCAATCCAGAAAAAGGCGGATGTCCTCCTGTTCGGTCACACGCATCAGGCAGAGGATATCACGATCGACGGTGACCACGGCGGCCACGTCCGGATGATCAACCCCGGTTCCTGCGGCCCCTACTACAACGCAACCTACGCCGTCCTGAACATCGAAAACGGCCAGCTCGTCTGCGGCTTCGGGAAGGTACAATAGAATGGAGTTTTCCGGGGAGAAACTTTTTGAAAAAAGTTTCCTGAGGTTGCGCAGCAAACTCGTCCGGACCCCCTCTTCAAAAACTTTCAAACGAAAAAGACAAATAAAGAAAGTGCAGATTTTATACATCAAAATCTGCACTTTCTTTGTTTTTTCTTATCGTTTAAATTTTTTTGGACGGGGTTTGGGGGAACCTTTTGTTCACAAAAGGTTCCCCCAAGAACTCACTTCTTCTTCTTTTTCTTCTGCACCGCAGAAACGATGGTCATTGCTGCGAGGGCTGTACCGGAAACAACGATCAGTACGATAATGATCGTCATCGGGTCGCTGCTCGACGGAGCGGTCATGACATGCTTGGCGATCTCCTCGCGTTCCAGGAGAATGGCCTGCAGTTCCTCGGATTCGGCTTCGGATTCTCTTGCAAGCGCTTCCGCTTCCTCATCCGTTACGGGATTGCCGTACAGTTCGATCTCCGCGACATCCCCGTGTTCGAACAGGTTCACATAGCGGAACATGGTATAGCCTTCCGCGGGACAGTCGATCCGCTTTCCGGTATAGCAGGCGTACTTCCATTCCTTGGCGGGCAGCTTGCTTTCCCAGATGGTGAACCATTCTTCGCCGTCGGACGATCCCTGGATCTGAGCACCTTCGAAGCGGTTAAGCCATCCTTCGCGCGGCAGGATGCGGACTTCCGTCACCACATACGGCTCTTCGGTTTCGATGCCGGTATAGCTTGAATCGGTCGCGCCGTTCTGCGGGTCAAAGTAGGTATAAGGGTCTCCGTCCCACGCTTTGTCGTGGGAATCGAACGGGCTTCCCGACCAGGACGGTGTGCCGATCAGGGTACCTTCGATCAGGATCCCTTCCTCGGGCTTGTAACAGCCGTGGTCGGTGCTCGCGGGGTATGCTGCAATGATGGAAAGACTGGCACCGAGCATCAGCGCAATGATCAGCCCGAGCACCAGAAACATTCTTATGTATTTCTTCAACGTCTTTCGAACTCCTGTTTTTTACTGTGGGAATATTATAACATACAGGAATTTGTTTTTCAATAGTTAATCAAATTTTCACATGATTTTCATAATTTGTTTTCCGACACAACACCCGACGCTGTGACAGAATCCGCCTTATTTCCTATTTCCCTTTGTTCAGCCCGAAATGTTCCGCCAGGGCCGCCAGCATTTCCTCACGTGTATCCGATTCAAAATCGGAACGGGTGTAGGTATAGAATCCTGTGTGCTGCCAATCGATTTCCACCGGAGGATGGTACAGTGCCCACGAATTGAAGTTTTTCAGCGTTGCTTCCGGATCCTTGCACTTTCTGATCTGATCCATCATGAATTTTTTATCCGGATCGTCCCGGTCAAAGAAACGGGTGGCCGTAATGTCCGGCGGATCGCAGAGCAGGATCGCAACGCGATGATAATCCGAAATTTCCCGCAGAACATCCGGCGGAATGTTGGTATCCACAATCACTTTTTTCCCGGACGCGCCGAGACGGATCAGTTCGAGGATCTCGACCTCGATGCACTCCTGCGATACCTGATTCGTCCAGTTCCAGTGTTCCTCCGGTGTCATGTTCAGCCATTCTTCCCAGCCGCTCATGGTATCGAAATAACACAGACCGGGCTGTTTCCAGCGGGACAGCTTTTCACGCGGGAAGACATCGTGGTAATTTTCACCGCAGAAAATCATATCGTACCGCTCGGACAGCATTTTTACCATGGTGGATTTTCCGGCATAGCTGTGTCCGTTGATGAAATACACATTGCTGAGGTAATGCCGGATCAGATTGTCGCTGATCTGTATCTTCATAATGATTCTCCTTTCTCAGTATGAAAAAACGCCCCGACAGGGTCAGGGCGTTTTCGGACAGAAAATACTTATCTCTTCTTGGTGAGAGCGTAGCCTGCAGCGGAAACGATTGCTGCTGCAGCTGCGATTACGCCGAAGTCGAAGGTCTGAGCTGCTTCGGGGGCAACTTCTTCTTCAACAACTTCTTCAACAACCGGTTCTTCTACAACAACTTCTACAACAACTTCTTCAACTACTTCTTCAACTACCGGTTCTTCTGCAACAGGTTCTTCAACAACCGGTTCTTCTACTACGGGTTCTTCAACTACAGGTTCTTCTACAACGGGAGTTTCTTCAACTGCCGGAGCAGCTGCAGCGGGAGCACCGTAGAAGCATACTTCAGCAACGTCACCGTGCTGAGTACCGTTGCTTACGTAACGGAACATGGTGTAGCCGTTGGTGTCGGTGATGGTCTTAGAGATGAATGCCTGTTCAGCGTCAGCAGCAAGGCAGTCTTCTGCGGTGTATTCAGCGAGAGTGGTCCAGGTTGCACCGTCGTTGGAGCCCTGGATGGTAGCGCCTTCGGTTCTTTCATGTAGAGTAGCTCTGGGCATGATCTTAACTTCGGTCAGAGCGTAGGGTTCAGCGGTCTGGATACCGGTGAAGCACTTCGGACCAGCAACTGCCGGGTCATAGAAGGTAGCAGCGTCGCCGTCGAATGCGCATGCGTATGCAGCAGTGTCAGCGTATGCGCCGCCGCCGCCGATAACGGTACCTTCGATGGAGCCTTCGGTAACAACAGCAGCAGTACCGGTGTTTTCAACTTCGTCATAGAAGTTTTCGAGGTCGGAAACGAGAACTACGGTTGCCATGTCAGCGGTTACTTCGGTAGCCGGAGCGGGATTACCGTAAAGTTCGATGTCCGCAAGGTCACCGTGAACGCCTTCAAGGTTTACGTAACGGTAGTACTGATAGGAACCGGAACCAACCCAGTAAGTAGAGAAGTCGGGCTGTTCGATGCCGTAGTCTGCATAGTAAGCAACGAATTCATCGTTGGTCTGGGGAGTAAATACGTGATAGTCATAGCCGGCGGGAGCTTCGGTGATACCGGTGATGTAAACGATGTCAACCCAGTCAGTACCGTTGTTGGAGCCCTGGATAGCAGCACCCTTCATACGGTCGAGCCAGGATTCACGGGGCATCAGACGGATTTCGGTGAGTTCGTATGCCTGATCGAGGATCATGCCGCACCAGGAAGCGGTGCTTGCAGCGTAGGGGTCAAAGAAGGTGGAAGTGTCGCCGTCGAATGCCTTTGCAGCATTGTTAGTTCCGGGATCAGCCCAGCAGTGAGCAGTACCGTCGGTACCAGCGATTACGGTGCCCTTGAGAAGCTGACCGCTGGTGCATTCAGCCCAGTCCCAGTCGAGAGAGCCGGGATACATGTCGCCGTACATATCGCCGAGGTTATCGGGATCGACTTCTTCAAGTACGACGTAGTCTACACCCTTTTCCCAAGCCATGGTTGCAACGGACATGCCGGCAACAAGGAGGGCGGAAAGGATGAGAGAAAGAGTCTTCTTCATAGTTTTCCTCCTATAAAGCACAACGGAATAGAGATTTTGTTAAATTGTGCGTTTACTTCATCAACTATTATAACACTATTTTTTTAGAATTTCAATATGTATTTCGAAGATTCTCTCCCAGCAGAATAAAAAAACCTGCTTAAAAAGGATTTTTCAGGAAAAAAATATGCCGCGTCACAAAAAACGCGGCATATTTTGGCATAAATTATCGGGAATTAAGCCCAGGACATGGTAGAGGGCTTGGGATCGCGCATGATCGCTTCGTCGAGGACAGCAACGGCCTTCTTGAGACCTTCGTCGATGGACATCAGGCTGTCTTCGTGTTCGATGGAGAGAACTCCGTCGTAACCGACAAGGCGGAGGTTGGAAACGAGATCCTTCCACCAGGAAACGTCGTGACCGTAGCCGAGAGCACGGAATACCCATGCACGATTGATTTCGTCCCCGTAGTGCTTGGTGTCGAGAACGCCGGTACGTGCGGTGTTGATCGGGTCGATCTTGGTATCCTTCGCGTGAACGTGGTAGATCGCGTCGCCGAGAGCACGGATCGCTGCTGCGGGTTCCATACCCTGCCATACGAGGTGGGACGGGTCGAAGTTCGCACCGATAACCGGGCCGACCGCTGCACGGAGCTTGAGAAGAGATTCGGTGTTGTAGCAGCAGAAGCCGGGGTGAAGTTCAAGAGCGATCTTCTTTACGTTGTGAGCTTCCGCAAATGCGGTGAGATCCTTCCAGTAAGGAATGAGAACGTCGTTCCACTGGTAGTCGAGAATTGCAAGGAAGTCATCCGGCCACGGGCAGGTTACCCAGTTCGGATACTTTGCGCCGGGATGGTCACCGGGACAGCCGGAGAAGGTGATAACGGTTTCAACGCCTGCTTTTTCCGCCAGAAGAATAGCGTTGCGGAGGTCACGGTCGTAGTCTGCAGCGATGGCAGCGTCCGGATGAACAGGGTTGCCGTGGCATGCGAGAGCAGCGAGTTCGATGTCGTACTTCTTGAAAGTGTTGATCCATTCTTCGAATGCAGCTTCGTCATTGAGAAGAACGTCCGGATCCGCGTGAGCCTTACCCGGGTAACCGCCGCAGCCGATTTCAACCGCTTCAACGCCGAGACCCTTCAGGATAGCGAGGGTTTCGTCCAGAGGCTTTGCACCGTAAAGGTTAGCAAGAACACAAAGTTTCATGTTGTATCGTCCTTTCGTACTAAAATAAAAATAACCGGTAATGAAGTTCTTCTTTTTCTCCTTTATCGAGGAGAAAAAGAAGCAAAAAGAGGAACTCCCATAAAGTCCAGAGGTCGACCACTGGAGAACCGAAGGTTCTCCGGGAGGAACTTCGTTCCTCCGCGGGACAGCTGTCTCTGGACTCTGCGACCTTTTGAAAAAGGTCG
>JAFQFS010000164.1 GCA_017398585.1 Clostridia bacterium
ATGTTGTACTGTGCGATGGCATCGGCGTAGGTCTTGTAATCGTATTCGTATTCTTCGTAAATGGCGTCCATCGTGAGATCGAGGGCGTCGGTGATATACGCGTCGTCGGCGCTGATGCCATATTCTTCACACATGGCAAGGGTCGCGTACAGCGTGACGATGGAGTCTTCCACATCGGCATTCAGCTCTTCGATGAGGGCGGTACCGGATTCGCCGAGCCAGATGTCGGAAGACTTTCCGATTTCGTAAGTACGCTTGTAATTCAAGGCAACGTAGCGGTAAAGTTCCAGCGGAACGTCGTGACCCGCGACGGTCATCACGACGGTTTTGTCTTCCTTTGTGCTTTCAAGGACTTTTTTATCATCACCACAAGCCGCCATGGAAAGGAGCATCGCGGAGGCAGCGAATCCGGCGGCAAGACGAGTTACAGTTTTCATTGAGAATCTCCGTTTGGTTAAAATTATTCATAATAAATATATCAAAATCTGATGAATACGGTATGAACAGGTATGACGTTTTCGGTAAACAAATGTAGACGATGAAGGAGTCCGTGATTCCGGCGTCCGGAACACGGAGGGGCGTTCGTTGGATCGGGACATTTGCAGTTGCTTTTGATGGAAAGTGAAAAATCTATTGCAATCGGAGACCCGATATGCTATAATATCCACAATAAATACAAAAATAACGCAGGTGACAAGATGGATGACTTTACCTCAAGAGTAAATCTGCAGAAAATTATTGACGAAAAAAAGCTGACGACGATCTACACGCCGGAAGATCCGAAGCAGATCATGATCTCGAGTACGGACGTGATCCGTCCGGGGCTTGCGCTGTCGGGATTCTTCGAACACTATGACAGCCGCAGAATTCAGGTAATCGGCGATGCGGAAGCGACGTACATCAAACAGATGAGCGAAGAACAGCGCAGAGAACGGGTGACGGATTATTTCCGCCGGAATCCGGTCGCGCTCGTCTTCACGCATGACAACGAAGTGGACGAAGTGGTACTGGAACTTGCGGAATGTTTCGAAATTCCGATTTTCATGACATCGGAAAACACGAGTGACTTTGTATCCTCGCTGATCGCGTTCCTGCACGTACAGCTCGCACCGCAGATCACGCGACACGGCGTTCTCGTGGAAGTATACGGTGAAGGGATCTTCATTACGGGCGACAGCGGTGTAGGTAAGAGTGAAACGGCGATTGAGCTGATCAAGCGCGGACACCGCTTCATCGCGGATGACGCCGTCGAGCTGCGCAAAGTATCCGCAAAAGCGATCGTCGGAAACGCGCCGGACATGATCAAGTACTACATTGAACTCCGCGGCATCGGTATCGTTGATGTCCGCCGCCTCTTCGGTATGGGGGCGGTCAAGGACACCGAGAAAGTGGACATGATCATCAACCTCGAGCCGTGGGTACAGGGTAAAATGTACGACCGCCTCGGTCTCGACAGCGAATACTCCGATATCATGGGTATCAAGATTCCGACCACGACCATCCCCGTCAAACCGGGACGCAACCTCGCTGTCGTCATCGAGATCGCCGCCATGAACAACCGCCAGAAGCGCATGGGCTACAACACCGCCGAAGAATTCAACAAAAAACTCATGCAGTCCATGGGCATTGAGTAAGTCTATCAAATATCGTTTTCCCGGGGGGACCTTTTCAGAGGAAAGGTCCCCTGAAGACTTGCGAAGCAAGTCTTCTAGACCCCCTCCAAACCTCTTTGGGCTGCTACAGCCGGTTTGTGTAATGCAGATTTGAAGTTTGGAGGGGGTTTTTGATGGGTCTGTGCGTAGCCATTTAGTCTGTCCCAGCTGACAAAGCCGTAGCCCCTTTCACTGACAATCCGCATTTTCTCTTATTTTACAGGATTGTGCATTTTGGTTATTGAAATCGGGAAAGCTATGTGATATAATTTGCACGACGGAAAGTTGTTTCTGTTGAAAAAAGTAAATAACAAAATTTACAGAGTAGGTGTCGAGGCGTCAAGTGCCGGTGAAACGGGGAGTTGTTCATCGGACGAAAGAAGTTTTCCACAGGAAGATTTCTGCGGTCGCGGCATCGCATCCCGCTGTCATTCACAAGAGCTAAACTCTCATAAATGTTCAGGCGGAACTGTAACTTTCCGTACAAAATTTATGGGAGGTTTTTGTTTCATGCACACCAAACGGATCTCCGTCCGTACCATTACGTATCTCGCGCTGCTTGTCGCGCTGGAGATCGTGCTCAACCGTTTTTGCTCTATTAATACGATGGGGCTGAAGATCGGGTTTTCCTTTGTTCCGATCGTTGTCGCAGCCAATCTGTTCGGACCGGTTCCGGCGGCGGCTGTTTATGCTCTTTCCGATTTTCTCGGAGCGATTCTTTTTCCGATCGGACCGTATCATCCCGGATTCACCCTCTGTGCCGCGCTGATGGGTCTGACCTACGGCTTTTTCCTTTCTTCCAAAAACGGAAAAAACGGTTTTCTGAACATCCTTGCCCCTGTTCTCATCAATCAGCTTGTGTTCGGACTGCTCATCAATACCATATGGGTCACCATGCTGTACGGCGATAAGAAAAATTATATCGGCTGGTTTCTCTACCGCCTGCCGGAGTATGCAATTCTGATTCCTGTCGCGCTTGTCCTGATCCCCGTTCTCCTCCGCCTCTGCCGTGAACTCAGAAAATCTGTAATCAAAAATTAAGAAATCAGGTTTAATATGACTTATCAAGAAGCTCTCGATTATATCCACTCCGTCACATGGAAGGGAAGCCGTCCCGGTCTTTCCCGCATCACCGAACTGTGCGAAAAGCTCGGCAATCCCGAACGCTCCCTCAGATTCATCCACGTCGGCGGTACCAACGGCAAAGGTTCCACCTGCCGTATGCTCTCCTGCATCCTCGAAAAAGCCGGATACCGCGTCGGTCTGTATACCTCACCGTTCGTCGAACGCTTCAACGAGCGCATCATGCTGAACAATACCGATATTCCCGACGAGGACCTCGCCTCCGCGACGGAATATGTCAAGCAGTTCGCCGATACCATGGAGGACGCGCCGACCGAATTTGAACTCATCACCGCCATCGCGTTCGAATACTACCGCCGCGTGAACTGCGACTACGTCGTTCTCGAAGTCGGTCTCGGCGGACGTCTCGATTCCACTAATGTGATCGACAATCCGGTCCTCTCCATCATCACGGGCATCGACCTTGACCATATGGCGTTCCTCGGCGATACCACCGCGAAAATCGCGGCGGAAAAAGCCGGAATCATCAAGTCCGGGCATCCCGTCCTGTTCGGCGAAGGCGACGACGATGCCGAAGAAGTCATCCGCAGAACCGCGGAAGAACGCGGCAGTGCTTACCGCCGTACCGATTTTTCCGCGATCGCCGATGTCTCTTCCGACCTTACGGGAACATCCTTCACTTTCAACGGACGTCCCGTGAAGATCAATCTCCACGGTCTCTATCAGACGCGCAATACCGCAACGGTGCTGACCGCGTGTGATATGCTCCGTGACGCCGGTCTTGTCATCCCGGAAAAAGCCGTTGATGCCGGTCTGGATGCCGCACGCTGGATGGCACGTTTCGAGATTCTGACCGAATCCCCGCTCATCATTTACGACGGCGCACACAATCCGCAGGGCATTGCCGGTGCAGTCGAAAACGTCCGGCACTACCTGACCGAACGTTCTGCGGACGGAAAAGTCCTGTTCCTCATGGGCGTTATGGCGGACAAGGATTACGACAAAATGATCGGCATGCTTGCCCCTCTCGCTTCTTCGGTCTACTGCGTCACCCCGCCGAACAGCCGCTCTCTTCCGGCGGAAGGCGTTGCGGCGGAATACGAAAGCTTCGGTGTGTCCGCGAACGCGTTTGATACCCTCACCGACGGCGTGAACGCCGCCTGCGAAGCCGCACGTACGGAGGGACGTCCGCTCGTCTGCCTCGGTTCGCTCTACATGTATGCCGACGTCAAGCACGCTGTGCTGAGAAGACTGGGACAGTCTTCATGTGAGGAGTCCGCACGGTGAAGTTCCGGAACATTCTTTCCCTCATCCTTGTTCTCGGGACGCTGACTTCCTGCGGGCTTCTCGACCGTCTCGGGTTCGATACCTACGACTACATGAGCGAGAGCGTTACGAAGACGCACGACGCGTCCGGTGAAACGGCGGTCATGCTCGAGGAACTGCTCATGATCCTTGTAACGGATTCGCCCGTCCTGCCGACGTTTGACAATATGTCCGACGCGATCACTTTTTACCGTGACGCCGTGCTTGAACACCTTCTGGCAAGCGATTATGCGAAATATTCCGGCAACGGCAAACTGATCGAACGTGCGATGAAGCAGTATCCGGAATACCAGATCACGCAGGTACTGCCGGAACTGGAATTCGAAGCGACGATGTACCGTTGTTTCGGCGGCGACGTCATGATCACGCATAAGGACGGAAACAAGTTCCGCTATCTCCCCGGCGTCGGCGTCTATATCCCGATGCTGGCGATTTCGGATTCCGGCTATACCGCGGATATCACATCCCTTGCGGAGACGGAAAAAACCTACCGTGTCCGCTTCAAAGTGAAATCCGTACCGGACGAAAACGGAAACGTCACCGAATCCGAAGAATATTTCGCACTCGTCATCAAGCGCGAGGACGAGACTCTGTACATAAAAAAATTACTCCACGGAAACGAAGTAAACTGAAAACAGACAAGGTACAGCACAATAAATTTGCACTGTACCTTGTCATTTCTTTTTGTTTGAAAGTTTTTGAAGATGGGGTTCGGGGAAGGGACTTTTTGTAAAAAGTCCCTTCCCCGAAAAACTTCATATTACCGGAAATTCCACGTCCGCACGGAATAAATCTCCGTCGCATGCAAGTTCCAGCCGACCGTTCATGCGGTCGCAGAGACTGAGGGCGATATTCAGACCGAGTCCGCTTCCTTCGCTGTGACGGCTGGTGTCGCCGCGCACGAAACGTTCCATCAGCTCGGACGGGTCAATGTCCAGCGTATCGCGGGAGATGTTCTTGAACGAGACGATTGCCCGGTCGCCGGTTTGCGTCAGCGTGATGTAGACGCGCGTGCCTTCCATGGAGTATTTCACGATGTTCGACAACAGATTGTCAAAGACCCTCCACAGCAGACGTCCGTCCGCGGAGATGAAGACATCTTCTTCCGTGAAGCGGAATACGGGTGTCAGTCCCGCCGCTGTCAGACGTTCCGCGTATTCCCCGACCGCCTGACGGAGCATCTGGTTCAGCTCGATCCGCTCAAAATTCACCGCGATCGCACCGGATGACGCCTTCGATGCTTCCACCAAATCCTCCGTCAGCTTCTTCAGACGGAGTGAGTGCCGGTAGATCGTGTTCGCGTATTCGGCGGCTTTTCCGTCGGGCTGGATTTCGCGTCCGAGTTCTGCGAGGAGCAGGTCGGAATAGTTGATGATCGAGGTCAGCGGGGTCTTGATGTCGTGGGAGACGTTCGTGATCAGTTCGGTTTTGAGCCGTTCGCTCTTCATCTGCGCCTCCACCGCTGCCTGTAAGCCGTCACCGAGGGAATTCAGACCTTCCGCCTGTTTCCGGAAAACGAAGAACAGCTTCGATGGGTCGGTCTTTTTATGGATGTTGCCGCCTGCCATATCGCGGATCACCTGCGTGACCGTGTGGGTCGCCCACGAACCGTAGACCAACAGGGCACCGACGGACAGGGTCAGCGGGAACCACAGGAGAAGTGCGAGAGTGATATCGCGCGGGTCAACGGAAAACGCCAGAATGAGGAAGGTAAAGAGGCAGTACAGGACAACCGCGATCACCGTCCGCCATGTCAGCGGAATACTGCGGCAGATGCGCGGGTACAGTCCGGAGCATTTGCGGGAAATCCGGTAAACGAGGGTGTTTGTCCACAGCGTGCCGAGCTGGATACGGACGGAAACGACGTAGGCAAGCCCGTACAGCATCGCCGCACCGCAGAGGATGAGATAAACGAACGCGAACAGATCGGAATAGATGAAATCCAGAAGCATGTCGCAGATGGATATCATCAGCAGTCCGAGCAGGAATGCCGCAAGAAGTACAATCTCAAGCGGGATTTTGTCAAACCATGTCGGGACAAGTTCACCGGCTTCGTTCCGGCGTCCCGCGTGATTCAGATGACGGAACATCTTTTTCAGCCATTTCCAGAAACGATACGTGAGCGTGTTTGTCCACAGTGTCCCGCATTTGATGCGTACGGATACGGTATAGGCAAGAAGATACACCAGATACAGATACCCGACGAGCATCAGCGGGACGATCAGCCATGAAACAGCGGAGAGAAGCTCATACAGGTAATAACCAAGCGGAACCGAAGCGCTGCGCTGGTGTACCTGAATCTGATAAAAATGGTAGTTGTTCCGAATGTCCCAGAACAGTACATCGTGCAGGAACACCATAAGCGGGAAGGGCAGAACAAGCAGTACCGCTGCGACAACTTCCAGCGGGACTTTGTCGTACCACTGCGGGACGAATTTCCCGTTTTCGTCCGTTTTTCCGGCGTTCTTCACTGAGCGGACGAGCCGTGCCGGGAGCTTCCAGAAAATCCGGTAAACCAGCGTGGTTTTCCAGAACATCCGCGCCTTCAGGCGTACCGCGAAGGTATGACAGAGCGCATATACAAACGGCGAGAGCAGGAGAAGGAACATCGGGATTTCCAAGGGATCGGCATTGAAATACCAGTTTTCGAACAGCGTCCCCCGCGTAAAGGCGTACAGGGTCAGGTGAAGCCCTACCGGAATCCCGATCATCAGCAGTGCCGCAATCTCAAACGGGAGCCGTTCGAATTTCCCGCACGTGATTTCCTGTGCACCGTTTTTATGTCCCGCCGCACGCATCAGCAGGCAGAACAGCAGAACGGTCAGAAGAAATCCCGCAACCGTGATGACCGGCGCGGCATACCGCAGGGCATATACGACATCCAGCGCAAAAACAAGCAGCCGTACCATGGTACTCGGCGCGAGCGCGGGCAGATGGCTCTGCATCCACCTCAGATAATTTTCGGTGATATCGGTACGGAGCTGTGCTTTGTCGGTCGTATAAACCTCTCCCGACAGTGCCGCCGCCGTGACAATGAAACCGAATGCCGTCACGATCAGCATCACAAACATCAGCGCGGTCAGCAGTCCCTTTATCACCGAATTCGGATATTTTTTCATATGAATCTCCATTCTTTATTTTTCCAGTTTGTATCCCTGTCCCCAGACGACCTTGATGTAGCGTGGTTCGGACGGATTGATCTCCACCTTTTCGCGCAGGTGACGGATATGGACCGGGACAGAGCTTTCGTTTCCGAGCGGCGTGTCCTTCCAGACCTGCCGGTAAATCTCCGCGATCGAGAACACCTTCCCGGGATTCTGCAGAAACAGCCGCAGAATGCTGTATTCAAGCGGCGTCAGCGCGACTTCCTCGCCGTCGAGCAGGACGGTCTTCGAGGCGTCGTCCATCTCGATCCCGCCGCAGACCAGCACATCTGGCTTTTTTTCGATTCCGCCGAGGGTCGCGTACCGCCGCAGCTGCGACTTCACCCGCGCGATCACCTCGAGAGGGGAGAAGGGTTTCGTGATATAGTCGTCCCCGCCGACGGTGAGTCCGAGAATCTTGTCGTCCATCTCGCTTTTCGCCGTGAGGAAGATTACCGGCACATTGTACCGCTCCCGCAGTTTTACGGTGGCGGAAATCCCGTCCATACCGGGCATCATGATATCCATCAGGACAAGATGGATAGGCGCTTCGTCGAGAACGTGCAGTGCCTCCATGCCGGTGTAGGCTTTGTATATGGTGTAATTTTCCGAGGAAAGATAGATTTCCAGCGCGGCAACAATGTCGCGTTCGTCGTCACAGATTAAAATGTTGTACATGGTAAACTCCTGAAATTTGTCCGGACAATTTCTTTGACTATATTGTAGCAGAAAAAGTTTTAAATTGAAATATGAAAACGCTTTAAGATTTGTTTAAGATTGGTTGAGAAATGAAACGGTTGACAAATCCAAACAATACTGTTATAATTGTAATAATAACGAAACTTAAAAAAGGTGTATCCCAATGAAAAAAGTCATGCTTGTTTTCGGTACCCGTCCGGAAGCGATCAAAATGTGCCCCCTCGTTCTTGAACTGAAGAAGCGTCCCGAACTCGACGTTACCCTCTGCGTCACCGGCCAGCATCGCCAGATGCTCGATCAGGTGCTCCGCGCCTTTGACGTGACGCCCGACTATGACCTTTCCATCATGAAGGACAAGCAGACCCTCTTTGACGTCACCGTCAATATCCTCGAACGCATCCGTGAAGTCCTCGAAGAAGTGAAGCCCGACGTCGTTCTCGTCCACGGCGATACCTCCACGACCTTCGTCTCCGCGCTCGCATGTTTCTACATGCAGATTCCCGTCGGTCACGTCGAAGCCGGTCTCCGTACCTATAACATCTACTCCCCCTATCCGGAGGAATTCAACCGTCAGGCGGTCAGCATCATCTCCCGCTTCAATTTCTCACCGACCGAACTGTCGAAAGAGAACCTTCTCAAAGAAGGACGCGATCCGTCCTCGATCTATGTCACCGGCAATACCGCCATCGACGCCCTCAAGACGACCGTCCGCGACGACTATACCCATCCCGAACTCGAATGGGCGAAGGATTCCCGCCTGATCCTTATCACTGCGCACCGCAGAGAAAATCTCGGTGAACCCATGCACCACATGTTCCGCGCGATCCGCCGAATCATCGACGAGCATCCCGACGTCTGTGCGATCTACCCGATCCACATGAATCCCGTTGTCCGTGCGGCGGCAAACGAAGAACTCGGCGGCTGCGACCGCATCCACATCATCGAACCGCTTGACGTTCTCGACTTCCACAACTTCATGGCGCGCAGTTACATGATTCTCACCGACAGCGGCGGGATCCAGGAAGAAGCACCGTCCCTCGGCAAGCCCGTTCTCGTCATGCGTGACACGACCGAACGTCCGGAAGGCATTGCGGCCGGCACACTCCGCCTCGTCGGCACGGACGAAGACGTGATCTACGAAAACTTCCGCCAGCTTCTCGACGAACCGGAAGAGTACGAAAAGATGAGCAAGGCTTCCAACCCCTACGGCGACGGCCTTGCGTGTCAGCGCATCGCCGACACGCTCGTGAACGAGCTGTAAGATTATACCAGAAAGACTGTATCTCCGGATACGGTCTTTTTTTCGGAAAATACGGGAAGAACGGAAATGCCGGGGCAGACGCCTTCTTTCTATCAAAATAGACAGAAAAAACTTTTAAATTCCGGCGAAAAATGTCGCGGCAGGAAAGAAAAAAACAGTTCTTCTCCATTGCAATTGCGCCGCTGTTTTGGTATAATTAGAATGAATAAAAATAGACAGCCGTCCGCGGACGGCATGTATCCTTTATTTTAATCAAAGGGGAGTCAGTAATATGACAAAAGTAACAATTATAGGTGCCGGAAGTGTCGGCTCCACGATTGCCTATACTCTTGCGATCGGCGGTTACGTTTCCGAAATCGTCATGATCGACATTAATGAAGAAAAAGCTCTCGGCGAAGCTCTTGACATCCGTCAGGGGATCCCGTTCTGTCCTCCGGTGACGATCTATGCCGGAACCTATCGAGACGCATGCGATTCTGATATCGTCATTCTGACTTCCGGTCTTGCGAGAAAGCCCGGTCAGACCAGACTCGATCTCGCCCAGACCAACGTAAACATCGTGATGTCGATCATTCCGCAGATCACAACGTACGCGCCCGACGCGACCTACATTATCGTTTCGAACCCCGTCGATATCCTGACCTACGTATGGAACAAGCGTTCCGACATCCCGCAGAACAAGATCATCGGCTCCGGTACGATCCTCGATACCTCCCGTCTCCGCGCGCGCATTGCGGAATGCTATACGATCAACCAGCAGAACGTTCACGCGTATGTTTTCGGTGAACACGGGGATTCCTCATTTGTACCGTGGTCCATTGCCAACATTTCCAACGTTCCGATTGATCAGTACCATGAGGTCGTCAGCAGTTCCGAAAACATCTATCCGCCGCTGAATCACGCGGAAGTGGAAGAATATATGCGTAAGTCCGGCGGACGTGTCATTCAGAGAAAGGGCGCGACCTTCTACGCCGTTTCGCTGTCCGTATGCCATATCTGCAAATGTCTGATCAATGGCATGGACACGACCATGACCGTTTCCACCATGATGAACGGCGAATACGGCATCAGCGATGTATGTCTCAGCACACTCAACATCCTCGGCCGCAACGGCGTCAACGGCAAGCTGTATCCGCCGCTCTCTCCCGAAGAAAACGCGCTTCTCCACAAGAGTGCAGACTGCCTCAAGGACATCATCAAGAGCATTGATTTCTGAAAATTACCAGCATAAGGAGCATATAGATTATGGAATATCGCATTGAACATGACTCGATGGGCGAAGTAAAAGTCCCTGCGGACAAATACTGGGCAGCCCAGACCGAACGCAGCCACGAAAACTTCAAGATCGGCGTCGGCATCGAAACCATGCCCCGTGAAATCACCAAGGCATTCGGTATCCTCAAGAAGGCCGCAGCCATCGCAAACAACGAACTCAAGCCCGCGAAGATGACCGACGAAAAGCTCGACGTTATCTCCAAGGCGTGCGACGAAGTCATCGCAGGCGAACTCAACGACCACTTCCCGCTCGTAGTATGGCAGACCGGTTCCGGTACCCAGTCCAACATGAACGCCAACGAAGTTATTGCGAACCGTGCGAATGAACTCGCAGGTAAGAAGCTCTGCCATCCGAACGATGACATCAACATGAGCCAGTCCTCCAACGACACCTTCCCGACCGCGATGCACATCGCAGCCGTCTGCGCGATCGAAGACAAGCTCATTCCCGCTGCCTGCAAGCTGATCACTACCTTCCGCAAGCTCGAACTTGTACACGAAGGCATCACCAAGAGCGGCCGTACCCACCTGCAGGACGCGACCCCGATCCGTTTCTCCCAGGAAATTTCCGGCTGGAGATCGTCCCTTGAAATGGACGTTGCCCTCATCGAAAAGTCCCTGCCCGCACTCAAGTCCCTCGCACTCGGCGGCACCGCTGTCGGTACCGGTCTGAACGCTCCCGCAGGCTTTGACGTGAAGGTTGCCGACGCGGTTTCCGCGATCACCGGCAAGAAGTTCGAAACCGCAGAAAACAAGTTCCATGCACTCACCTCCAAGGACGAACTCGTCTTTGCTCACGGTGCAGTCAAGGCTCTCGCGTGCGACATGATGAAGATTGCAAACGATGTAAGATGGCTTGCTTCCGGTCCCCGTCTCGGCATCGGTGAAATCACCATTCCCGAAAACGAACCCGGTTCCTCCATCATGCCCGGCAAGGTCAACCCGACCCAGTGTGAAGCCGTTACCATGGTTGCTGTACAGGTCATGGGCAACGACGTAGCCGTATCTATGGCAGCGTCCCAGGGCAACTTCGAACTCAACGTCTTCATGCCCGTCTGCATCTACAACTTCCTGCAGTCCTGCCGTCTCCTCGCGGAAGCAATCGTTTCCTTCAACGACAACTGTGCAGTCGGCATCCGCGCGAACGAACAGAAGATGCACGACAACCTCTACAATTCCCTCATGCTCGTTACTGCACTGAACCCCTACATCGGCTACGAAAACGCAGCAAAGACCGCAAAGAAGGCTTACAAGGACAACATTTCCCTGAAGGAAGCGTGTGTTGAACTCGGATTCCTCACCGCGGAAAAGTTTGACGAAGTCTTCAAGCCGGAAGATATGGCGTAAACAAAAAATGGAATAATTGGGGAGAAACTTTTTGGAAAAAGTTTCTCCCCAAACCCCGCTTCAAAAACTTTCAGACGGAATGGATTGACAACGCTTGGATGCAGATTTGGGAATACCAGGACGGCTGTACAGCTGACAAAATGGTGTTTTTCGAACGCTTTGCACAAACTTTGTCAACATAAATAGTATAAAGTTTTTTGGAAGGGGTTCGGGGAAACCTTTTTGCAAAAAGGTTTCCCCGGGAAAAAATCCCCAAAAATTCAATCTGGAGTATAGAAAAATGAAAATTGCATACTATCCCGGATGCACGCTGAAGAACAAGGCGAAGGATCTCGACCGGTACGCGATCGAAGCGGCAGCGGCGCTCGGCTATGAACTCGAAGAAATCGAGAACTGGCAGTGCTGCGGCGGCGCGTACACGTCTGCGAAGGACGAGATTGCGACAAAGCTTCCCGCTGTCCGCGCTCTCGCAAACGGTCGTGACAACGGCGGACGTGTCCTGACCGTATGTTCCGCGTGCTACAATGTCCTCAAGCAGACCAATCATGAATTTACTGTCAATCCGGATTTCGACCTCCGTGTGAACAATTACATGAAGCCGGATACCGAATACCACGGCGAAGCGGATGTTCTCCATTACCTCGAACTTCTCCGCGACGAGATCGGCTTCAACAACCTCGCGAAGAAGGTCGTAAAGCCCCTGAAGGGAAAGAAGATTGCCGCTTATTACGGATGTCTTCTCCTCCGTCCGTCGGACGTTCTGGCGTTTGATTCTCCGGAAAATCCCGAAATCATGGAAAACTTCATCCGTGCCCTCGGTGCGGAACCGGTGATCTATCCGATGCGCAACGAATGCTGCGGCGGCTACATCACCCTCGAAGACCGGAATCAGGCGAAGAAGAGAAGCAGCGCGGTCGTCGAATCCGCGAAGGATATGGGTGCGGATTTCATGATCACCGCATGTCCGCTCTGCCTCTACAATCTCACGAAGAATGCAAACGATCCGATCCCTGTCCGCTACTTCACGGAAGTACTGGCGGAAGCACTCGGACTGATCGAAGAATAAGGAGGGTCTGACATGGAAAACAACAACCGTAAAAAAGAACAGATTCTCCGCATGAGCGGCGCGGCGGTGCAGAAGTGCATGCGCTGCGGCAAATGTTCCGCGACCTGTCCGTCCTACGACGAAATGGAATACCATCCGCACGAATTCGTGTATATGGTGGAACGCGGCGACGTGGAAAAGCTCCTGAAGTCCGAATCCGTTTATAAATGTCTGACCTGTTTCGCGTGTGTGGAACGGTGCCCGCGCGGTGTCGAACCCGCCAAGGTTATCGAAGCGGTCCGTCTGGAAGCGATCCGTGAGCAGGGAAAGAACCACATGAAGCCTGATCAGATTCCGGAACTTCTCGACGAAGACATTCCGGGACAGCTCCTGATGATGGCTCTCAGAAAATACGCAAAGTAAGGAGGAAACAAGAAAACGCAGATAAATCCGCGTTTTCTTAGACGTATATGCAGAGAATCGGTGTATTTGTATGCCACTGCGGTACCAACATTGCCGGTACCGTTGACGTAAAAGCCGTCGCGGAAGCACTCGGACACGAACCGTCCGTCGTTTATTCCGTTGACTATACCTATATGTGCTCCGAATCGGGTCAGAACCTGATCAAGGACGCGATCCGCGACTACAAGCTGACCGGCGTCGTTGTCTGTTCCTGCTCCCCGAGAATGCACGAAAACACCTTCCGCAAGGCAGCGGCTGCTGCCGGTCTGAACCCGTACATGGTTGAAATCGCGAACATCCGTGAACAGTGTTCCTGGATCCATAAGGATATCACGGAAGGCACGGAAAAGGCGATCATCCTCGGACGTGCCGCGATTGCGAAGGTTCAGCTCAATGCTCCCCTCATCGCGGGTGAATCCCCCGTTACCAAGCGTGCGCTCGTCATCGGCGGCGGTATCGCCGGCATCCAGACCGCGCTCGATATTGCGGATGCGGGATTTGAAGTCGACATCGTTGAAAAGCAGCCCACCATCGGCGGCAAGATGACCCAGCTCGACAAGACCTTCCCGACCCTCGACTGCGCAGCCTGCATCCTGACCCCGAAAATGGTCGAATGTGCGCAGAACGAACTCATCAACATTTATTCCTACAGCGAAGTGGAATCCGTTTCCGGCTTCGTCGGCAACTTCACGGTCAAGATCAAGAAGAAGGCGCGTTTTGTTGACGAAGTGAAGTGTACCGGCTGCGGTCTGTGTACCGAAAAGTGTCCGCAGAAGAAGGTTCCGAACGAATTCAACCTCGGTATGGACAACCGCCGTGCCATCTATATTCCGTTTGCACAGGCCGTTCCGAAGGTAGCGACCATCGATGCGGATTACTGCACCATGCTGAAGACCGGCAAGTGCGGCGTCTGCGCGAAGGTATGTACTGCCGGTGCGATCAACTACAAGCAGACCGATGAGATCGTTGAACGTCAGTACGGTGCGATCGTCGTGGCGACCGGCTTCAACCCGATCAAGGTTGACAAGTACGACGAATACGCGTACAGCCAGTCGAAGGACGTCATCACCTCTCTCGAATTCGAACGTCTTACCAATGCGGCAGGTCCGACCGCGGGCAAGCTCCTCCGTCCGTCCGACGGCAAGCACCCGCACACCATCGTGTTCATCCAGTGCGTCGGATCCAGATGCACTCCTGAAAAGGGCAAGAGCTACTGCTCCAAGATCTGCTGCATGTACACCGCAAAGCACGCGATGCTGACCCGCGAAAAGTATCCGGACACCGACGTGTACGTCTTCTACATCGACGTCCGTACGCCCGGCAAGAACTTCGACGAGTTCTACCGCCGCGCGACCGAGGAATACGGTGTTCACTACATCAAGGGTATGGTCGGCAAGGTTGCTCCGAAGGCCGACGGTACG
Source organism: Clostridia bacterium (assembly GCA_017398585.1). Taxonomy (GTDB): domain Bacteria; phylum Bacillota; class Clostridia; order Oscillospirales; family CAG-272; genus UMGS1696. The sequence goes on from JAFQFS010000164.1 coordinate 14,715, forward strand.
CTTGAAGTACAGGCGTCCGACCTCATCATGAACGAACAGCTCCACATCGACGCGGACCTCGTCGTCCTCGCGGCAGCCATCGAACCCGACAAGAGCGCAAGACCGCTCGCAACGATGCTCACCGCAAGCATGGACACCAACGATTTCTTCACCGAAGCACATCCGAAGCTCCGTCCGGTTGAATCTCCGACGGCCGGTATCTTCCTCTCCGGCGCGTGCCAGGGGCCGAAAGATATCCCGGAAACCGTCTCCCAGGCGGGCGCTGCTGCGGCAAAGGTCATCGGTCTCCTTGCAAAGAACAAGCTCACCTGTAACCCGTGCGTGGCACATTCCGACGAACTCCTTTGCAACGGATGTTCCCAGTGTACCAATGTCTGCCCGTACGGCGCGATCACATATATGGAAAAGGAATTCGTGATGCCCGACCGTTCGAAGAAGATGCGGCGTGTGGCGTCGGTCAACCCGGCGGTCTG
>JAFQFS010000165.1 GCA_017398585.1 Clostridia bacterium
GGATACGAAGGTGTAGCCGGAGATTGCGGTCTTGCCGATGGAAGCAACTGCTTCTTCGAGGGTAGCGTAACCTGCGCCGGAGTTAGCGAGGAGGTCCATGTTCGGGTAATCCTGAACGGATGCCGCTGCGTCGATTTCGATGGTTTCGGTAGCCGCTGCGTCTGCTGCCGGAGCTGCGGGAGCTGCTGCGCCGCTGCGGAACTGTGCGTCGTAAGCTGCGTTCTGAGCAACTTCTTCAGCGGTCAGGGCACGGTCGTAGAAACGGATGCCGTAAACATCGCCGATCCAGTTGCGGGCTGCGTCGTAGTGACCGAGGAAGAGGGTGTCTGCATTGATGGTTTCGGTGGTCATCTGTCTGCCGATTTCAACGCCGTCTACATAAAGAACAACGTCGGAATCAAGGTCAAAGGTAACGGTGAGGGTGGAGTTGTTTGCATAATCCGCACCGCCTTCTACCTTCGGACGAGCATTGCCCGCTGCCTTGAATTCGATGAAGTCACCGTCAACACGGTTGAACAGGGAGAAGTTGTCGTTGTCGGAGATGATGAAGGAGATGTAGGAGGTACCCGGGAGTTCGAGTTCGCCGAGAGCGATTTCAACAGTGAACTTTTCGCCGTTTACGAGTTCGAGGATTTCATCCGGGAAGTAGTTGTACGCGGAGTCTACGTGGAACGCGTTGTCGGTCCAGTAGTTGTTGTCGTCGAGAGCTGCTTCGAGTTCGTAGCCCTTTACGGAATCCTTCCAAACGTCGGGTTCGCCGTTAGCCTTACCGTAGGAACCTTCGAAGTTTGCGAAGAGACCGGAGGTAACGATGTCACCTGCAGCTGCGGGAGCTGCGGGAGCTGCTGCTGCGCCGCCAGCCTGTTCCGGGAATGCATAGTTGTCGAGGTCGGAACGGTATGCAAGTGCGTCTTCCTTGGTCGGGAAGAATGCGATGTAGTCGATGTAGATGGATTCGCCGCCTTCCATGTTTCCGCCGGTGTCGGTGGTGCCGGTGTCGGCTCTCCACAGCGGGTCGAGACGGATGTATTCAACGGTGCCTTCCCAATAGGTTTCTTCGAGAGTAGCACCCTTGAATGCGTTCGCGGTTCTTACGTTTTCGTCCGGAATATAGATGAGGTAGGTGTACCAGCCGTCATCTTCGGACTTGAGGTCGATGTGGGTGCATTCCGGACCGGAGAGAGAACGGCCGTTGGTTGCACCGAAGAGTTCGATTGCGGTTGCGATGGAGGGGTTCTTTACGCGAGCCTTTGCCCAGAACACATCTTCAACGCTGTCTGCGGAGATGTTCATGGGAACGTACGGGTCTGCGCCGGAACCGAGGAATTCATAACATTCAACGCCGTCAACGGTGTCACCGAAGAAAGCGAGAGCGTTGGTGCCGCCCATAACCTCGTTCATGGCTTCGTCGGAATTGAAGTCCCAGAGGATGGTCGGCTCTGCTGCTGCGGAGGTCGGGATCACCATAGCGGAGGCGGTCACGATGCCTGCGAGAAGCATGGAGAGAGCTTTTTTCATGATTTTCTGTCCTTTCTGGATTTATATTGCTGTGTCCTTATTTGTAATGACATACGTCGTTATACAGGCGTAGCAATACTTATAATATTTATACCACAAATTAATGGTGAAGTCAATAGATGGATAAAATTAATATTGGTTAAATAATATATGAACATTTTTTGGAGCGATACCGGATGTGTTTCCGGTGCGGGTACAGTAAAAATTTCCCGATAAGGTTGCATCCTGCGGGAAAACATGCTATAATGACGACAACATTCAACAGAACGGAGACAATGTTATGACAACCGAAAACATCACCGCTACCCGTGCGCTGCTCGAATTTATCGAGAACAGCCCCACCGCGTTCCACGCCGTTGACTCTGCCGCAAAGATCCTCGACGGCGCGGGCTTCACCCGACTGAATGAATGCGATGCGTGGAACCTCGTACGCGGCGGCAAATATTACGTTACCCGTAACCTTTCGTCCATCCTCGCGTTTGTGATTCCGGAAACCTTTACGGAAACTTTCATGATCACCGCGAGCCACACCGACAGCCCGACGTTCAAGCTCAAGACCGAATACGAGTCCGAAGCGTTCGGCAAGTACATCAAGTTCAATGTCGAAGGCTACGGTGGAATGGTCAATTCCACCTGGCTCGACCGTCCGCTCTCCATCGCCGGACGTGTCATCGTGAAGGAAGACGGCAAGTTCACAGCGAAGCTTGTGAAGATCGACCGTGACCTCGTCCTGATCCCGAACGTTGCCGCTCATCAGAACCGCAGCATCAACAGCGGCTTTGTCTACAATGCGGCAAGCGACCTGATGCCCCTCTTCTCCGCCAAGGATGGTAAGGGCGGTCTGAAGAAGATCATCGCGGAACAGATCGGCTGCGCGGAAGACGCGATCACTGTATCCGATCTTTACCTGTATAACCGCACTCCCGCGACGGTCTGGGGCGGAAACAACGAATTCTTCTCCTGCCCGCGCATCGACAACCTCCAGTGTGCGTATACTACTCTCATGGGACTGATTAACGCAGCGGACGAATGCAAGTCCCTCGCTGTCTATGCTGCATTTGATAATGAAGAAACCGGCAGCTCCACCAAGCAGGGCGCAAACTCCCAGTTCATGTTCGACACACTTTCCCGAATCTGCGAAACCTTTGATCTCGATCTGCGCCGCGTTCTTGCGTCCTCGTTCATGGTTTCCGCGGACAACGGTCACGCGAAGCACCCGAACCATCCCGAATTCTCCGATGGTCAGAACGCGCCGCACATGAATGAAGGTGTCGTCATCAAGTCGAACGCTTCCCAGAAGTACACGACCGACGCACTGTCTGCCGCAATTTTCAGCGAAATCTGCAAGCGCGCGGACGTTCCGGTTCAGCTCTTCGCAAACCGCAGCGACATGGGCGGCGGCTCCACGCTCGGCTCCATCTCCAACACCAACGTCGCACTGAACACCATCGACATCGGTCTCGCTCAGCTCGCCATGCACTCTTCCTACGAAACCGGCGGCTGCGCCGACACCCTCTACATGATCCGCGCCATCACTCAGTTCTACAAGAGCGCCATCACCGCAGAGGCCGACGGGGTTTATAATATTGAATAAAGTGAATTGGGGAAACCTTTTTTGAAAAAAAGGTTTCCCCAAACCCTTTCCCAAAAACTTCAATCTATGGGACAAGACAAATAAAGTGCAGATTTGGAAGGAACAAAATTCTGTCAGGTGTACAGCCGTTCTGTTTCTTCAGATTTGCACTTTCTTTGTCTTGTTTTTCAGTATAAAGCTTTTTGAAAGGGGTTCGGGGAAAACTTTTTCTCGAAAAAGTTTTCCCCGAAAAACATTATTTCAGCAGATCGGAAACCTTGTCTTCGCCGTAGACGGATTCCCAGTCTTTGGAGAAGTCGTCGATTGCGTAGTAGGTGAGCGGGTGGTAGATGAGCATGTCGAAGAGGTCGGGGTTGATGGTGATGGCATGAGCGCCGCTCATGGAAACCTTGTGAACCTGTTCGACGGTCTTGAAGCTTGCAGCGAGGATCTTGGTCTTAATGTCGTAGTTCTTGAAAATATCGGAGATTTCTTCTACGACACGTACACCGTCGGAAACGATGTTGTCGAGGCGATTGATGTAGGGGGCTACGAAGTCAGCGCCTGCCTTGGCTGCGATGAGAGCCTGCTGCTGGGTGAAGATGGCGGTCATGGTTACACCGATGCCCTTGTCCTTGCAGATCGCGGTTGCGCGGAGACCTTCGCGGGTGATCGGAATCTTGATGTAGAAATTGCCGCGGACAACGTTCTTGATCATTTCTGCTTCCTTCACGATTTCGTCCGCTTCGGTTGCGGTTGCCTGTACGTGAAGCATTTTGTCGTCTCCGATGATTTCGCGGATGGAGTAGAGCAGGGTGCGGAAGTCGGTCTTTTCACGGGAGATGATCGTCGGGTTGGTGGTGACACCGGATACCGGGAAATATTCGCTGCACTTTTTGATGGCGTCGAGGTCGGCTGTGTCGATGAGATAAAGCATTTCTTGTGTACTCCCTTATATTTATTCTTTGTTACGCATATATTATAACACTATTCACACGCCGCGTCAATCGACGAGATACCGTATTTTGACAAAAAAACACAGGTTGGTTGGTGCAATTTAACAACGAACCTGTGCTTAATTTGTTGAAATCAACAAGAAAAACGTGGATAGAACGGATTTGTTAAGAACAAACTGAAAGTGTGAACTTTGTGAATATATTTACTTATTCACATAATTGTGTGCGTACTCACGGACGATTCTGAGAAGACGTACGGCATCTTCGTCCGCATCTTCCGGAATGTAGGAGGCTTTCCGAACATCCGCGCCGCAGATCGTCTCGATCCATACATAGGCTGCGAGACAGCGTCCGACGGGAATGGAGAGATGGAATCCGTCACGGTTCAGTGACGCACCGCCGTTTGCATAGTCGAATTCGGGCAGGTCTTCCCGCAGTCCCTGTACGACATCGCCGACCGGAATGAGGTCCGCACCGATTTCCTTTGCTGCATGGCTGTATGCGTTGTGCAGCAATTCATACATTCTGCGCTGGTCCCGACCATAGTCCGGGAATGCGCCGTGCGTGCTGTCCGTTTCGTATGCCCATGTTTCGTGGACCATCAGCTTTGCGTCCGGCTGTGCCGCACGTACCGCCGCCGCAAGCGTTTCGATGTAAGGGAAGTAAGTCTGCAGTTTTCCGCTGAAATGGCTCGCCTGCTGGAGCGTTACGATGTCGTATGCGCCGTCCTTCAGCATGTCGTTCACGGAAACCATTCTGCCGACCGCTGCACCGTTGATCTCAAGCGAGTACGCTTCCGCACCGGATGCGAGATTTGCTGCGTGGGTTTCCAGCGAACAGCCGCCGATGTACAGGTTCACGCATTCCCAGTCGATCCCCATGGATGCCGCAATCGGATGGAGATAGCGGCACGCGTCCTGCGAAAAACTGTTGCCGATGGATAAAGTTCTGAGCTTCATAAGTACCTCCGTATGTCGTTTGTGTTATTTCAGAATCGTTTCGCCGTTTTCAACGGCGGATAGGAGCGTCCCTTCCTTGTCGTAGACCAGCTTGAGGGTAAAGAAATCACAGCCGTTTTCGATCTTACGCAGAAAGAGAAAATCGCCTTCCCATAAATCCAGTTTGTAAATGTCTTCTTTCGGTACCCAGACCAGTTCTCCCTCGTCGCAGTCGCCGATCTCGCCGGTGAAATCCGAGCATTTGTACAGGAACATGTGCTCGCATTCGCCGTTTTCGATCACGAAGGTGACGACGGAATAAAAGTCCAGATGACCGAGCGTGAGTCCGGTTTCCTCAAGGGCTTCTCTCCGGATGCAGTCTTCGGGCGACTCATCTTCGAGGAATCCGCCGCCGATGCCGATCCATTTGTCGTGGTTCATGTCGTTCTTTTTCTTAACGCGGTGCATCATCAGATAGCAGCCGTCGCGTTCGATGTAGCATAAAGTGGAATTCCGCATGACAGGTCTTCTTTCATTTCGTTTTTCTTCATTATAATCCCACATCGCGGACCTGTCAAGATTTCACGAAAAAATTGACACGGAACCGCGGAAGTGCTATAATGTAAAAAAACGGAACGACAGCAAAAAGGAGAACTGCCATGTATAAGCTTACCGAGATCTGCGGTGAATCCTACCGTGCATATCCTGAATGCAAGCTCGACTTTTATCTCCCCGAACGTGACCCGTCCGAAACCCCGCTGTACATCCACTTCCACGGCGGCGGACTGGAAGCCGGTACACGCCGTGACACATACGTGATTGAACTGGCGCAGAAATACGGCATCGCGGTCGCCAGTGCTGACTACCGCATGTACCCGAACGCAAAGTTTCCGGAATTCATCGAGGACGCCGCCGCTGCCTGCGCGTACGTTGTAGAAAAATTCGCAGGAAAGTACAGAACCGTGATTGTCGGCGGTTCTTCCGCGGGGGCGTACCTGTCGATGATGCTGTACTTCGCACCGGACTATCTCGCTGCCGCCGGACTCCGTGCGGAAGACTTCGGCGGCTTCATTCTCGACGCCGGTCAGCCGACGACGCACTTCAACGTCCTCCGCGAACGCGGAATCGATTCCAGAGCGATCCGTGCGGACGAAGCATCCCCGATGTATTTCATCGACAAAAACGTGAAAAATCCCGGGGAAAAGCCGCCGGTGCTGATCCTCAACGCGGAACGTGATATGGAAAACCGCCGAGAACAGACAATGCTTCTCATGGGTGTCATGAAGACGTTCGGCTACGATATGTCGAAGGTGAAGTATATCCTCATGGAGGACTGCGGACACTGTGAATACTGCAGCAGGCGCGGTGCGGACGGGGAAGTCATCATCAATCCCATCCTTGCGGATTTCATTCTCGGACTGTAATTTCTGGAAAAACGCCGGATTATCGGTGTTTTTTCACACAGATTTCACACATTGCCGGATAATTTGTGATATAATATATCGGTATGTCAAAAAAATAACGAAAAGGATTCAGATAAAGTGAAAAACATCAAAACCACCGCACTGACGATTCTGCTGTCCATGCTTCTTGTGTCCTGCGGCTCGTCCCAGCCCGGCTTCAGCGTGGGTACGTCCGGTCCGTCCGCAGGTGACGTGATTGAAGGACTCCAGAACGACAGTTCCGCTTCCGGAAGCACCTACACTCCTGTTGACGCGGAAGCGTACGATTACATGGCAAACGATCTTACCTCGTTCATCAAACTGGGCGAATATAAAAATGTTCCCGTAACCATGGCTTCCGCCGCGGTTACCGACGAGGAATTCGAAAACGAAATCGACTACATGCTCGAAAGCTATGCCTACTACGAAACCGTGACTGACCGTCAGGTGGAAGAAGGCGAAACCGTTCTTGCGGACTACTCCGGTTACCTTGACGGTGTACAGTTTGAAGGGGGTACTGCGGCAAACCAGACCATCGTTGCGGCGTCCGGTACCGGCTACATCGAAGGCTTCGCGGAAGCGTTCATCGGACAGATGCCCGGCGTGGAATTCGATTTTGATGTGACCTTCCCGGCAGACTACGGCAACACCGACCTTGCGGGCAAGGAAGTCACCTTCGTCTGCACCATCCACTCGATCCAGGGCAGCGAACAGATCATTCCCGAACTGACGGACGAATTCGTCAAGGAAAACTTCGGATACAACAATGTGGAAGAATTCCGCATCCTGTTCCGCGACACTGTGGAAGCGCAGAAGGCATATTATGTGGAAAGCACTATGTACTCCGAACTCTGGCTGACCGTTGTGGGAAATGCGGAAGTGATCGCGTACCCGGGACAGGAAGTCGAACGCGTTTACGGCGAACGCCGTGCGATGTATGAGGAATATGCAGGATACTACGGTGTGGACTACGAAACGTTTCTCTCCAATTATGCCGGACTGACCGACGAAGAACTGTACGCGGAAAGTCAGAACTATGTCAAGGAAGACCTTGTGATGTACCAGCTCATCAAGGAGCTGAACCTTGATCTGACCGAAGACGATTACGCGGAAGGCATGGCATTCTTTGCGGACTATTACGGTGCAACCGAGGAAGAACTTGCCGCATATTACGGTGAAGAAACCATGCGCACGACCATTCTCTGGCAGGCGCTGATGGAAAAGATCGCGGAAACCGCTGTCATTACCGAAGGTTAAGGCAATACAAAATCAAAACGGGTACCGAAAGTACCCGTTTTCTCATTTCTTTGTGATCTTGTATTTCCATGTGCCGAAGTAGAATTTCGGCAGCTTGAGCATGCGCTTGAAGCGCCACGGTTCGCGGAGGAGGCGGTAGAACCATTCCAGACCGAGTTTGATGAAAATTTTCGGAGCACGGTTCACGATCCCCGCGTAAACGTCGAGGGAGCCGCCGAGACCGAGCATGGCATTCACGGTCGTGAGCTTTGCACGGTTCTGGTGAATCCATTTTTCCTGCGCCGGTGCACCGAGACAGACGAACAGGACATCCGCGCCGGATTCGTTCACCTGTGCGATCACGGCATCGTTTTCTTCGCCTTCCTTTTTAAAGTAACCGTCACGGCATCCGGCAAATCGGATGCCCGGGTATTTTTCGGACAGCTTCTGTGCAGCCTGTTCCGCGACCCCCGGCTTGCCGCCGAGCAGGTAAACCGTGTGATCGGTTTCCGCCAGCCGCCGTATGAACGCTTCGCCGACTTCACAGCCCGCGATTTTTCCGGCACCGAACGGAGTTCCGAGAATATTGGCCGCCTTGACGACGCCGATACCGTCCGGAATGATCAGTTCTGCGGAATTGATGACGTCGTAGAGTTCCGGTGATTCGATGCAGGCCTGGACGATCTCCGAGTTGGGCGTATACAGTGCGGTCTGTTTTTTCTCACGGACCCCTTTCAGCAGGGCGTCTACGGTACCGTCGAGTGTGGTATTGTTGAAATATACACCGCGGATATTGATGCGGTTGGTATTTTCAGCCATAATACAACTCCTTTCCATCGTTTGAAAGTTTTTGAAAAGGGGTTCGGGGAAAAACTTTTTTCAAAAGTTTTTCCCCGAGAACTTCATATCAATAATAATTATTCGGTAACTTCGGAAAGGTAATCTGCTACGTCGCCTACGGTGATGAATTTGTGGATCACGTCGTCACCGATTTCGATATCAAATTTTTCTTCGCAGAGAAGAACGAGGTCAGCAAGTTCGAGAGAGTTGATGCCGAGGTCGCTGACGAGTTCTGCCTCAGGTGTGATGTCGTCTGCCTTGATGGAAAGTTCTTCCACGAGCAGTTCCTTGATCTTTTCGTACATGATGGTTAACTCCTTGATATGGTTAAGTCGTATTTGGATAAATGTGTATGCAGATATTATTATAAGTATATTCTTCCCGCATGTCAAGCATTTTTCGCATAAATTTTAAATTCTTGCGGGAATCATCTTGAAATCACGGGGAATATCCGTTATAATAAAGAGGAAAAGAACAGCTACGGCTGAAAATACAATTTCAAAGGAGAAATCAATTATGAAGACAAGTGTATCTTCCTACAGCTTCGGCGGATACTTCGGCTCCCTCGGCTATCTCGGCATCATCGACAAGGCGAAGGAAATCGGCTTTGACGGTATCGAATATACCGACGGCGGCTACATGAGCGAACCCGATTCCGCAAAGAAGATCAAGGAACGCTGCGCAGAACTCGGTCTCGAAACCGTTGCTCTCGCAGTAGGTGCAAACTTCCTTGCAGCTGACCTCGACGGTGAAATCGCAAGACTGAAGACGATGGTTGACTACGCGGCAGAAGCAGGCTTCAAGATGATGCGTCACGACGTTGCGGGCGGCTACGGTCCGAACAAGAAGCACTCCAGAGGTTATGACAACGCGCTCCCGATCATCGCAAAGGGCGTTCGCGAAGTTACCGCTTACGCAGAACAGAAGGGAGTCCGCACCATGACCGAAAACCACGGTTACTTCTCCCAGGACGCAGCACGCGTCGAAAAGCTCATCAACACCGTTGCACACGACAACTTCGGTGCTCTCGTTGACATGGGTAACTTCATGTGCGCGGACGAAGATCCGAGCCTCTCCGTTTCCATCATGGCTCCCTACGCATTCCACGTACACGCAAAGGACTTCCACTACAAGTCCGGTATGGACGTGAACCCCGGTGCTGGCTGGTTCCAGACCAGAGCA
>JAFQFS010000166.1 GCA_017398585.1 Clostridia bacterium
AAGCATTGTTTTAAGGCTTTCCTGCTCTGCGACAGTCAACTTACCGATAATATCTAATGCGTCTTTGATAGTAGGCATATCCAATTACCTCCTTCGGTGGTACTGTTTCTTACTATTATTATACGCTATTTCTCGTCAAAAATCAACCATTTGTTGTGACAGAGCCTTTCCCAAAACCGGCAAGCCGGGTCGTAATTTGCAAAAGATCGATTTGTTTTAGCGCATTCGAAAATGCCGGAGGTCCGGCGTCTCTCAAATTTATTTTGTTTTCAGCGAAATGGGAAAAATTTCCACTTCACCAGTTTTCATTTTACCCCATCTTTCGAAAATTTCAAGGGGGTGAGGGAAAAGAAAAAAGCTCCCGGATCTCTCCGAGAGCTTCTTTTCGTCCGTTAAGTCAGCGGATCGGGATCCACTCACTTAAAAAATTTCAACTTAGTCTTCCAGAGCAGCCTGAGCGGCGGCCAGCTTGGCGACCGGAACGCGCAGCGGCGAGCAGGAGACGTAGTCAAGACCGATCTTGTGGCAGAACTTGACGGAGGACGGTTCGCCGCCGTGTTCGCCGCAGATGCCCAGTTCGAGGTTGGCGCGGGTTTCGCGGCCTTCCGTGACGGCGATCTTCATGAGTTTGCCAGGACCAGTCTGGTCGAGGACCTGGAAGGGATCTTTCGGGAAGATTTCCTTTTCGAGGTACTCGTTGATGAATCCGGCATAGTCGTCGCGGCTGATGCCCAGGCAGGTCTGGGTGAGGTCGTTCGTACCGAAGGAGAAGAATTCAGCCTTCTGCGCGATGTCGCCGGCGTTCAGAGCAGCGCGCGGAATTTCGATCATCGTACCGACCATGTAGGCGATCTCGATGCCGGCGGCAGCCAGTTCGGCATCACAGGCAGCGCGGATGATGGCTTCCTGGTTGGCGAACTCGTTGAGGCACGTGACGAGCGGAACCATGATTTCCGGTTTCACGGTGATGCCCTTCTTCGCGCAGGCGATCGCAGCGCGGATGATGGCCGTGGCCTGCATCTTGGTGATTTCCGGATAGACGATTCCCAGACGGCAGCCGCGGTGACCGAGCATCGGGTTGGATTCGGCCAGATCGTGGACACGCTGCTGGATGAATTCAACGGTCATGCCCGTTTTGGCAGCCAGTTCCTGCTGACCGGCAAGGTCGTGCGGGAGGAACTCGTGGAGCGGCGGGTCAAGGAGACGAACGGTGACGTATTTGCCGTCCATCGCGGTGAAGAGACCTTCGAAGTCGGCCTGCTGGAACGGCAGGAGCGTTTCGAGGGCTTTTTCACGGTCTGCCGTGTTGTCGGCCAGGATCATGGTACGGAATTCGTCGATGTGATCGAAGAACATGTGCTCAGTACGGGTGAGACCGATACCTTCGGCACCCAGAGCGATAGCGGTGGCAGCCTGCTCCGGTTTATCAGCGTTCGTGCGGATCTTCAGCTTCTTGAATTCATCGGCATAACCCATGAGTTTGGCGTAGAGCTGATAGAGCGGCGCTTCTTCGGCTTTCAGGGTGCCGTCGCGCAGAACCTGGAGAACTTCGGACGGGGAGGTCGGGACCTGACCGGCGTAAACGTTACCGGTGAAACCGTCGACGGAGATCCAGTCGCCTTCGTTGAAGACCTGGTCGCCGACCGTCATGGTCTTGGCGGCGTAGTCGATGACGATGCCGTCGCAGCCGCAGACGCAGGCTTTACCCATCTGACGGGAAACCAGAGCAGCGTGGGAAGCAGCACCGCCGAAGCTGGTGAGGATACCCTGGGCGACCTGCATACCGCGAAGGTCTTCCGGAGTGGTTTCGCGACGGACGAGGATCAGCTTCGCGCTGTTGTCTTTCTGCCACCAGGCTTCCGCTTCGTCAGGCTGGAAGCAGATCTGACCGGTCGCAGCACCCGGACCGGCGTTGACGCCTTTGGCGATCGGGGTCATGCCCTTGAGACCGGCACCGGCGAAAATCGGCTGGAGGAGCTGGGTGACGTCGTTGGCCGGAACGCGTTTGACGGCGGTCGCTTTGTCGATGAGACCTTCTTCGCACATTTCGACGGCGGTACGCACGTGAGCGAAACCGGTACGCTTGGCGTTACGGGTCTGGAGCATGTAGAGCTTTTTGCGTTCGATCGTGAATTCGATGTCCTGAACGTCGCGATAGGCTTTTTCGAGGTTCAGAGCGACTTCCTGGAACTGATCCCAGACTTCCGGCATGTCGGTGGCGAGGGATTCTTCGATCTTCTTGGGACGGCGGATACCGGC
>JAFQFS010000167.1 GCA_017398585.1 Clostridia bacterium
AGTGAAGCCATGTTAAAAAATCTCCTTTTTCCGCGTTCGCTCTATAGAGAAGTTGTAAACCGTCCGTTGGTAAAATTGTTGGTAAAAGATTTTTGGCTTGAAATTAATTGTTCAAAATTATTGTTGTAAATGTATAATATCAGTAGATATTTTAATGGGATTTGTGTACCTGTGATATAATATAGAAGCTGTCGGGAAACACCGATGCCCCATTAGCTCAGTAGGTAGAGCACTTGACTTTTAATCAAGGTGTCCGGAGTTCGACTCTCCGATGGAGCATCCGACAGAGAAAAAACGTCTCATGCGAGACGTTTTTTGTTTTTCGAACGAAGGATGATTTCACCCTCCAGGAACGATATGGTTTTGTGCAAAAAATAAAAAATAATTTTCATATACTCCTTTACAAATGGGATTTTTTGTGATATAATAACAAAGTACCAGATGTACCCGCCCTTAGCTCAGCCCGGATAGAGTACCGGATTCCGATTCCGATGGCCGTGGGTTCAAATCCCTCAGGGCGGGTGAAAGAACATCCACAGTTGCAATAACTGTGGATGTTTTCTTTTTTTGCGGATTCTCCCATAATTTTGTACGATTACTCTTGCAATAAAAGGTTTTATTTGCTACAATGTACACAGATAAAAATTCATTGTTCGGAGGAATTATGACACTTATCATCAGAAACGGTAAAATTTTTGATGCCGTACAGGAAGAACCGTACATTGCGGATATCTGCGTAAAGGACGGCAAAATCGCGGCGATCGGCACCGGACTGACCTCGGATGACGATGAAGTTCTCGAGATCGACGCGGAAGGTCTGGAAGTCTATCCCGGTTTCGTGGAAGCGCACGGTCATATCGGTCTGGACGGCTACGGGATCGGCTTCGAAGGGCAGGACTACAATGAAATGGGTGATATCCTGTCTCCTCAGCTACGTGCGATCGACGGCATCCGTCCCGGCGACTTTGCCTTTTATGAAGCCGCCGCCGCAGGTGTTACCTGTGTTGCGACCGGCCCCGGCAGTGCGAACGTTCTCGGCGGCACCTTCGCGGCAATCAAGACGACCGGCCGCCGTGTGGACGATATGATCGTCAAGGCGGAAGTTGCCATGAAGTGTGCGTTTGGCGAAAATCCGAAGCGATGCTACCGGAACAGCGGCAACTCGTCCCGTATGACCACCGCTGCAAAGCTGCGCGACATGCTGTACAAGGCGAAAGAGTACAGCGATAAACTTGCCGAATCGGAAAACGACCCGTCCAAGTGTCCCGGATACAACATGAAGCTCGAAGCGCTCGTTCCCGTCATCCGCGGGGAAATGCCTCTCAAGGCGCACGCTCATCAGGCGGACGACCTGTTCACCGCGATCCGTATCGCAAAGGAATTCGGCGTCAAGCTGACGCTCGAACACTGCACGGAAGGGCATCTGGTTGCCGATCTGCTGGCGGAAGAAGGCTATCCTGTCGCGGTCGGCCCGACGTTCGGCAATGCCTCCAAGTACGAACTTCGCAAAAAGACGTGGGAAACCCCCGCGATTCTCGACGAAGCCGGCTGTCACGTCTCGATCATCACCGACTCGCCGGTTATTCCGCAGAAGTATCTCCCGATCTGCGCCGGATTCGCCGTTGCTGCCGGCATGCCGCCGTTCCACGCACTTCAGGCGATCACCATCCATCCCGCGGAACATGTCGGCATCGCAGACCGCGTCGGATCTCTCGAAGTCGGCAAGGATGCCGATATCGTTATTACCGACGGCAGCCCGTTCGACATCGACACCAGGGTTGTCTGCGTTCTGATCGACGGTGTATCCCAGCCGATCGATATCGAAGAATTCCGCCCGAGATAACAAATTCATGAGAACTATTATGGAAAGAACCGATTTACCATTCGAAAATAACCGCTATATCTTCGATAACGCCGAACTGAACGACGGAATCTATCTTTCCGTCCGCTTTTCCGGCGTGAGCGGCTGTTCCCGCGTCGACGTTTCCGTGGACAAACCGGAGAACTACATCCTTTCCATGTCCGTGATCGGATACCACGGTTTCCCGGAAAAGGACATCGCTCACATCCGCATCGAGGGGCTTACCGGAACGCATACCCTGTATCTGAAGCCACATGGGCACCTGAAGATTCTGGCCGTCGAACTGAACGAAACCAATCCGGTGCCGGAATACATCCCCGTGCCGGACGACGCGATCCTTGACATGCAGACCTCCTCCTGGTCTGCCGTGGATGAACTTGACCGTAAAGTGGCGGACATCGAAGACGTCCGCGGATACCGTTCTGACCGCAAGGTCGGTATTTTCTACTGGTCGTGGCGCGACGCGCATTCCCATCTGGAGCCCGTCAACGTATCACAGGTCATGCGCGATACGCCCGGCGCGGAATACAACGAAAACCATCCGGCATGGGGCAAAGACCGCGCGACGCAGGCGTTCTGGAACGAACCGCTGTACGGCTACTACCTCAACCGTGACCCGTAAGTGGTTCGCCGCCACGCTGTTCTTCTTGCAGATGCCGGGGTGGATGTGGTCGTATTCGACTGCACCAACGGTTCGCTTGTCTGGAAGGAATCCTACGAACCGATTATGGAAGGTTTCCGTGCGGCGCGTGTGGACGGCATCAACGCACCGAAGGTGGCGTTCATGCTGAATCTCTGGCCGAACGAAACCACCGGAGAAATGCTCCGCGCGCTGTATCAGGACATCTATTCCGTCGGACGCTACCGCGATCTGTGGTACATGCACGAAGGAAAGCCGCTCATCATGGCATATCCCGAAAGTCTGCCGGAGAAGGGCATCTGCGAACGCGACAACGCCCTCCTCGAGGAGATCCGCAATTTCTTCACCTTCCGCCCCGGTCAGCCGTCCTACGGCTTCGGCCCGACGGAGACGCGCATGTGGGGATGGCTCGAGAAGTACCCGCAGCACAAGTTTGGACAGCGTCCGGACGGCACCTGCGAAATGATGACTGTCGGCGTGGCGCAGAACTGCAACGACGAACTGCTGTGTACCTACTTCAACAACAAGGGCACATACGGCAGAAGCTACACCAAGGCGTACGGTCACAAACTCCTCGACGAAATGTCCTACAAATACGGCTACAACGTGGAGGAACAGTGGAACCGTGCGATCGACTGCGATCCGGACTTCATTTTCGTTACCGGATGGAACGAATGGATCATGGGACGCTGGCACGAGCCGTGGGTGAAGGATCCGAACAGCACCCAGCTTGCCTTTGTCGACCAGTTCGACCTCGAACACAGCCGTGACATCGAGCCGGACCGTGACGGGATCCGCGACAACTACTACCTGCAGCTCTGCTCGAACATCCGCCGCTACAAAGGCTCCGTTCCGCGTACCAGACCGTCTGCCCCGAAAACGATCCATACCTTCGACGATTTTACGGACGTTCAGCCGCTCTACCGCAGCGAACGCGGTACCACGCTCCATCGCGACTGCCGCGGCTTCGGCTCGACCTGGTATAAAAACGAGACCGGACGGAACAACATTGTTTCCGCCAAGGTTGCGCGCGACGCCGATTATGTGTACTTCATGGCAGAATGTGCGGACGTTATCACGGAAAAATCCGGTGAAAACCATATGACACTGTATCTGAACCTCACCGGCGACCGCTCCACCGGCTGGGAAGGATACGACATCGCGGTCAGCCGTGCGGCTGCCGGGAACGGACGTGTACCGCTCGAAACGTACGGTACGACGGGATTTGCCGTGACAGCGTATGTCGAATACATTCAGGAAGGAAACCGGATTCTGTATAAGCTTCCGCGTGAACTCTTCGGAATAAAGCCACTCGATTTCGAATTCAAGTGGGCGGACAACGTCGGAACAGCAGATATCATTGATTTCTACTGTGACGGCGACACCGCACCGACCGGACGATTCAATTACGTCTACCGTGAAGCGGGCTTCCCGATTAA
This sequence comes from Clostridia bacterium, assembly GCA_017398585.1. Classification (GTDB taxonomy): domain Bacteria; phylum Bacillota; class Clostridia; order Oscillospirales; family CAG-272; genus UMGS1696. The sequence goes on from JAFQFS010000167.1 coordinate 3,941, forward strand.
TGAATAAAAAAACAGAACTGCGGCGGTTCCGGAAAGGGAACCGCCGCAGTTTTTGTGGCAATATTGTTTTTAAGTAGCAGGCTTTTCCTGAGGTTTCGGAGCTGCTTCGTTCTTGGGAGACATTTTCGACATCTGACGCTGAGCCATGACCAACCCGTAATAAATGCCTTTCTTGCGCATGAGCTCTTCGTGGGAACCCATTTCAGCAAGCCCGCCCTTGTCCAGAACGAGGATCTTGGTCGCGTTGCGGAGGGTGGACAGTCTGTGCGCGATCGCCAGAGTCGTACGGTCGGCGATGAGTTTCTGGAGTGCGTCCTGGATCTGCTTTTCGGTTTCCGTGTCAAGCGATGCGGTCGCTTCGTCCAGAATGAGAATGCGCGGGTTGTGCAGGAGCGCACGTGCGATTGCCACACGCTGACGTTCACCGCCGGACAGCGTATGACCGCGTTCACCGACCTTGGTGTTGTATGCGTTCGGCAGCTTCATGATGAAGCTGTGTGCACCGGCGATCTTTGCAGCCGTGATGACTTCGTCACGGGTCGCATTCGGCTTTGCGTAAGCGATGTTGTCGTAGATGGTACCGGAGAACAGGAAGGTTTCCTGAAGAACAACACCGATCTGTGAACGGAGAGAATCCTGGGAAATGTCCTTGATATCGATGCCGTCGATCTTGATGCAGCCTTCGTTGACGTCGTACATACGCATGACGAGGTTGATCAGCGTTGATTTGCCGACACCGGATTTGCCGACGATACCGATCATTTCGCCCGGCTTGATTTCCGCCGAGACGTTCTTGATAACGGTATTGGTCTTGTCGTAGCCGAAGGATACGTTGTCAAAGGTGATGTAGCCTTCAATGTCGTGGTCGATTGCGTCGTTTTTGTCCGCAACGTCAACTTCTTCGTCGATGATTTCGAAGATCTTGACGATGGAGGTCATGACGCGGGTCAGACGGCGGGGCAGGAAGGAGAGCCAGCGCAGCGGACCGTAGATCAGGCTGACATATGCGGAGAACTGGCTCATTTCACCGAGCGTCATTTCGCCGCCGATGATCTTGTTGCCGACGTAATACAGAAGGAAGAATTCACCGACGCCCATCAGAAAGTTAACGATCGGCTGGAACTTCGCGAAGAAGATTTCCGCACGGATCTGGGTGTCACGTTCGTCCTTTGTTGCGTCGTCGTAGCGTTTGATCTCGCGCTTTTCCATACCGAATGCCTTGACCACACGGATGCCGGAGAAGGTATCGTGCAGGATTGCGTTCGCCTTGGAGTTCATCGTCCACTGACGGTGGAAGATCTGATGCATGAACCGGCGGAACAGGCGATGGCTGTACATCGCGATCGGGGTAGGAAGAATGATCATCAGCGCGAGACGCCAGTCGTACGCGAAGAGGTAGAAACCGACCGCAAGGAGCATGATGATCTGCTGGAACAGGTCGCCGAACTCACGGGTAATAAACCGGGAAAGTTCACCGGTGTCGTTGGAGACACGGTTGATGAGTTCGCCGGAGGTTCTCTTGGAAATGCGTGAGATGGAGAGCTGCTGGATCCGTTCGAAGACCATTTCGCGGAGCTTGACGATGATTTTTGTACTTGCGTGGATCATCAGAATGCTTCGCAGAATCGAGAGCAGCTGCGTGCCGACGTGAACAAGGAGCATGACCAGAATGACCGAAACGAAACCGGCCAGCTTCGGCATGGTCTCCGCCTGAATGTAGTTGTCTACGAGAATGCGGTTGATGTACGGGGGCAGGAGGTTGACAATGGCGATGATGAAATACATCGCCACAGAAAGATAAATGTAGCCGCGGAACGGCTTTGCCATCTTCCAGAGACGCAGCAGGTAGCCTTTCTTGTCAACGCAGTGGTCACAGATGTTGGAACCAGGACGGTACGGTCTGCCGCATTTCGGGCAGAAGCGGTGGATTTCTTTTTCGTATTCGTACGAGATTTCCTTGCCTTCAATGTAGTTGTTGATTTCCCGTGCAGCCGCAGCATAAAAATCAAGGAACTGCATGTCCCCGCGGCAGAGGATGCGCCATTTTCCGTCCGGACGGCGGTATTCAATGAAAACACAGCCGATCCCGCGGCGGAAAGCCGCTTCCTTGACGTCGGAGAGCGGAATTTCTTCCTTCTTTATACCGTCGGCATAGACAGCGAGCCGGTCGCGCAGAAGAACCGCGATACCGTCGACACGCGTTTTGCTGCGGTCGGGCAGAAGGTCGAAATCGACGGGCAGAAGGATGTCATCGGCTCGCAGAGAAGAGTCGATGGAACACAGCCTGTCTGTCAGATTTTTTCTGTTATCCATATGTAAAACTCCAATTAATACCGATAATATGATCTCTTACTCTTATTATAAGAACAGTTCGATTTTACGGAAACTCTTGCGGTCAAGTTCTTCGATGTTCGGGATTTCATAACGGTTTCCGTCGATGTCATTGACAAAGATACGGGTACCGCCGACTTTCATCAGGCTCTGGAAGGTATCGCGGAGAGTGAAGCTGAGTTCGCCTTCGTCGGTCATAACTTTCCAGTAGGAGAAGCCGAACTTGTCCTTGAGCGAAAGGATCTGCTTGATCACGGGGGTGTAATACTTCCGGTCAAGTTCCTGACGGAGCATTTCTGCTGCCTCCTTGTCGAGGTCATCGACGTTTGCGATCAGACCGAGTTCCTTGGAGTCCGCATCAAGTACAGAAATGTAGGCGTACGGATAGTCAAACGGGAAGGCGCGGTGCAGGAAAATACGGTCGTACGTTTTGGTTTCCATGGTACCTTCGTCGTTCGGTGCGGTCAGAGTCATGGCAACGAAATCGTTGTCCTTGACGAATTCAGCGTTGTCCTTGGTGATATAGAGAACCGCGACCACGTCACGGAGAGCGGTTTTCTCGATTTTTTTCTGTTCAGCCATAATACATACCTCCGATCCTTATTCTTCAATACCGATGTTCTTCATGGCTTCAAGCTGCAGACGATACAGATTATAATAAATGCCTTTTTTGTTGATGAGTTCGAGGTGCGTGCCGGCTTCCGGAACCTTACCGTTTTCAATGACAATGAGCTTGTCCGCGTCGCGAAGGGTGGATAATCTGTGTGCAATGGTGATGGTTGTGCGTCCCTTCGAGAGCTTTTCAAGCGCTTCCTGGATTTTGCGTTCGGTTTCGGTATCCATTGCGGCAGTCGCTTCGTCGAGGATGAGGATCTTCGGGTTGCGGAGCAGGGCACGTGCAATGGAAACGCGCTGGCGTTCACCGCCGGAGAGATCCTTGTAGCCGAAGCCGATCATGGTCGAGTAGGCGTCGGGCAGTTTGATGATAAAGTCATGCGCACCGGCGATCTTCGCAGCTTCGATGACTTCTTCTTCGGTGGCATCCGGTTTTGCGTAGCGGATGTTGTCGAGGATGGTGCCGACGAACAGGTAGGTTTCCTGGGAAACGATCGCAACGTTTCTGCGGAGGTCGTCCATAGCCAGATCCTTGACGTTGACGTCGTCGATCCGGATCTCACCGCTGTCCACTTCGTACAGACGGATCAGCAGGTTGGCGAGCGTTGATTTGCCGGCGCCGGTGTGACCGACGATACCGAGGGCTTCACCGGGTTCCACGGTAAACGAAACATTGTCGATGACCTTGCGGTTCTTGTCGTAGGAGAAGTCGACGTTTTTGAATTCAACCTTACCGGAACATTCGGCAATATGTACGGGATTTTCCGCTTCCACAACGTCGGGCTTTGCGTCCATGATTTCGATCAGACGGCTCATCGCGTTCAAGCTGTCGGTGCATTCGTAAACCATGTTGACGAACGAATACATCGGGCTGTAGATCATATTCATGTAGGACGTGAAGACGAGCAGGGTACCGTAGGTCATTTTACCCTGGATGACCGCCCATCCGCCGAAGCCGAGGACGATCAGGTTGCTGATGTAGAACAGCAGGTTGACGGACGGGAAAGCGGCTGTGCTGAAGACGGACGCGTTCTTTTCGGCTTCTGCCATTGCTTCGCTGCTCTTACCGAAACGGGTGATTTCATCCTTTTCCTTGGAGAATGCCTTGACGACACGCATACCGGTCAGAACGTCGGAGAGGATGGAGTTCATCTGTCTGGAACGTGTCCAGCGCTTTGCGTGGTACTTGCCCATGTGGTCGAACAGCAGGCGGATCGCGATGAACACAATCGGTGCGGTGACCAGAGAGAGCAGGGTCAGCAGCGGATTCATGAACAGCATGATCGTGATGATCGCGATGATCTGCACGATGTTGACGAGGAAGTACGGTACACCGTCGCAGAAGAACCAGTAAATGGTGTTCGCGTCACGCGTAACCTGTGTCATGAGACCACCGGTCTGACGGTTGGTGAAGAACGACAGGGAAAGACGTTCAATCGAAGAGAAGATGACTTTTTTCAGGTCATAAACCAGCCGTGCCGCAATTTTTGACGTCACGATGTTGTGGAACATATTGATGATGAGCGAGAAGATGCGCATCCCGATAATAATACCGAGAACCATCTTGATCGCTCCGAAGAATTGTCCATTCTCATTCAGAACTTCGTCATAATAGAAACCGGAAGAAATATACGGAGAAATGACACCAAGCGCACCGGTCATGATCAGCATCGCAATCATGATAACGATCGAAACCTTGTACTTCAGAATAAATTCACCGGTTCTGCGGATGACCTTGTTCTTGTCCATACATTTCGGACAAAGCTTGCGCTCTTCGTCGATGTACTTGGAGCCGCATTTCGGGCAGAACGCACGGTCGTGCCAGTTTTCGCGCTTTTCGTCGTCCACCTTGATCTCGCCGTTTTCCTTCAGCTGTCCGAGATAACGGGACGCCGTGTTGAAGTCTGCTTTGTAAGTGTTGGACAGGTTGGAGATCAGAACATGATGTCCGTCTTTGTCCTTGGCTGTGAATCGTGCGGAAGCGATCTGTTCTTCGATCCGGAAACCGGAAAGATCCGCCAGATCAAAACAGTCGTACGTCAGCACTTCGAACTGCCGCTGCAGGGGATTCTTTGTGCTGAGTCTGGACTGAACTTTTTTCGTAAGAGTCATGGAACCGGAAATGACGATGATATCGGAATCGGTGCAGAGAACATAGTTTTCGCACCGGATCATATCGCGGTTCAGATCGGAGGCAAAGCAGAGCTTGATGTGATCCTGCGGAATGCCTTTTTCATCGAGGACGGGCAGAAGCTGCGGGGGGACCGAACTTGGATTGCCCGGGTCAAAATACCATTGTTTATCCGTCATACAATTAATAAACTCCCATTAATAATAACGATAAAGAAGCGGAAAAAGCGGATGCATTTTTGCACACAATGCACAACTACGACCATTATATAGGAATTGGGTTCAAAAGTCAATACAATAATTAAATTTATCTCGGGAAAATTTAATTATTATCTTTTTTTCGTTTTTCTGAAAAAACTGTGAACAAATTTCGGCAATAAAGCGGCGAGAAAATATTGCAAAATGACTTAACAAAACGGATTTTGTGTGGTATAATCATGAGTATTAAAACGATTATAACGCAATCGCTGTTTTTGTACGCAGCTCCGATATCCGGAAAGGAGAGAAACAAGTATGATTGAGAAAAATGGTGCCGCAGCATCGCTGAACGATCTGAAGAAGCTGTTCCAGAGTCCGAAGAATGCCTATAAACCTTACATCTATCTTCCGATTGACGGAAAAAACAATCTGAATACGCCCGAAAAACTGACCAAACTGATCAGCGGATATAAGAAATCCGGCTTCGGCGGGATTGTTCCGTTCAGCTATAAAAATTACACGGTTCAGCCGATGTCCGAAGAGTACTACGATATCTACCGGCTTATTAATAAGGAAGCAAAAGAAAATGCGCTGGCGGTCGGATATCTGGACGATACCTATCTGATGCGGGAATACATCGCCGGCTTTGGTGATGCAAAGGAAGCGATCGTGTGCAATGTCCTCGTGAAATACGAGTATGCCTGCACGGAAGGGCAGAGTCTGAAGCGCAGACTGCGTTCGCCGGATGACCTGATGGCACTGGTTGCGATCAATGACGACGACCTCACCATTCTCGACCTGCGGAAATATATCGTGGACAACGATACGCTCGAATGGAAGGTGCCGGACGGCAACTGGAACATCGAAGAATACATCTGCGAACCGGAGCCCGATTCCCATTACATCAACCTGATGGATTACGATATATGTTCCGACTACCTGAAGCGTACTTTCCGCGAACTTCTCTCCCGACTGGATGAAAACAGCAGAGAGGGTTCTCCCATTGATGTCTTTATTTACCGCAATATTCTGTATGCCGGAAAGAACCGCCGGATGTGGCACCGCGATTTCAACAAAGTGTTCGAGGAACATTTCGGGATCGATCCGGCACCGTACTATCCGCTGATGTTCCGCGATTTCGGAGGATATGCCAAGCGGTATAAGAGCATGCTGATGGCATGCCGTGCGAAGATGCTGGTCGAAGGTTATCTGAAGGCAGCTGCAGACATCTGCCGTGCGCATGATGTCCTCTGTACCGGTTTTCCGGCAGAAGGAAAGTCGGTCGCCTGCTCATGGCTGTTCGGCGACGGACAGATGCTGCATAAATACGCGACGGCCCCCGGTCTTTCCATGCCGTTTGCTTATCTGTACGGCCTGAACGGTATCCGCGTTGCTTCCGGGGCGGCGGACCAGTTCGGTACAGACGCCGTGACGGCGGATCTGTTCAAGTATTTCAGTCTGCTGAACCGCGACATTATCTACCGTGAATCCATGAATGCCTATGTCCGCGGGGTCAATATGGTCTTTGCCCATCTCGGAGAAGACCGCACGGATGAAAAACAGGATCCGAATGAACATATATGGGGAGCGATCTTCTCCAAAGGCGATGATCTTGCGGATTTTGCGGGATTTGCCACCCGTGTCCAGACGCTTCTACGCGGAGGTGAACATCTGAGCGAAGCGGCGATCCTGTACCCGATCCATTCACTGCATTCGCTGGTCTATCTGTATCAGTCCGATGCCGAGACGGGCTTTGAATATCCCTCCACGCCGAGCAACGCCGACTATATGGAACTGATGAACAGTTTCCTGAACTACGTCGGAATTGACACGACGTTCCTGCACCCGGACATCGTGACCGAACGCGCCTTTGCGGAAAACGGGACGCTTTTTATCCCCACCGACAAAGGCACTATGAAATATAAGGTAATCATTCTTCCGTCCATGGCGATCATCAGCGTGAAAGCGCTGCGCGTCGTGAAAAAGTTCTTCGACGAGGGCGGCAAGGTCATCTCGACCGACAATCTCCCGACCTCTGCGTTCGAATGTTCGCAGAACTTTAACGATCCGAACACCGCGCTCCGCACCGAATCGGCGGAAGACATCGAAGTCCGCGAGATCATGATGCACATTTTCGGTAAGGAAATTGCCGATGTCCGCACCTATCAGCGGTACTACAAAAATTCCAATGCAAACGGCGGCATGGCATACTTCCTGCCGTCCAACCGGACGTCCGCGGACCGTATCGAATCCGTTTCGGCGGATATGCTGTTCCAGGCAGTCGGAAAGTTTGATTTCGCGCCGGATGTGTACATCGACAAGATGCCGCGCCGCGAATTCTTCGGCATCCTGAACTATAACCTTCCCGAATTCATGAAGATCGGTCTGGACAAACGCCTTGCACGCGGCTGTTCGATGAACTATATCCACAAAAAATACGCCGGCTGCGACATCTATTACATCACCAATACCACCGGCGATGAATATAAGGGCAATATCCTCTTCCGCGGTCGTCACGTTCCGGAGGAATGGAATCCGTACAACGGAAAGATTCGACGGATTCCCGTTGAGTATGTGACCTTCCGCGGGGAACTGTACACCAAGGCGGAAATGTCCATTGAAGCTTCGTCGTGTACCTTTGTGGTCAGCCAGGCGGGACGTCCCCAGAAGGATATCATGCGTGATCTGACCGGCGAGGAAGTCATCCTGGAATATTTCCCGAAAGAACGCCTCTGACCGGATTCCGGCGGTAAAATTTTGCCGGTATTGCAAAAAAACAGATTGACGTACGTCAGGGCGGCATGGTATAATGTTTCTGACAACCCAGGCGTTCAGGTGAACGCATTACAGAATTGAAGTATATATTTTTGAAGGAGAGAGACTATGTATTCCGAAGTAATATCCAAGACCGCCCGAAACGTGATTGACAACGTCGGCCGTGCGATCTTCGGCAAGGAAGAGCAGATCACCTATGTGGTGACCGCACTTCTGTGCCGCGGTCATGTACTGCTGGACGATATCCCCGGAACAGGGAAGACTACACTCGCGAAAGCTCTCGCAAAGTCCATTTCCGCCGACACCAAGCGAATCCAGTTCACGCCGGACCTTCTTCCGTCCGACATCACCGGTGTCAACTATTATAACCAGAAAACGACCGATTTCGTGTTCCGACGCGGACCGGTGTTCACCAACATCCTCCTTGCGGACGAAATCAACCGTACTACCCCGCGTACCCAGTCCGCGCTGCTTGAATGTATGGGCGAACATCAGGCGACCATCGACGGCGTGACCTATAACCTCGACGAACCGTTCTTCGTTATCGCAACGCAGAACCCGATCGAATCACAGGGGACCTTCCCGCTTCCGGAAGCACAGATGGACCGTTTTCTCATGAAGCTCTCTCTCGGTTACCCGGAACACAGCGCGGAAAAGAACGTCCTGACCCAGTACGGCGGGGCAAGCCCTCTGGACGCACTCACTCCGGTCTGCACGCAGGAGGAGATCCGGACGGCCTGCGATATGGTGCGGAACATCACCGTCAGTGACCCGATCAAGGATTACATCATTGATATCGCGGACGCAACCCGCAACAGTGATCGTCTCCGTCTCGGTGTCAGCCCCCGTGCGACGCTTGCAATGATGCGCGCATCCCAGGCGTATGCCGCGATCATGGGCCGCGATTACGTTCTTCCGGACGACGTCAAAAAGATCGCCATCCCGGTTCTGTCCCACCGTATCATTACCCGTTCTCAGAACACCATCCGCCTGACCGACACCAACGAACAGGTGATCGAATACATCCTGGATACCGTCCGCGCACCGATCGAGTAAGGCTTCTTTCGATTCTGTAAGAGAAAGGAGTATGCTATGATATTTATTGCGCTTGCGGTAGCCGTGATCATCGTGTTTGTCGTACAGGGGTATATTTACAAGAAACATGCCTTCGACAACATCGAGTATAACGTTACCGTATCGACGGGCGAGGTGTTTGAGGACGAAGAAATCTACATCTATGAAGAGATCCGGAACAACAAAGCACTTCCTCTGCCGTATCTGAAGGTGGATACGGAGCTTCCGGACGGTCTGACATTCCATATCGTTGAGCCGGACAAAAAGACCGGCGAGCTGAAAGACACCTATCCCCGGATCATTCACAGTATTTTTGTCATGCGCGGACATCAGCAGATCCGCCGCAGATGGCGTGTCCGCTGCGATACGCGCGGAACTTACCACCTCGGCAGCGTAACGATGCTTGCCGATGACATCCTCGGCTACAATACGATGGCGAAGGTCTTCGAACCGGGAAAAGATTCCAGACAGACCATCGTGGTGCTCCCGAAGGCGATCAGTCTCGAAAAGCACTTCACTTCATCCAAATACACCAGTGGGGACTTTGTGGTGCAGTCCAGCCTGCTGTCCGACCCGCTGATGAAAGCCGGCGTCCGGGAATATACCCCCGGCGATCCGATGAACCGCATCAACTGGATGCAGACAGCCGTTCACAATTCGCTCATGGTCAACCTCGAGGAATTCACGAACCGCCACCAGTTCAATATCATCATGAACATGCAGGCGCGTGACATCGAGAAGATGATTCCCGGTCCGCCCAGTTCCCGTGCTCCCGTGGAACTCTGCCTGACCGTCATCGCGTCCATTCTGGACAGCGTATCCAGCGAAAACGTTCCGGTGCGCTTCATCTGCAATACCCCTCCGGAGCAGTTCGGGGAGGCATCGCTGTCTGCCGCGCGCGACGCGGAGGACCGGATCGGCGAAAAAGTTTTTGTTTCTCCCATCTACAAAGGGAAGACGAACATGATTACGGCGCTCCGTATGCTTGCCCAGCTTGAACTGATGATCTCCACTCCGATCGAAAAGATGCTCGATCACATTCTGGAAAGCCCATACGGCTACACAAGCGGCGGCAACATCATTTTCGTTTCCACCTACCTCAGCGAGCGGATGATCAATTTCTGCTACGCGCTCCGCAAGATCGGCATCACGGTCATTTTCTACATCACCTCCGCCAGCATCAACGCGGCGATTATCCCGGAAGACATCGAAGTCCACTTCAAAACCTATCTGGAGGAGGAGTGAACCTATGAATCTGAATCCGTTTTTCAACCGAATTTTTAACCTTGTTTCCCTGATCGCGGTCGCGATGATGATGGTTCCGCTCGCCCTCATGCTGCTGAATGGTACCTTCCCGCATTCCGCGCTGATTCTGACGACAATTGCGGTTCTCAGCACCGTGTTCGGTTACATCATGCAGAACGCAGTCGCGAAAGCGGCACACAAAACGGCGTCCACGGACGGTCTCGGTTCCTTTGACGATGGCGTCCTGGAAGGATTCTCCCTGAAATATGCGGGGATTCCGATCACGGTTTCCGCCGTTCTGGCAGGGGCGGCGCTCCTTCTGCACAACATCGTCATGCAGTCCATGGTCGATTCCGGAATCATCGCCTATCACTCGATGGTCTATTCGATCCTGATGGCGGCGGTCGTTCTGGTGTCCGCTGTCATGGGCAGCGTGATCTGGTTTTATCCGCTCGAACGCCTCGCAAATGTTTACCTCCTGCTTGCCAGCGCGGCGATTTTCTTCATCGAGTTCGCTCTCGCCCTCGTGACATCCCAGCCCGGCTCCAATACCATTACCGTCCTCGGGATGGCGTTTGCGGTGTACCTCGTTTGTATGATGATCATCTTCAACCAGAACAGCCTGCAGCAGAAATACCGCGGTTCCGTGGTGTCGGTCATGACGCCGGCGGCGCGGATGTACAATCTGTTCCTCGTGTTCCTGCTGTTTCTCTGCATGCTTGCGGTCTTCGCTGTATCCTACGTGACACTGTCCGGCCTGTACCTGCTCGGAAAGATCGTGCTGATCTACGTCATGTACAAATTCTTCTACGGTGTCACCAATCCGGAGAGCGAATACGATGAGTATGCTTTCCTCGAAGGGGACGAAGCGGCGGATCTGTTCATGAAGAACGCCATGATGGACCAGGGCGACCGTATCCTGCTGTCGTACTTCTTTGCAGGCGGCCTGACGCTGGCAGCCATTATCGTCGGTCTGCGCACCGGTATTCTGCAGAAAGCGATCCGTGCCGTCAAAGCATGGCTGATCGATTTCTTCACCACCATTTTCATCGGTTCGGACATCTTCCGTTCCTCGTTCGACCCGAACGCAGTCGGCGGGATGTATAACTATAAAGATGAAAAGAAAAAACTTCAGACGGCGGACATCGGAAATTTTGTGGACCTCGCGGATTCCACGGATACCTATAAGCTGTTCCTGCAGCGTCTCGGAAAGCTGAAAACCTACGATGAGCAGCTCTGCTACGCGTACGTCATGCTCATCCGGATGTACAAAAAGATGAACATTCCGCTGAAGCTGTCCGATACGCCGCGCGAAATGGAGAAAAAAGTCTCCCGTGCGCTGACGGAAAACGAGATCGAACAGATCACAAAAGACTTCGAAAGCATCCACTATGCGGAAGTCCAGAAAAGCGACGCGGAAGCGGCGGCGATCCTCAACAATCTCTGCACAACCATCAAACGCTACCTCTATTAAGGAATAATTCCGGAAAAACTCCGGTATATATGGAATAACTTCAATTCTGTATATACCGGAGTGATTTTATGTCAAAACTATTCATGGTACTCCTTGTCTTGGGCCTGCTGCTTCCGCCGGTTTCCACAGCCGCTGCGGTACCGGACAATCTCCCGTTTGACGTGAACGCGGATTCCGCTGTCCTGATGGATACCGCCACCGGAACGGTCCTGTATGCGAAAAACGCCGATCAGGCACTCCCGCCGGCGTCCGTTACAAAGATTATGACGCTGCTGCTGTTCATGGAGGAGGTCGATTCCGGAAATATTTCGCTCGACGAGGAACTGACGGTCAGTGAATATGCCGCATCCATGGGCGGTTCGCAGGTTTATCTGGAACCCGGCGAGACCATGCGGGCGGAGGATATGCTGAAATCCGTGATCATCGCGTCTGCGAACGACGCGGCAGTGACCCTTGCCGAAAAAGTCGCCGGAAGCGAAGAAGCCTTCGTCGGGCGCATGAACGAACGTGCTGCGGAACTCGGCATGAGCAATACTCATTTTGAAAACGCCACCGGTCTCGACGACGACACGACCAAACATCTGACCTCCGCGTACGACATCGCCCTGATGTCACGCGAACTCCTGACGCATCCGACCATCACAAACTACAGCACCATCTGGATGGATACGATCCGTGACGGTGCATTCGGTCTGACCAACACCAACCGACTGATCCGCTTTTACGACGGTGCCACGGGGCTGAAAACCGGTTCCACGTCCAGAGCCGGCTTCTGCATGAGCGCGACCGCTCTGCGGGACGGCATGCACCTGATCGCCGTCATCATGGGTTCCGATACCCGTGATATACGCAACGAAGCTGCCAGACAGCTCCTCGACTACGGTTTCGCGAAATACTCCCTGTACGGCGATCCGGGCGGGGAAGCGGGAACGGCGGGCATCCTCGGCGGGGTGAAAAACACCTGCGCGTGCGAGTACGCGCCGTATACACAGCTCATGCCGAAAGGGAAGAACAAATCGGTGCAGACGGAATTCCTCATCGACGAAAACATCTCCGCTCCTGTACGGAAAGGAGACCGGGTTGGCACGGTACGGTACCTTGCCGACGGCGAAGTGCTGCACGAAGCGGACATCACGGCGGCGGAAGATGTTGCGAAAATCACCTTCGGCGAGCTTTTTCTGCGGATGCTCGGAATTTGCCTTTTTAAATAACAGTTTCTGCTCAAAATTAATAATTTGCTCTTGAAAAACGCCATAAAATGTTGTATTATATAGGTGAACATAATTTATGTGTTTCAAGGCAACCAATATATTCCAGATTGTCTGAGAAAATACTCAAAAACAGGCATATGCGGAGGACTTTTAAAACAATGTCAGTTAAACTCAATGAAAAGTATCTCTCCGGTTTCGTTTCCGAAATCGAAGTGAAGAAAATTTCCCATCTTACAGAAGCTGCCTACTCTCTCGTGAAGAGCGGTGAAGGCGAAGGTTCGGATTTCCTTGGTTGGGTAGACCTTCCGGTTAATTATGATAAAGAAGAATTCGCAAGAATCAAGGACGCGGCTGCAAAGATCCAGAAGAACTGTGACGTATTCGTCGTCATCGGTATCGGCGGTTCCTACCTCGGCGCACGCGCTGCGATCGAATATGTGAAGTCTCCTCTCTATAATAACCTCGCGAAGGATACTCCCGAAATTTACTTCGCCGGCAACACCATCAGCTCTTCCGCTCTCGCAGACGTTCTTCGTCTCTGCGAAGGCAAGGATGTATGCGTAAATGTTATCTCCAAGTCCGGTACGACCACCGAACCGGCGGTCACCTTCCGTATTTTCCGTGAACTTCTCGAAAAGAAGTACGGCGAAGAAGGCGCAAGAGAACGCATTTTCGTTACGACCGACCGTGCGCGCGGCAAGCTCAAGGAATTCTCCACGGAAAAGGGATACGAAACCTTCGTTGTTCCGGATGACATCGGCGGACGTTACTCCGTCCTCACCGCAGTCGGCCTTCTCCCGATCGCTGTTGCGGGCATCGACATCGATGCAATGATGAAGGGCGCGGCTGACGCAAGAGAAAAGTATTCCGTTAACTGCTGGAAGAGCAACGAATGTCTCCGTTATGCCGCACTTCGCAACATCATGTACAACAAGGGCAAGTCCATGGAAATCCTCGTTTCCTATGAGCCTTCCGTCCAGATGTTCTGCGAATGGTGGAAGCAGCTCTACGGCGAAAGCGAAGGCAAGGACAACAAGGCACTCTATCCGTCTTCCGTAATTTTCTCGACCGACCTTCACTCTCTCGGGCAGTACATCCAGGAAGGTCAGCGTACCATGTTCGAAACCGTTATCGACTTCAAGAAGTCGGTTGACACGGTTGTAATCTCGGATGACCCGAACAACATCGACGGTCTCAACTTCCTTTCCGGCAAGGAACTCCATGACGTAAACAGAATGGCGATGACCGGTACGCTGTTCGCACACAACGACGGCGGCGTTGCAAACGTAGTGATCGAAGTGGAAGACAGAAGCGAATACTCCTTCGGCTATCTCGTATACTTCTTCGAACTTGCGTGCGCAGTATCCGGCTATATGCTCGGTGTCAATCCCTTCGACCAGCCCGGCGTGGAAGCATACAAGAAGAATATGTACGCTCTTCTCGGCAAGCCCGGTTACGAAGAACACAAAGCAGAACTCGAAGCAAGAATGAACTAAATAATAAACCCACATATACGGAGGAAATCATGATTAAGTTAATTGTAGGCAAAAAAGGTTCCGGCAAGACCAAGACCCTCATCGACCTCGTAAATGCAGCGCTCGGTACGACCAACGGTTCCGTAGTTTGCATCGAAAAGGGCAACAAGCTCAACTTCGAAATCAACTACCAGTGCAGACTGATCGATACCGATGAATACCTCATTACCGATGGCCAGTCTCTGTTCGGCTTCATCGCAGGTATTCTCGCAAGCAACCACGACGTTACTGACCTCTTTGTTGACTCCGCTCTCAAGATCTGTCAGAACAACACCGAAAGCTTCGACGTATTCCTTAACGAACTGGAAGCTCTCGTAAAGACCCACGACATTAATTGTGTAATTACCTCTTCTCTCGCAGTGGAAGAAGCATCCGACACTGTAAAGAAGTTTATTGTTGAATAATCGGTAACAGCGCGATTACGGGAAGGTATACCGGAAGGGTACCTTCCCTCTTTTTCTTTTCGCACATTTATTGTCAGAACCGCATCCGGCCGCATACCATGGAAGTGAAGAAGAAACTTCTTCACGCCAGTCAATTCATACGAAAGGCATGGAATATAAAATGGCTGAATGCAGAAACAACGGCGGACGCGACCGGGATCTGGTGTGCATTGACACCTACCGTGTCCTTGATTCCTGCCGTGACAAGGATTGCTTTGAAAATGTAAGGGTCTATCTGACCTGTATCGGACAGGACATCATTGACCGCACCGGTGTTGTCCGTGCAAAATGTGCGAAGGTTGTCTGGTCGTGCATTAACATCGACTCCGTACCGTTCAACCGCGGATTTTATCAGCTTTTCATTAAAATATATGTAAAAATCACCTTTGAAGCCTGTGTCGGACCGGGGAATATGCAGGAATTCGAAGGCATTGCCGTCGTCGAGAAAAAGGTTATTCTGTTCGGCAGCGAAGGAAACGTCAGCGTGTTCAAAAGCGAAGTGCAGCCCACCGGTTTCTGCGGATGCAGCGGGATGAAGCCGAACGTCACAAACTCACTCCCCATCGCAGTTCTTGAAACGGTCGACCCGATCATCCTGAATACCAGCATCGTTGAGCCGCACAAACCCTGCCGCTGCACGTGCTGCTGCACGGTCGACGAGATCCCCGACTGCGTCTGCTCTACGCTTTCCTGCGATCTTGCGGACGACGCCGACACGGATGCCAATGTTCTTCTTGTATCGCTCGGATTTTTCTCCATCGTGCGGATCGAACGTCCGGCGCAGTATCTGATCTCGGCGGTGGAATACTGCGTTCCGGAAAAGGAATGCGAAATGCCGTCGGTCGAGGACCCGTGCAGTCTGTTCAAGCAGATGTCATTCCCGACTTCCGAATTCTGTCCGCCTGCGATTATTCCGGGAAGTTCGGGCGGAGACAGCGGAAAATGCGGCTGTCAGTAAATCGTCCCGAAAAACAAAATGTCCGTGTTTCCACCTGACGTGGAGACACGGACATTCTTTATCCGGTTTGTTTTTATCTTGCCGACAGAACGACGGCACATTCCGCGCACTTGTCGATCAGGGCATCGCTCTTCAGAAAGACGGTGTTGAGCGGCATCATGCCTTTTTCCACGTACACCGCAGAGAACGTTCCCCGGCTGCACTTTACGACGGTTTCACCGTCAACGGAAGCCAGTGCGCCGTTCGATTCTTCGAAGGCAAACGGAACAAATACGCCGTCCTCTCCCTTCTTGCGCATCCGGACGAGTTCGCGGCACAGCTTTTCGTACGCTTCCGACGCTTCGCTTTCCGGTATTCCTGCCGCCGGATATCCGGCGATTTTCTTCATGCCGTTCCCGAACAGCTCTGTCACCCTGCCGAGCAGATCATTGGTGTCCGTAAATTCAAAAACGGCCACGGCATCAGCGAGACCGGTACAGACCGGCACATCGGCGGCAAATGAGAAGCGGAGGGCAGGGTATGTTTCGGTAAGCCATCCGGCGCACTCCGGGCAGGTGACATACGATACGACCGCACTGCCTTCCGGAAGGTTCGCGAGAGTTTCTTCGGAGATAGCGGATACGATCACGTATTTTCCGAATTCTTCCGTTTCGGTTTCCGGTTTTTCAGAGGTGTAAAGATTGTACAGCTCGCTGTAGGCACGGCTGAGATCCTGTGAATCGTATTTGGCAAATGCATAACGAATGGAAGTCGGGAGATCCTTCGTCATCTCTGTTACCGGCGGAAGCGAAGGGATCATAGCGTACATCAGAGAGTCAAGAAGACGGACACTGCCGTCCCGGCTGTCAACCGCTGCATGAATGCCGCAGGACTTGAAGGTATGGATCATGTTTGACATCCTTTCTGTTGCTGTGGTTTAACGGATATTTTTCTTTAATTTCGTTTTCATTCCCGGTTTTTCCTTTTTTCTGTGCCCGACTGCAGCACCGACGGCAGAAGCCGGGATTACCAATGCGGTGTATACCAGCGACATCGGCAGTTCCACGTGAGATTCCGGCAGGGGAAGAAGTGCAAGAATCCAGATCAGCACCATTGTGATTGCTCCGGACAGAAGGCCGGACATGATCCCGTCACCGGACAGCCGCACTGCTGCGATTCCTCCGGCAGCGGCGCTCAGATAAAGCGCACACAGGGACAGTGGAAACGTAAGGCTGTCCGGATCGTCCGTGGAATAGGCGACACCGCAGAAAACGAGGAGCAGCAGGACGGCGGATGCCGCCCAGACTGCCTGCGCCTGAACGGAGGAAAGAAAAAGACTCCTCTTTGCTTCATGCGAATGTTTCATAAAACCTCCCGTACTGCGAATAAAACGATGTGGTACATTCTATTCGCCGGACAGTGGGAAAATACCGCGAGGAAGCTGAGGAGTTTTATGGTTTATTCTGCGTCTTCCGCGTGAACGTCAACGTTACGGACTGCGGTACGGAGAATACGGATCTTGTTGCGTTCGTTGCTGGTTTCGATCAGAACGGTTTCGTCCTTGATGGAGACGATCTTTCCGATAATGCCGCCGATGGTGGTGATTTCATCGCCGACCTGAAGGCCGTTGCGCATATCGTTGGATTCCTTTTCCTGCTTCTTCTGGGGACGGTACATGAAGAAGTAGAAGACAGCAATCATCGCAACCAGCATCACGATGGTGGTTACCGCGTTTGCACCGGCCATATCCGCAGACTGAGCGGTTCCGGCAGTGCTTTCAAGAAAATAATACATTAATAAAAACTCCTTAGAGATCGTATTTCCTAAATTATATAACAAAATCTCCCGTGTTGCAAGAACTTCGGTGACGAATTCATAATAAGTTCAAATTTGAAACAATTTTTCAGCGGATCCGTCCGAACGCACCGAGCAGGGAAATCAGTTCCAGATAGTTTTCTACCGGAATCTCAAATCCCGAACCGCATGCCCACTGTCCCGGATAAGCCGCGGCGAGCCGTTCGACTTCCGCATAAATGTTTACCGGCGCACCTTTCAGAATGAAATCACGTCCGAGTCCACCGAGAATCCGGATTTTTCCTCCGGCCTCCATCAGATGCTGTTCCGCGCGATCCGCTGCATACCATCCGCAGTCTCCGCGGGTGACGGCATCGTTCAGAGTACCGTCCATACGGATCACTGGGAGCCGTTCCGGCGCCGCATCGCCATAGACGGCTGCCGAACAGATTGCGGGTGAATTTTCGGCAAGCGCCAAATCTGCCGCATTGTCACAGATCACGGCAAATCCGATCCCGCCCGCATTTCCGCAGGCTTCCACTGCACGAATCAGCTCTTTCTTTTCGGCGTCTGCATAAAACCGCATGTCACAGAAAATGACATCTGCACGGGTACGTTCCGACAGAGCGATGAGCGTGTCTACATAATGAGCGGGGCTATCCCATAAATGTTCTCCGCGCCGCCAGATCAGCGTTTCGGTGTGCATCCGGCCGATGAACGGCTCGAACAGGACATTCGCGGTACTGCGTCCGGCGAGAAAATCAAGAAAATACTGTTTATTCTGCATGAGTTGTCTCCCTTAGGTTGATGTTCCTATTATAATGGGTTTCCTCGGAAAATTCAAGTAGAAACAACAGAATACGGGATCTCTTTTCCGGACGGCGGAAAAATATTTCCGGAGGCATCAATTGACTTTCCGCGGAAAATCTGTTATACTGACGTGAATTCTCATGGATTGAAAGTTTTCCCCACAGTTTAAGTTAATGACATTGGATGCCAATCAGGCGTTATTTTTTTGAAAAAAATTTCAGATTTCACCGAACCGATTCCGCACCGGACGGTACAATAGTATGAAAACACCTGCAGGACGTTTTCCGAATCAAACAAAGGAGTAGAACCATGTGGAACGGAACCGAAGCGGAATTCGAACAGATCGTCAGCGAATACCGGTCCGCCCTTTACGGAACGGCATTTGCCTATCTGAACAGCAATTCCGAAATTGACGATGTGGTACAGGAAACCTTCATCGAATTCTATTACAAATACGATACCATCCGCGACAAGACGAAAATCGGCGCATGGCTGTGCGGCGTCTGCCGGAATATCGCGCTCAAGCGTTTGCGCGGTACCCGCTTTACGCTGCCGCTGGAGCAGGCGTCAAACAAAGCATCCGCCGATCCTGCCGACCTTTATGAAAAAGCAGATCGCAGACGCATCGTCCGTGCGGCGATCGATCGGCTGTCCCCGCCGGTCGCGGAAACGGTGTCGCTGTACTACATCACCGGACTTCCGGTCGCGAAGATTGCCGAATGTCTCGGCGTTCCGCAGGGAACCGTCAAGAGCCGTCTGTACGAGGGACGGCGAAAACTGAAGGGAGAACTGGAATTTATGATGGAATCTGAAATCCGACGCGAAAGCGATATCACCGAAAAAATCCGGAAGATCATCGGCGACGCGGAACATGCCATGAAACACGCGGACGACAGCGCGGCTGTCCTCCTGCTGGACAATGCCATCGCCGAAATCGGCGAAAACACCGAACATTACCGCGCTCTCGCCGAACTCTACCGCAAGCGTGCCGAAGCGGAGTTCATGAACGACCGTCAAAAGTCCGAAGAGGACGACGGACGTGCCCTCGCCTACGCGAAACTGACCCGTGACGAAGTGCTGATCGCAAAGTATCTGCTGATCGATGCCTATAACGGCAAAACCACAGAGGATAGCATTGAACGGATGCGCGCGACGTATGACCTTGCCAAACGGAATGGCCTCAACGGCATCTGCGCCGAAGCAGCATACTGGGAAGGCGTCAACCAGATCCATAAAGGGGACGAAGCGGCGGCACGCGAACGTCTCGCCCTCGCTCTCGAACATTACGATAAAATCCGCGCCCTCGACATGATCGACGTGTGCGACGGCAACATTCTCCGCGTCCACGCGTTTGCGGACGGTGCACTCAAGGCGCTCGACATGCTGCGTGATGCCGGACGGGAGATGGGCGACTGGGAATCCTGCAATACCTTCTGCCAGATCCTCCGCCGTGACGGGGAAACGATCACCAAACACAACGATTACGGCTGGAATATCCCCGGAAAACAGTTCAATTATCAGAGCAATTACGGTGTCTTCGACGGACAGGGTTACCTGTTCGCGGACGAACTTCTTGACGGCGACAACGTCACCTACGAATATTACAATTTCAGCAATCTTCTTGTCCGAAAGACCTATACCGTCGTCTCCCGCGACGAGGAAATCACCACTCCGGCGGGACAGTTCACCGGTTGCTATAAGCTGCTCATCCGTGAGGAACTGTCCGAATCCGATGCCGCCGATCCTGCAAACCGAGAAAGCGCCGAAAATCTCTGCGAATACACGGTCGTCCTCTGTCCGGGCGTCGGGCTGATCTCCGAAACCTGCACGTACGTCAACTCTCCCGAACAGAATGCGGAATACGGCGGAACCGTTCTTCTCAGCCGGTACGCTCTGCCGGAGCCGTCCGCGCATGTCATTCCGCTTGACGAAGGATGCGAGTTCGAATACATCCGTTTTGATGCTGCCGGAAAACCGGTGTCCGACCGGATGAACTACCGGGATATCTATCGGGTTGACCGCGTGACGGACGACGGAGTCATCTATCTGGCAAACTACGGGTACGGCTATTACGCATAAAAGGATAAGAGAAATCTTCCGACACACCGTCGGGAGATTTTTTTGCGGGTAAATATTAACAAATTGTAAATTGAAGAGCTCTCCACTTGACCTCATGGAAACAATATTATATAATATAATTACACTCGATATTTCGTAGAGGATTCGTGAAAGGATCCGTTCATTCAGAGAAAAAGGAGCAGTATTTATGAAATTCAACGAACGTCTGCGCATGCTCAGAAAAAAAGCCGGTCTCACACAGACCGAACTTGCCGAAGCGGCAGGCAGCACCATGCGCTCGATCCAGAATTATGAAGCGGGGAAGCGTTATCCGCAGAACATTGAAATTGCAAAGAAACTCGCAGCGGCACTCGGCGTAACGTCCGGTGAACTGCTTGGTGAAGAAGGAGAGATCATCGTTGATGCAGGCGAACGCGGCGGACGCACTTCTGCCAGAGAACTTCGTGAACTGGTTGAAAATCTTTCCTGCCTGTTTGCCGGCGGAGAACTGACCGAAGACGACCGTGACGCAGCCATGAAGGCTCTGACCGAAGCATACTGGATCGCTAAGAGCAACGCAAAGAAGTATTCGAACAAAAAATAAGACAGCGCGGAGGACTTGCTGTGACCGACTCTATTATAGAAAAAGCGGAGCGTCTTACTGCAAAGTATAACACCAGAAATCCCTATACGATCGCCGCACAGCTGGGCATTCACGTTCTGAATTTCGATACTCCCGGTACACTGAAGGGAATGTACAGCGTGATCAAGCGCAGCCGGTTTATTTTTGTGAATGAATCGCTGGATGACGAACTGCGGCGTTTTGTCTGTGCACACGAACTGGGGCACGATATTCTGCACCGGAAAATCATCGGTCAGACGCCTATGTCCGATACCAATATGTACGGCAACAGCTCGCGTATGGAATACGAAGCGAACGTGTTTGCTGCCGCGATTCTGATCGACCGGAAAAGAGTGCTGAAGTATGCGATGGGCGGCCGGACAAGCACGGAAATCGCCGCGCTGCTCCATGTCGATGTCAATCTGATTTCCATCATGATCGACCAGCTGATCAGGGAAGGATATGCACTGAATCCGGTCAGCCGGAAAAACAATATTCTGAAGTAGGAAACAGGGATGAGCTGTCCTGCGGAAAAAGGATCCTCATGAAAGAAAAACTGAAATACCTGTTTTCGTCCGGCGCCGCATTTGTGATCGACTATGTACTGCTTCTCCTGTTTGACAGCATCCTGCCGGTTGCATCAATGGAAATCGGCGCATTTTGTGCCTGGATTGTCTCTTCGCTGACGAACTTCTTCCTGAACCGGAATTTCGTATTCGCATCGGATGCACCGCTCCGGATCGCTCTTCCGGAATATTACGGTCTTGCGGGGGCGGTGTTTGTCCTGAAGACGTATGTCCTGCTGGAGCTTCTGACCCGGCTTGCCGGCATTCCGCTGAAATATGCCAAGCTGATCGCCGAAGTCGTCTTTTTCATTTCCAATTATATCATCCAGAAGATGTTCATTTTCGGGAAAAACAAAAATAAGGGACAGTGAAATCCCTTATTTTTTCATTCTGCTATTTTATTACCGTTTCACGACATCATGTACGTTCGCCGTGGTTCCGGATACGGTGAATTTGATCTCAAATCCCGCGAATTCAAAGCCGTACTCCCGCGTTTCATCGCTATGGTACGACGGCCGCGGATCCTGTTTCAGTACTCCGAGCAGGGCATCCCGCTTGTCTTCAGGGATCCGCTTCAGCAGCTCTTCCGGAAATTCCACATCAAGATTGTCGTCCACGTGTTCCGCGGCGAATCCACCGGCTGCTTCCGGATGACTGTCCACATACGGCAGATACGGCTTGATGTCGTAGATTGGCGTGCCGTCCATCATATCAATCCCCGCCACGCGGATCACGGGTGCATTCTCGCCGTCGTACAAAACATCTACCAGACGGACACAGGACAGACCGATCTTGTTCGGACGGTTCGGCGAACGGGTCGAAAACACACCGACCCGTTTGTTTCCTCCGAGACGCGGCGGACGTACGGTCGGCGACCATGGATGGTCCTTACCGCTTTTCGCGCTCGCGAAGTTTTCGGAGAATCCCCAGATGATCCAGAGATGGGAATACCCCTCGAGTCCGCGCAGTGCTTCCGGATTCCGGTATTCCGGTTCGAATACGATGGTGCCGCTCAGTTCTCCGACGATCCCGCTCTGCCGCGGCAGACCGAATTTTGCAGGGAAGTCGGTGTGGATTTTAGCGATTGTCTTTAATTCCATGCAAACCTCTCATGAAAAAAGAGACGGAAAGTCTCTTCTTCCTATTATTTTTTTGTTCCGAACTGCGTCTTGTAACTGTCCTGACCGTCAAAGGCATTTTTGTATTCCTGTTTTGCCGTCCGGCTTTCGGCGGTAATGTAGCGGTACATGAACATAAGGAGGGAACAGATCAGGTAGGCAAAGGAGTAGACGAGCAGCGCGGTCAGCACCGATCCGCCGTTTGCCTGAAAACCGCCCCACAGTATAAAAACAATGTAGAAAACGACCGTTGTTGTCACGTAATGGATCAGCAGGCGGAGCGGGAAAATGAGCATGTCCGAAAAAAGGAAGGAGTTCGCCGCCGCCAGAACAAACGAAAACAGAAGAAGCGAGAAGACCATATGCAGGGTGGGGATCCAGT
The DNA here is from genome assembly GCA_017398585.1 of Clostridia bacterium. Lineage (GTDB taxonomy): Bacteria > Bacillota > Clostridia > Oscillospirales > CAG-272 > UMGS1696. The sequence goes on from JAFQFS010000167.1 coordinate 27,259, forward strand.
TTCCGTCGACATATACACCGAGCAGATAGAGCGCAGTGATGAAAAACGTATAAAAGACGCAGGCATTGCCGGCGGTCTTTTTGAGCCACATCAGTTGTTTCAAAGTTTTATCCTCCGAACAGGTGTCGATAATCATAAGTTTAAATTTTATTATAGCATAAAAAAATTAACAATTTAACGCCGTACGACAAATTTTTTATAAACGAATCACAAAAATGACGGATTCTGTCCGGCTCAGGCGGAAAAAAATCCCTTCCGGCAGATTGTGTATAAAATGAAATGTATAAATATTGTATTCATGAATATTTGTATTATTATCCATTGACATATGCGGATGAATATATTATAATTAAAACAATTGAGAAAATGAAAATTCTTACTCTGCCAGATTCTGCAGAGTTCCGATAAAATGCCGGATTGAGGTATAATTATGGCTGACAAACGACACGAAAACCGTGAAAACGCATTTACTCTCCTGTTTGCGAAGGAGTTTGACCGCGAAGCGGATGCCGCAGAATTTTTCCGTGCATATCTGGAAAACAATGAAATCCAGTTTGCCGATTATGTGAAAAATACCTTCCTCGGTGTCTGTGAACAATGTGAAACCATTGACAAGGAGATCGAGGGTGTTTCTGTGAAATGGAAACTGTCCCGTATGGCGACCGTTACCCGCACGGTGCTCCGTCTCGCAGTGTACGAAATGATGAATTCCGAGGTTCCCGTTAAGGTTATCATCAACGAAGCAATCGAAATCGCCAAGAAGTACGACGATGAAAACTCGACCGGTTTCGTAAACGGAATCCTCAACAAGATCGCAAGAAACCGCGGGCTGATCGAGTCTGTTAGCACAGCCTCCGAGTCTGTTAGCACATCCTCCGAGTCTGCTGCCGCATCCTCCGAACCCGTTTCTGAACCCGCACCTGCGGAAACCAATGAATAAAATGAACGGGAAAAACCTGTTTCTTGGAATTGACACAAGCAATTATACCACGTCTACCGCGCTGTGCGACGAAGCCGGGGCCATCCTTCTGAACTGCAAAATCCCTCTTCCTGTAGCGGAAGGGGCAAGAGGGCTCCGCCAGAGCGACGCGGTATTTCATCATGTAAAGAACCTTCCGGAAGCCGCAAAAGCCTACGGAGAAGCCCTCCGCGAAACGTCGGGAACCCTGATTGCGGTCGGCGCATCCTATGCTCCGCGTGATACCGAAGGATCCTACATGCCGTGCTTCCTCTCCGGTCTTGCCGCTGCCGAATATGCTGCGGCGACGGCGGATCTTCCGCTGTACCGCGTCTCGCATCAGGCGGGGCATATCATGGCGGCGCTGAATTCCGCCTGCCGGAACAGCGGTGCGGACCGCGATGTGCTCATGAACGAACGCTTCCTCGCGTTCCATGTTTCCGGAGGCACGACCGACGTTCTTCTCTGCGAACCGGACGAAACGCTGATCTTCCGGATTACGCAGATCGGCGGTACCCGCGACATCAACGGCGGTCAGGCAATCGACCGGACCGGTGTGAAAATGGGACTGCATTTCCCGTGCGGCGCCGAAATGGACAAAGCGGCGCTATCCTTTACCGGAAAAGTCACCCGGACAAAACTTTCGGTCGACGGAACCTGGTGCAACCTGTCCGGACTTGAGAACAAAGCGGTCGGACTGTATGAATCCACCGGCGACCTCGCCGGAACATCCGCGTATACACTCGATTTCATCGCACGTACTCTCGAAAAAATCACGCAGAACGCCCTCGCGGAATACGGTGATATGCCGGTTGTCTACGCAGGCGGCGTGATGAGTTCGCAGTACATCCGCCGGACGCTCGCGAAATACGGCATGTTTGCCGACGCGCAGTATTCGTCGGACAACGCCGCCGGTACGGCACTTCTTGCCGCCGAACTGTACAGACGGGAATCACGGAAACAAAATGAACAGTTATAATAATTATAATGAAGCCAGTCTCCCGCCGGAAACAAATCCTCCCGTAATGGAGGAACGGTTCCCGGGCGCACTGACAGTCACTCAGCTCAACGAATACGTCAAGCGGATCATCGACTCCACTCCCCAGCTTACCGGTATTTACGTAAAAGGGGAGATTTCCAATTTCAAGAATCACTACGGCACCGGACATTACTACTTCACGCTCAAGGACGAGGGCGGTCAGCTCCGCGCGGTCATGTTCAAGTCCTCTGCCGCGAAAATGAAGTTCCTTCCGGAAAACGGCATGAAAGTCACGGCACACGGACGCGTCTCCGCGTTTGTCCGCGACGGTACCTATCAGCTTTACTGTGATTCGATGGAACCGGACGGTGTCGGTGCGCTGTACATTGCCTATGAACAGCTGAAAAAACGTCTGGAAGCCGAGGGTCTGTTTGATCCCGCCAGAAAACGTCCGCTCCCGAAGATCCCGATGCGGGTCGGCATCATCACCTCCGCGACGGGCGCAGCGATCCGCGATATGATCAATGTCTGCGGTCGGCGTTTTCCTGCGGCAAAGCTCGTCCTGTATCCCTCTCTGGTGCAGGGACCGGGCGCTCCTGCGGAGCTGATCGCCGGAATGCAGTATTTCAACGCTGCGCAGTCGGTTGATGTCATCATCATCGGACGCGGCGGCGGTTCGATCGAAGACCTGTGGGCGTTCAATGACGAAGGACTGGCGCGCGTGATCGCGGCCTCCCGAATTCCTGTCATTTCCGCTGTCGGACACGAAACGGACTTCACCATCTGTGACTTTGTCGCCGACCGGCGTGCTCCGACCCCGTCTGCCGCCGCGGAACTTGCCGTTCCCGATACGGCGGAGCTGAAGCGGAAGATCCAGAACATCGTCGGCAGGGAAGCGAACGTCCTTTATTCCATGCTGAAAATCCGCCGTGACCGGCTCGATTCTCTCGCGAATACCCGAGCGATGGCCAACCCCATGAACGTTATCGATGACCGGCGCATGCTGACCGGTATGCTGACGGAACGTCTCGTCCGCGCGGAAGAGAAGAATGTCCAGATGAGACGCTCCTTCCTTGCCGGAAACGCCGGACGTCTCGAGGCTCTCAATCCGCTTTCCGTCATTGCCCGCGGCTACAGTGCGGTCTACAAAACGGACGGTGTACTGGTGAAAAACATCGACGATGTCACGCCCGGTGATCAGGTGGAATTCAAAACCATCGGCGGAACGGCGGTCTGTACGGTGGACGAAGTAAACAAAACGGGAGAATAACGATGGAACCGAAAGAAAAAATTGAAACTATGACCTTTGAGGCGGCAATGGCACGTCTCGAAGAGATCGTCCGCATGCTGGAGAGCGGAAACGCGCCGCTGGATACCTCGCTGAGCCTGTTTGAAGAAGGCGTCGCACTCGTCAAGCTGTGCAATTCCAAGCTCGATACGGCGGAACAGAAAGTAAAGATCCTGACCGACGCAGGGGATGGAACCCTCGTCGAAAACGATATGAAATAACCGATAAATTCTGCTGTTGATTAAAGGATAGAAAGAACGTACATTATGGAAATATCCAACTCTGTTGAAACCGCTCTGCGTGACGCGGCGGAAAAAGTCGAAAACGCCCTTTCGGGGTATCTGACCGAAGCGTATGCCGGAAATACCGTTGTTGCAGAAGCCATGCGTTATTCCACGCTCGGCGGCGGCAAGCGGATCCGTGCCTTTCTTGTCATTGAATTCTGCAAATTATTCGGCGGCAGCATCGAAGCGGCGCTTCCGTATGCCTGTGCCCTCGAATGTATCCACGCCTATTCGCTGATCCACGATGACCTTCCGTGCATGGACGACGACGATCTGCGCCGCGGAAAGCCGTCCTGTCATATCAGATTCGGAGAAGCGGAAGCACTTCTCGCGGGGGATGCTCTCCTGACGCTTGCGTTCGAACTGTGCGCGTCCAATCAGTACGTGCCGAACAAGTCGGTTCGTCTTGCCGTGGCAACGCTGGCGCATGAAGCCGGTGCCTGCGGCATGGTCGGCGGACAGACGCTCGATCTGAGCAATACCGTGGACAGCTACCGTGAACTGCGCAAGATCTACTCCATGAAGACCGGTGCGCTCATCCGTGCGGCATGTCTGCTCGGTTATTACGCCGCAACAGACAAACCGCTCCAGACGGATATTGACAACCTCAAGCTCTATGCGGAAGCGGTCGGTCTTTCCTTCCAGATCCACGACGATATTCTTGATGTGAGAAGCGATACCGCAACACTCGGCAAGGAAGTCGGAAGTGACATCAAGAACAACAAAAAGACCGTACTGGCGTTCATGAAGGTCAACGAAGCGGAAGAGGAAGAAGCACTGCTCACCCTCCTCGCGGTCGAAGCGATTTCGCATTACGCGGACAGCGATCTTCTGTGTCGCCTTGCCATCTGGCTGCTTTCCCGCCGGAAGTAATCATGAGACTTGACGTATATCTGGCGGAAACCGGCCTTGCCAAAAGCCGCAGCCGTGCTGCACAGCTTATCTCCGGCGGATTCATCTCCGTCAACGGGAAGATCATCACGAAGGCCTCGTACGATGTCACCGAAACGGACGAAGTCCGGCAGATCGGTGAAGAACACAAATTCGTCGGACGCGGCGGAATGAAGCTGGAAGGTGCGCTGGAGCGGTTTTGCGTGGACGTGACCGGACGGATCTGTGCCGATGTCGGTGCGTCGACCGGAGGCTTCACGGACTGCCTCCTGCAGCGCGGTGCCGCTCATGTGTACGCGATCGATTCCGGACACGGTCAGCTTGACCCGAAACTCGCAGAGGACAGCCGTGTGACCAATCTTGAAGGCTGCAACGCGCGCTACCTGACCGCCGAACAGCTCGGACAGCCGTGTACCTGCGCGGTGAGTGACCTGTCGTTCATCTCACAGACGCTCGTTCTTCCCGCTGTCTCCTCGATCCTTACGGACGGCGCAGTATATATCGCTCTCATCAAACCGCAGTTTGAATGCGGAAGAGAAGCGGTCGGACGCGGCGGGCTGGTCAAGGATAAAAAACAGCATATCGCCGCGATCAACCGGGTCATCGCATGTGCCGCCGAAAACGGACTTGCGCCGTGCGGAATCATGAAGTCTCCCATCACGGGCGGGGACGGAAATACCGAATTCCTGATGATGGCGGTGAAAAACGGAACCGCATCCGTTTCCGGGAAAGCCGTCACGGAGGCTGTTTATGAATAAAATCAACAACCTTGTATTGATACCGAATACCACAAAAGACATCGAGCCGCAGCTGATCACCCGGTTTGTAAGCCATCTGTGCGAACGGAAATGCCGGATCGGTGTTTTTTCGGAATATATGAACTGCCTGTCCTATCTTGAGGACAGAATCTACGAAATCAGTAACAACGACGCTCTTGCCCAGTGCCATGCGGCAATCGTGCTCGGCGGCGACGGATCCATCATTGACGCCTCCAACAAGCTGCTCGACGCGGAAATCCCGATCATCGGCATCAATTTCGGTCATGTCGGTTACCTCGCGGAGATCGAGATCAACGAACTGGAACTGCTGGATGCGCTGGTCGAGGGGAATTACAGCATTGACGAACGGATGATGCTGGATGCGGAAGTGATCACGCGGTCCGGTAAAGTGCGTGCAAGCTCGACTGTTCTGAACGATATCGTTCTTTCAAACGGTCCGGTCGCGCGCCTGCTGACATTCGATATTTTCTGCGGCGGCATCAAGATTCAGACCTGCCGCGCAGACGGGATCATCGCAGCGACCCCCACCGGCTCCACGGCATACTCGCTTTCCGCCGGCGGACCGGTGCTGGAACCCTCACTCGACTGCCTGTGCCTGACGCCGATCTGTCCCCACACGCTCAACAGCCGTCCGGTCATTTTCCGCGGCGACAAGGAGATTCGCCTGTCCGATATCCGCAGCAAAGGCTCGTCGGTCTATGTGACGGCGGACGGACGTGACGTGATCGCGCTGAACGAAGGGGATACCGTCTCCATCAAGCGTTCCGAACATACGACAAAGCTTATCCGGATCAAGGATAACGGGTTCCTCGGAGTCCTGCATTCGAAGCTGTCTGAACATCAGTAACCTATTTTTGGATAAAACCTCTACGACGAAAGGACTGCCATGAAAGTTAAGAGACATAATAAGATTCTTGAAATCATAGAGAACAACAACATTGAGACTCAGGAAGAACTTATTGCAAAGCTCCGACTCGCCGGCTACGACGTGACTCAGGCGACAGTTTCCCGTGATATCAGAGAGCTCAAGCTGCTGAAACAGATGTCCGATATGGGAACCTATAAATATGTAGTTCCGAAAAACAATGCCAGCGAAAACCAGCACGTATACAGCCGTGCGATCGCCAATTCTATCAAAAGCGTCGCTTCTTCCTATAACGATATCGTCATAAAGACCTATCCGGGCATGGCACAGGCCGTAGCGGCAGGGGTCGATTCCCTCCACGAAGCGGACATTCTCGGCTGTGTTGCAGGGGACGACTGCATCATCATTGTGACCCGAGATACCGATTCTGCCGTTGCCATCGCACACCGGATCACCAAGCTGATCAACACCTGAGATTCATCGCAGCTAAAGGGAGAACCATATGCTTTGGAACTTGTATATTGAGAATATCGCCGTTGCAAAGCAGCTTGAAATCAACTTCCGGGAAGGATTCACGGTTATCACCGGCCAGACAGGTGCCGGAAAATCCATCATTATCGACAGTCTGCTCCTCCTCTGCGGAGCCAAGAACGGCAGAGAGCTGATCCGGAGCGGGGAATCCCGCGCACAGGTCTCCGCGATTTTCAGCGGACTGGAAAAATACCGCGACGCCCTCGACTCTCTCGGATGTCCGCCGGACGAGAACGGAGAGATCCAGATTTCCCGTACTCTTGCGGCAGACGGACGCGGCAGCGCGAAGATCAACCGGAAAACGGTACCGCTGTCCCTGCTGAAGGAAGTGTCGGAGCTGCTGCTCGGTATCCAGACGCAGAGCGAGCGGAACGATTTCGCCGACAAATCCACTTACGCAGCGCTGCTCGACTCGTTTGCCGACAACGAAACCGAACGTGCCGAGTACAGCGAACGCTATGCGGAGCTGACGGCGGTACGTGACGAGATCGCCGCGCTGAAGGAAGCCATGAGCCAGCGGGAAATGATGCTTGATATCCTTCGGTATCAGAAAAAGGAGATCGAGTCCGCCAAACTCGGTGCAGACGACGAGGAAGAACGCCTCATCCGGCTACGTACCAAGCTGAAAAGTCTGGAACGGGTGTCGAAATACGCCGGAGTGGTCAACAAGGCGCTGGCGAACAGTGAAAAAGGTGCAACCGCCGTCTATCTCATCGAGAGGGCGGAAGCGGCTCTTTCCCAGCTTTCCGATGTCGTGGAAGGTGCGGATGAAATGGTCGCCAAACTCGCCGGATTCCGCTATGAGATCATCGACATTGCAGAACGGGTGCACGACGCCGTCAACGGCGACGACCTTGAAAATCCGGCGGAAAAGCTGACGCAGGTGGAATCCCGACTGTCCCTTCTTGAAAAACTCGAGAAAAAATACGGCGCAACGATATCGGAGATCAAGGCAAAAAAAGCCGAGATCACCGCAAAAATATCCGATCTCGAGGAAGGCGACATCAAGCTGACCGAGCTCGAACATAAACTGGCTGAAAAATCCGCGCTCTGTGCGGAATCCGCCGAAAAAATCTGCGCCAAGCGGAAAACCGCGGCGGAAGGACTGTCCCGCGAGGTGATTTCCTCGCTGCAG
>JAFQFS010000168.1 GCA_017398585.1 Clostridia bacterium
AAAGGTTTCCCGCACCCTTCCAAAAACCTTTTCAATAAAAAGGAAAACAGAGATATGACAAAGATCAAGACATTATCCATTCTCGGACCGACGGCATCGGGGAAGACGGGGCTGGCGATTGCGCTGGCGAAACGTCTGAACGGGGAAGTGGTTTCCTGTGACTCCATGCAGCTCTACCGCGGGATGGACATCGGCACGGCAACGCCGTCGATGGAGGAACGGGACGGCGTCCCGCACCACATGTTCGACATCATCAACCCGGACATGGAGTTTTCCGCGGCGGATTACGCCCGTGAGGCGGGCATCGTGATCGCGGACATCGCATCACGCGGGAAGCTGCCGATTCTCTGCGGCGGGACGGGGATGTATCACGACTCCCTTATGCGTCTGACCTCGTTTGAACCTGGGGAACGGGATGAAGCCCTGCGGGAAAAACTGTTCGCTTATGCGGCGGAGCACGGAAACGAAGCACTCCACGCACGTCTGGCGGCGGTCGACCCCGAAGCGGCGGAGGCGATCCATCCGAACAACGTCAAGCGCGTCGTACGGGCGATCGAAGTGTTTGAAACGACGGGGAAGACGAAGACGGAGACGGACCGGATGCAGGTCTCCGGCGAGATCCCCTACGACAACACGCCGGTGATCCTCGAGTTTGCCGACCGTGCGCTGCTGTACGAACGGATCGAACGGCGCGTGGACATCATGATGGACGAAGGACTTGAGGCGGAAGCACGTTGGGTGCTCGGATACCCGAATCTCAGCAGAACGGCGTATCAGGCGATCGGCTACAAGGAATTTGCGCCGTATTTCCGCGGCGAATGTACGCTTGAGGACGTTGCGGCGGAGATCAAGCTGGCGACGCGGCATTACGCGAAGCGGCAGCTGATCTGGTTCCGGAAGAGCGACGCCATGCGGGTGATTCCGGACGCATGCGGCGGCGGAAAGGTACGTACGCCGGACGACATGGCGGACGAAGTGATCGAGCGGAGTTCCTGGGGAAACCTTTTTTGAAAAAAAGGTTTCCCCAAACCCCTTCCCAAAAACTTTCAGACAAAACAGAAAAAATAAAGTTGAGTGCAGATTCAGAATACCGCACGGCTGTACAGCGGACAGCATTTTTGATATTCCGGGATCTGCACTCAACTTTGTTCATCCATTTCGTCTGAAAGTTTTGGAAAAGGGGTGTGGGGAAAAACTTTTTTCAAAAAGTTTTTCCCCACAAAAATTAACTTTTATAAAACTTAACCCTGACCTTCCTGATCGATGATTTCGAGGATGGATTCGTTGTATTTGTCGAGAACCTTGGTAGCTCTCTTGCTGTTGGACTGATACATGGAGGTAACGTCGGAGGAGTAAGCGCGGAGGAGGTTCATGATGCCTTCGTTGTAGCCGCCGATTTCGAAGTACCAGCCGAAGTCGTAGGTACGGGTAGCGAAGATGAGGTCGAGCATTGCGGAGGATTCTTCGTCACGGGAGGTCTTGCCCTTCAGAGTCTGGTCATAGTAAGCGGGGGTAAGGGTGTAGAGGGATTCGTAAGCGAGAGCCTGGGTGATGTAACCTGCGCGGGAGAAGCCTTCGTCGCCGTAGGAGTTTCTCGGGATGGAGTAGAATGCGCCTGCCCAGGATGCGATGGAGTTGTAGTAACGGTCCTGATTTTCATCGTAAAGCGGGAGCGGGAGGATACCGAAGTCGTCGTCCATTTCACGGAGACCGATGGCTGCGCCGAGGTTGACCATGAAGAAGAGGGCGCGGCCTTCCTTGAAGGCGATTGCGCCGTAGTCTGCAGCGTAACCGTTTCTCTGGTAAGCGCAGGTGGTGTCCTTGTTGTATGCGTAGAGGGTGAACTTGTTGAACGCATCAACGAACTTTTCGCTGAAGAGGGAGAGTTCAAGTGCACCGGTTTCCTGATTGATGGTGCAGCACTTGATACCGGAAGCATTGACGATACCCATCATGATATCGTCCCAGATGTATACGCCGTATTCGTCATCGGGGTCGTTGACATGGTTGCCGTCGTTGTCGGTGTCCGCGCCGTAAGCTTCCGCGAATGCACGGTAGTTGTCGATGGTCCAGGTCATGTTGTCGACCATTTCGTAGAGATTCGGGATGTTGTAGTCGGTTGCGATTCTCTTGTTGAAGTAGATACAGTAGGTCGCGTTGTTGTCGGCGAGGGAGATATCACCGGTTGCCATGTAGATGGAATCCTTGAACTTGAAGTCTTCGTTTGCGTACTGGTCCCACCATTCGCGGGAGAGGTCGAGGTTTTCGATAGCGTTCATGTCGCGGAGAAGACCTGCGACGAGAGCGTTGCAGGCACTGTATGCGGAAAGTTCAACGAGGTCATAGTCGTTGGTACCCGCCTGAACGGAGTTGGAGAGGGGGGTATGGCCGGCACGGTTGTCGGCGGTAACGATGACGGGAGTGATGGTGACGTTTGCGTTATCGGAAACGGTTACCATACGTTCGTACTTCGCGTCGTTGATCGGTTCGCCGGTGACTTCTTCTGCGTTCCAGTCGTTGTAGATGGTGTTGTGAACGAAGATGTTGAAGTTATAGCCTTCGTAGTCGACGGTGCCGAGACCGGAGTCGAGGCGGGCGTTGGGGTCGACGGTTTCTTCGACTGCTGCTTCGCCGTCAGCGGTGGGGGCGGAAGCGGTATCGGTGGTTTCGTCCGAGGTTGCTTCAGAGCAGGAGAGCAGGGAGCCGCCTGCCATGAGGAGGACGAGAAGAAGCGCGATGGTTCTTTTCATGGTGTTGTTTCTTCCTTTTTATATAGATTTTTGTTGGGCTGTTTTTTAGGGGGACGCTTGCGCGGGAGGTGGAGAATACCTCCTTTTTTCAGATGAAGCTGAAATTTTCAGCGATCCCCTGGATGAGTCAAGGGGTGTTTCGACCTGAGACTCGTTTACGAGTCTCGTGCGGTCGGTCGACCACTGGAGAACCGAAGGTTCTCCGGGAGGAACTTCGTTCCTCCGAGGGACAGCTGTCTCTGGACTCTGCGACCTTTCGAGAAAGGTCGATCAAAGCTTTTCGGCTGACAAAGTTAGTCCTTGAGTTTGATATTGTCTTTGGTGTAAGCTGCGATGGGGAGTTTGTGTTCAACCGACGGAGATGCCGGTGTGCCGAGGACGATGTCGTCCCCGTTCCATTCAACCTGCTGCGTCCATACACTGCGTCCGCCCCATCCGGAGCCGGATACAAGATTCGCGTGGTACACGATCCAGGTCGAACCGTCCGCTGCCGTCGTGAACGAGCAGTGTCCGGGACCGAAGACGTCACCGGTCTTTTCGAAAATGGCTTCCTTCGACTTTGTCCAGTTGTCCGCGTCGAGGATGTCGCCGTCACCGGAGAAGGTCAGGATGCCGAGACAGTAGAAATCGGACCAGCTTCCGCTGCCGGAATAGACGATATGCACGGTTTCGCCGGACGGTGCGACAAGTGCGACGGGACCTTCGTTGATGGACGGGGTACCGCCGAGCTTTTCAAAGCGGAACTGCGGTCTGGAAAGTTCGACGCGTTCGCTGTCGATCGTCCACGGGTCGGACATGTGCGCGATGTAGATGTTCTGCGCGACGTTGACGTCGCCTTCCCATCCGGACCAGATGAAGTAGCATTCGCCCTTGTACTGGAGGACAGTGCCGTCAATCGCCCACTTGTCGGTGGAGTCGGTGATCTTGCCCTTCATGACGTACGGTTCGGTCGGATCATCGCCGGTGCATTCGAGGACGTACATGCGGTGGTTGTAGTTGTCGCCGTCGTCCGCCGCAACGTAGATGTACCACTTTCCGTCGATCTTGTGCAGTTCGGGCGCCCAGTATTCTTCGGAATACATGGTGCCGCCGGGAGCGGTGTAGACCTTTTTGCCGCCTTCGGCGGTGATCCTGTCAAGCGACTCGATCTCGTTCACGCAGACGCCGTTGCCGCCGGAATAACAGTAGTAATATTTGTCGCCGTCGCGGATGACCCACGGGTCGGCGCCGTTTCCGAGAACGGGATTTTTGAAGGTACGGTAGGTATAGGTGGTTTCTGCTTCGTAAATTTCCATAAAATCACCTGTGAGATACAATCCCGCATCGGTCAGCTTATCCGCAAGGACTTCCGCCGCGACCTTCGTGAGTTCGGGCGTATAGCCGACGGCGCAGAGACGTTCGCCGATCATCGCGAGGATGAATTCTCCCTCGCCGATCTTCGAATACGCTTCTTCGGACGCCGTACGGTTGGTCATGCCGATCAGGATTTCGGTCGGATTTACGTTGGGATCGGTGCCCTTTCGGACAAAGTCGGTTTCAAACTTCAGTTTGACGCCGCAGGTATCGTCCACTGTGTGGAAGAACATCTGGGCGGCTTCCAGTTCTTCTTCTGCGGATTCCTCGGGACGGATCAGGGTATATTCCGCGGAGTCCGGGGAGATCACCGTGACCGCGGATTCCGCGGGGATTTCCGACGTGACCGGAGCTTCCGCATCCGGTGCGGGCGTTTCCGTTCCGCAGGACGCGAAGGTCAGAACCGACAGTGCGAGAAGGCAGGGAATGAGAAAAAGAGCGTTCAGTTTCACTTCGGGTACTCCTGTGAGGTATGCGTCGGACCGAAGATTTCGAGCCGGTCGCCGCCGTCGGCGGTCGGGACGAAACGTGCGCGGTCGATGCAGATTTTTCTCGGATGTACCGCCGATGTGGTATTGTGGACGTGGTACACGATGAACAGTTCACTGCCGTCGGGGGACGTGGTGAAGCTGTGGTGACCGGGACCGTAGAGCTTTTCCGTCCGGCTGAGGATGGGGTTGCCCTCGTAACGGGTGTACGGTCCGAGCGGCTGGTCGGAGGTCGCGTAGCCCACCGCGTAATCCGGGGACTCATAGCCGGTACCGGAGTAGGTGAGGTAGTAGGTGCCGTTATGCTTGAGGACGAACGGACCTTCCGTGACGTCTCCGCCGACCTTTTCCCACGATTCCTTCGGCTTCAGGAGCTGGACTTCGGTTCCTTCGCGGACGGTGACGATATCGTCTTCGAGTTCGCAGGCGTAGATGCCGTATTCGTGACCTTCGCGCCAGCTGACGTAATAGAGGTACGCCTGTCCGTCGTCGTCGATGAAGACATGTCCGTCGATGGACTTGTCGAACAGCCAGGTTTTCTCGGGGACAAAGGGACCGAGCGGGCTGTCCGCGACCGCGAAGCCGATGCGTTCGTCGACGGTCATGATCATGTAGAACTTCCCGTCATGCTCGATGACTTCGGGTGCCCAGTAGTAGCCGGATTTGGTGATGCCCCATGCCGCATCGCAGCAGAGGCCTTCGTTGGTCCAGTTTACCATATCGTCGGACGTATAGACGTAATATCCGACCGGTGCGGAGGTAGAGTAACAGTAGTATTTCCCGTCGTAAAAGAGAACGCCGGGGTCAGCGGCCTGTGCTTCGCCGAAGACGGGGTTTTTGTAGAGCCGGTCTCCCTTTTCCGGCGCGGTGTATTCCGTGACGGTGAGGTTGTCGAAGGAGACCCCCTGACCGTTGTCCGCCACACCGATGCCGGTGCCGCGGCAGGAGTTGAGCACAAATTCGAATTCCGGCCACGGTTCCACGCCGTCCGCATCGTCGAGGAAATACAGACGGAAGGTGTTGCCTTCACGTTCGACGCGGAGACGGAGGGGCGTACCGCGTTTGTAGTCCTCAATGGAGGCGCGGCCGAGTTCGGTGAAGATCATGCCGGACGATTTGCTGCCGCCCGCTTCGTAGAGATAGATTTTCCGGTCGCGTACCATCAGCGCGTAGCCTTCGTAGCCGTCGTACTCGGCTTCTGACGCGCGGAAGAGAAGTCCGCCGGAGGAATAGATCGTGTCGAGCGTGACCTCCACTTCGGCGGCGAAGTCGCCGTCGAGGAGGGGATCGTCGTAAAACGCGCCCGAGAAGACCTGGTCAAAATTGGAGGGCGCACACGCGGCGGCAGTAATTTCTGTGCCGTCGAAGGTGTAGTTTGCGCCGTACCAGGTATACCTGTTTTCTGATGTTTCTACTGTTTCCACGGATTCCGCGGCGATTTCCGTTGGAGTACCGCATCCGGAAAGAAGGGAAGCGGCGGTGAGCAGGGCGGAAAACAGGCAGAGAAACGATGGTCTGATGTGCATCATTATAAATTAAAAAATAGCTGAAAAGGACATAAATGCGACATTCCGGCGGATGTCGTTACGATAGCCGCCGGATGTCAGTATAGGTAAGTGTTTGATTGAGTGAGACTTATCTCTTCTTGGAGAGAGCGTAGCCTGCTGCGGAAACGATAGCTGCGACTGCTGCGATTACGCCGAAGTCGAAGGTCTGAGCTGCTTCTTCTACAACTTCTTCTTCTGCGGTTTCTTCAACAACAACTTCTTCAACTACTTCTTCAACAACGGGTTCTTCTACGACAACTTCTTCTTCAACCGGAGCTTCTTCAACAACTTCTTCTACAACGGGTTCTTCAACAACCGGAGCTTCTTCAACTACGGGAGCTGCAACAGCTTCGGAGAGAAGTTCAACCGCGCCGTTGGTAGATGCGGAAGGAGCTGCAAGCATAGCTGCGTCAACGAGAGCAACTGCGCCGTTTACGCCGTCAAATGCCTTAGCTGCTTCTTCGGTTTCGAAGAATGCAACGTATGCAACGTCAATTGCGGAATCCGGAAGAACTGCTGCCGGGTCGTCGCC
>JAFQFS010000169.1 GCA_017398585.1 Clostridia bacterium
AAATAACCGGGGAGATGCTTTTTGAAAAAAGCACCTCCCCGGACCCCTCCGCAAAAACTTTTATACTGGGATATTTGTGGAGGGGTATTGCAGTTTTTACGCTTCGGCTTATTTTGTTAGTTCAGCGCACACCATAGTATCATCCGGTTTTGGCTGAATTATGTTTCTATTTTTATTTTAAAGGTTTTTGAAAGGGGTCCGGGGGAAACTTTTTCCTCAAAAAAGTTTCCCCCCGGAAAACAATATTTTATCATGGCAAAAATGTGGGACGCGCGGTTCTCGAAGGCGGAGAACAGCAGAGTCAATGATTTTAATTCATCGATCTCGTTTGACAGCCGGATGTTCCGGGAAGATATCGAAGGTTCGATGGCACACGCAGCGATGCTCGGTAAATGCGGAATCATCTCACTCGACGAATCCGCAAAAATTGTAACCGCACTGGCGGAAATCAAAGCAGATCTTGAAGCCGGAAAACTGGCGATCGATCCGGAAGCAGAAGATATTCATATGTTCGTCGAGGAAGTGCTGACCGCACGCATCGGCGATACCGGCAAGCGGCTGCACACCGCAAGAAGCCGGAACGACCAGGTCGCGCTGGACATCCGTCTTTATTTAAAGAAGGAAATCACCGAAATCCGTTCGCTCGTGAAGGGTCTGCTTGACGCCATCGTCACCATCGCGGAAGAAAATACCGACACTGTTATGGCGGGCTACACGCATCTTCAGCGTGCTCAGCCGGTGACCTTCGCGCACTACGTTCTCGCATATGCGCAGATGTTCATCCGCGACGACCTTCGTCTCGCAGATGTATATGACCGTACGAACATCTCCCCGCTCGGCTCCGGTGCGCTGGCTTCCACCACGTATCCGATCGACCGTCACATGGTCGCCGAACTGCTCGGTATGAGCGGCGTCACCGAAAATTCCATGGACGGCGTTTCCGACCGTGACTTCCTTATCGAACTCGTTTTCGCGCTCTCCCTCATCATGATGCACCTGTCCCGCTTCTCTGAAGAAGTCATCCTGTGGTGTACGAGTGAATTCTCCTTCGTGGAACTCGACGATGCGTTCTCGACCGGCTCCTCCATTATGCCGCAGAAGAAGAATCCCGACATCGCCGAACTCGTCCGCGGAAAGACCGGACGCGTATACGGTGACCTCACCACCGTTCTCACAATGATGAAGGGCATTCCGCTGGCATACAACAAGGATATGCAGGAAGACAAGGAAGCTGCGTTCGATGCAATTGACAACGCGAAGCTCTGCATCGAGCTGTTCACCTCCATGATCGCGACGATGACCGTCAAGAAAGAAAAGCTCCGTCAGGCGGCGTCCGGCGGATTCATCAACGCGACCGACTGCGCCGACTACCTCGTCAAGAAGGGACTCCCCTTCCGTGATGCCTACCGCGTCAGCGGACGTCTCGTCGCATACTGCATCGAAAACAAGACCGACCTCGAATCGCTCACCCTCGACACCTACAAGACCTTCTCTCCCCTGTTCGACGAAGGTGTATACGAAGCGGTCAATCTCGAAAACTGCGTAAACGAACGCAAAGTCTACGGCGGTCCCTCCAAGGAATCCGTCCTGCACCAGATCAAACTCGTAAAAAACTACATCGAAAAATAATATTTCATCCATATAGATTAAAGCTTTTTGAAAGGGGTTCGGGGAAAACTTTTTCGAGAAAAAGTTTTCCCCGAGAAACCATATTTTATGAACAAAATCAAGGCCGCTGTTGTCGGCGCTACCGGATACGCAGGTGCGGAACTTGTCCGTCTCCTCGCGCTGCATCCGCACGTTGAAATTTCCGGACTGTCCTCTGTTTCCTTCGAAGGCAAGGGGATCGAGGAAGTTTATCCGAACTTCAAGAAAATGAATCTTCCCAAGCTGACCGATGCCGATACCGCCATCGCCGGTGCGGACGTTGTGTTCGCTTCTCTGCCGCACGGTCTGTCCGAACCGCTTGCCGAACAGTATCTCGCTTCCGGCGCGCTTCTCGTTGACCTCGGCGCGGACTTCCGTCTCGAATCCGAAGACGAATACAAGGAATGGTACAAAAAACCGTTCGACAAGCCGGAACTCCACGGCGGTGCGGTCTACGCCCAGCCGGAACTGTTCCGCGAAAACATCAAGGGGGCAAAGATCATCGCGAACCCCGGCTGTTACCCGACAGCCGCGGCTCTCGCGCTGTTCCCCGCCCTCAAACTCGGCTTCATTGAAGCTGACGGCATCATCATCGACGCAAAATCCGGTGTCACCGGCGCTGGCAGAAGCCTGACTCAGACCACGCACTATCCGGAAGCAAACGAATCCATCTCCGCGTACAAGGTCGGCGAACACCGCCATACACCCGAGATCGAACAGTCCCTCTCCTACGCGGCCGGTCATCCGATGAAGGTCCTGTTTGTTCCGCATCTGCTCCCCGTCAACCGCGGCATCGAAGAAACCATCTATGCCAAGCTCAAGGACGGCGTGACCATCGACGAAGTCCGCGAAGCGTACGTGAAGTTCTACGAAAACGAGCAGTTTGTCCGCATCGAAGCGAAGGGCACGTCCGCGCAGATCCGCAACGTCACCCGCTCGAACTACTGTGACATCTCCGTTCACGGCGATATGCGAACCGGTACGCTGATCCTCTGCTCCTGCATTGACAATATGGTAAAGGGTGCAGCCGGTCAGGCGATCCAGAACATGAACATCTACTTCGGTTTTGACGAAGACTGCGGCATCGACATGCTCCCCGCAGGATTTTAATTGAATTTGAGGTTATCCATCCTTATGAATACTTCCATTTATACCGAAATTCCCGGCGGCGTCTGTGCTGCCGAAGGCTTCAAGGCATACGGCATCCATGCCGGCATGCGCAAGAACGCCGCAAAACTCGACCTCGCCATGATCGTTGCGGACAATGTCTGCAACGCGGCAGGTGTTTTCACAAGAAACAAAGTCTTCGCGGCTCCGGTCGGTGTGACCCGTGCGCACCTCGCCGACGGCAAGGCGCAGGCAGTCATCTGCAACTCCGGCAACGCGAATGCCTGCACTCCCGACGGTTACGAAACTGCAAACGCGACCTGCAAGGCTCTCGCGGAAGCACTGAACATTAAAGAAAACAACGTCATCGTCGCCTCCACCGGCGTCATCGGCGTTTCTCTGAACACTGAACCGATCATGAAGGGCATCCCCGTTCTGCTCGAAAAGCTGGAAGCAACTGCGGAAGGCTCCGACAAGGCGGCTCTCGCAATCATGACCACCGATACGAAAAAGAAGGAATTCTCTTTCTCCTTTGAGTGCGGCGGAAAAACCGTGAAGCTCGGCGGTATCTGCAAGGGTTCCGGTATGATCCACCCGAACATGGGGACAATGCTCTGCTTCCTCACGACCGACTGCGCGATCGCTTCGGACGTTCTGAACACCGCGCTCCACGCGGCAATCGACGATACCTTCAACATGGTCACCGTCGACGGCGACACCAGCACCAACGACACCGTGACCATCCTCGCATCCGGCAAAGCGGGCAACGATGAGATCACCGCAGCGGAAGGCGAAGCATATGAAGCGTTCGCAGGTGCACTGAAGCTCCTCTGCTACAAGCTGGCAACCTCTATTGCAGCGGACGGCGAAGGCGCAACCAAGCTCCTCATCTGCAATGTCACCGGAGCAAGAAACACCGAAGATGCACGCGTTCTCGCGAAGTCCGTCATCGCGTCCTCCCTCGTTAAGGCGGCGATGTTCGGAGCAGACGCCAACTGGGGCCGTGTCATCTGTGCGCTCGGCTACTCCGGCGTTGACTTTGATACTTCCAAGGTGGACATCTCCTTCTCTTCCGCCAAAGGTACTCTTCCCGTCTGCAAAAACGGCGGCAGCTTTGAGTTCAGCGAAGAATTCGCAAAGGAAGTCCTCACCGAAAAGACCGTCGAGATCAACTGCGAAATGAACGACGGCGACGCGTCCGCTCAGGCGTAC
This sequence comes from Clostridia bacterium, assembly GCA_017398585.1. Classification (GTDB taxonomy): domain Bacteria; phylum Bacillota; class Clostridia; order Oscillospirales; family CAG-272; genus UMGS1696. The sequence goes on from JAFQFS010000169.1 coordinate 3,967, forward strand.
GGCTGTGACCTCAGCTACGAATACGTCCGCATCAACGGCGACTACAGAAGCTGAGGAAGGGGAGTTTCTCGGGGAAAACTTTTTCGAGAAAAAGTTTCTGAGACTGCACCGCAGTCTCGTCCGGACACCCTTTCAAAAAGCTTCAATCTGTATGGTTTGACTGAGAAAGTGCATAGGGTAAGAAAACAAAATTTTTCTGACTGCACTGACGGTTTGGTATACCAAATCTGCACCATACTTTGTCCAAAAAATCGTTTAAAAGTTTTTGAAAAGGGGTTCGGGGAGAAACTTTTTTCAAAAAGTTTCTCCCCGATAAATCCCCAATCATAAATCCGGAGGATTTTATGTCCATCAGAAATGAAGACAAGGCGAGTATTCTGATCGAAGCTCTGCCCTATATACAGAAATACCACGAAAAAACCATCGTCATCAAGTACGGCGGAAATGCGATGCTCTCCGATGAACTGCGCGACGCGGTTATCAGCGACATCGTTCTGCTCTCCCTGACCGGCATCAACGTCGTTCTCGTCCATGGCGGCGGTCCCGACATGAATGATCTGCTGAAGAAAATCGGCAAGAAGTCCGAATTCATCAACGGTCTTCGCTACACGGACGAGGAAACCGCGGAAGTCGCGCTCATGGTCCTCGCCGGCAAGACGAACAAGCAGCTCGTTGACAAGATCGGCAGAACCGGCGGACGCGCCATCGGTCTCTGCGGTCTCGACGGCGGTCTCATCAAGGCAACCCGTCACACCGACGCGGAAGGCACCGACTACGGCTTCGTCGGCGACATCGTTTCCATCAACGCAAAAGTTATCGAAGACGTTATCCACCGCGGTTACATCCCGGTTATCTCCACCGTAGCACATGCGGAAGACGCATCCGGTGTTTACAACATCAACGCAGATACCGCAGCTGCAGAAATTGCCGTTGCGCTGAAGGCAGAAAACCTCATTCTCCTGACCGACACCGTCGGCGTTCTCCGCGATCCGAAGGATCCTTCTACGCTGATCTCCGAAATCTGTACCGACGAAGTGGACGGTCTGCGCGCGGAAGGCGTGATCTCCGGCGGCATGATCCCGAAAGTGGAATGCTGCGTATCCGCCGTAAACGGCGGCGTCAAGACCTTCATCATCGACGGCCGCATCAAGCACTCCATTCTCATCGAAATGCTGTCCGAAGAAGGTATCGGTACGATGTTTACAAAGGCATAAGGTGGCTATATGATTCGTGAAAATGTAATTCAGCTCGACCATGATAACATCATGGCAACTTACGGCAAGCTCGACCTCGTTCCCGAAGAAGGACACGGAGCGACACTGACCGATAAAAACGGCAAATCCTACATCGACTTCACCAGCGGCATCGGCGTCAACATCTTCGGCTGGAACGACGAAGGCTGGAAGAACGCGGTCATCGATCAGGTGAACCGTTACCAGCATGTTTCCAACTATTTCTACTGCGACAAGGCGTCCGAACTCGCGTCCATGATCGCGGAAAAGACCGGACTCTGCAACATGTTCTTCGGCAACTCCGGTGCGGAAGCGAACGAAGGTGCGATCAAACTGGCAAGAAAGTACAGCTTTGACAAATACGGCGAAGGACGCAGCACCATCGTGACGCTGAACAAGTCCTTCCACGGCCGTACCATAACCACGCTCAAGGCGACCGGCCAGGATGTATTCCATCAGTACTTCTTCCCCTTCACAGAAGGCTTCAAATACTGCGATGCAGGCGATATCGACGCACTCACCACAGCCTGCACGAAAGATGTCTGTGCGGTCATGCTGGAAGTCGTACAGGGCGAAGGCGGTGTAAATATTCTGTCCGCTGACTACCTGAAAGCAGTCGAAGCGCTCTGCAATGACCGCGACATCCTGCTGATCGTGGACGAAGTGCAGACCGGTATCGGCCGCTGCGGCAAGTTCTTCGGCTACATGAACGCAGGCATCACTCCCGACATCGTCACCACAGCGAAGGGACTCGGCGGCGGTCTCCCGATCGGCACGTTCATCGCCGGCGAAAAGTGCGCGAAAACCCTCGGCGCAAGCATGCACGGCTCCACGTTCGGTGCAAATCCGGTCTCCTGCGCGGCGGCATGCAACGTCGTCTCCCGCATCACGGACGAATTCCTCGCGGAAGTCAATGCAAAGGGCGCCTATATCCGCGAAAAGATCGCGGCTCTCGGTTCCGACAAGGTGAAAGAAGTCCGCGGCATCGGCATGATGACCGGAATCGCCGTCACTGTTTCTCCGAAGGACATCCTGCACGACGCTTTCGACAACGGTCTTCTCGTCCTCACGGCAGGCTCCGACGTCGTACGTCTCCTCCCCCCGCTGACGATCACTTATGAAGAAATCGACCGCGGCATTGAAATTCTCGCAAAAGTCCTTTAAATCTGCACAGACTCCATTAAATATATAGTTTAAAGTTTTTTGAAAAGGGGTTCGGGGAAAAACTTTTTCTCAAAAAAGTTTTTCCCCGAGAATCACAACCATGAAAGATTTTCTCAAAATGTCCGATCTGTCGAAGAACGAAATCATCGAACTGCTCGACATCGCCGACAAGCTGAAGTACGAACGCAAGCACGGCATCGAACATCACATTCTCAAGGGTCAGTCCCTCGGTATGATCTTCCAGAAGTCGTCCACCAGAACCCGTGTTTCCTTTGAGACCGGTATCTACCAGCTCGGCGGTCAGCCGCTGTTCCTCTCTCCCCGTGACCTCCAGATCGGCCGCGGTGAACCGCTCGAAGACACCGCACGTGTTCTCTCCCGCTACCTCGACGGTATCATGATCCGTACCTTCGCTCAGAAGGAAGTCGAAGACCTTGCGGACTACTGCTCCTGCCCGGTCATCAACGGTCTGACCGACTACTGCCATCCCTGTCAGGTCATGGCGGACCTTATGACGATCCGTGAAATCAAGGGAGGCTTCGACGGACTGAAGATGTGCTACATCGGCGACGGCAACAACATGGCGAACTCTCTCATCGTCGGTGGCCTGACCGTCGGCATGAAGGTCGCGATCGCATGCCCGAAGAATTATCAGCCGGACGAAAAAGTACTTGACTTTACAAAAAATTATGGTAATATGTATACGATGACCGAAAACGTTCTCGAAGCTGCGGCAGACGCCGACGTTCTCTTCACCGACGTATGGGCTTCCATGGGTCAGGAAGAAGAAGCTGCTGAACGTAAGAAGGTATTCACCGGTTATCAGATCAACAACGAGGTCCTGTCCGTTGCGGCAAAGAACGCAATGGTTCAGCATTGTCTCCCCGCTCACCGCGGCGAAGAAATCACGGCAGACGTCTTCGAAGCTCATGCAGACGAAATCTTCGAAGAAGCCGAAAACCGTCTCCACGCCCAGAAGGCCATCATGGTCAAATTAATGGCGAAGGCTTGAGAAAATGGAGTTTAGCGGGAAAACCTTTTTTAAGGAAAAAGGTTTTCCCGAACCCTTTCCCCAAACCTTTTCGGGCTGTTACAGTGACAGTGTTGGGTCCGGATTTGGAGTATATGACCTCTTGTTCTATTATATTGGACGGAGATTTTTCAATTATGCATTGTTTTAAAAACCTCACAGGAGTTGTGACAAAGTTACTTTTGTTAGTGCTGTCCGTGGGGCTTTTGTTTTTTCTGACCTCCTGTGGACTCACGTTCCGCGATGCCGATGCACTGCCGCACGAAATCCGGCCGCAGACGGAATCAGAAACGGAACCGATGCAGGATGTGCCGAAGCATGACTTTTCGCCGCCGGAAACGGAAGAAACGGCAGAGGAACCGGAAACCGGGATCGTTTATCCGGAATTTGAACGTATCGTTCCCGACGGAGCACAGGAATGGATCGACTGGTACGAAACCGCGTACGGCGAAGGAACGGCGGATAAGGTTCTGCTGGACTCCGACGGAATCCGTACGCTCAACCGGAAGATGATCGATGCTGCCCCGAATCTTCGGGATATGACCGCCCTTCCCGCCACGATGGCAGGGATAGAAGTCCGGGCAATGATCGAAAAATACAATCTTCCCGCAGACGAACGCTATGTGGACGGTCACACGCTGATCACGGCAGAGATGCGGGATAATGTCAAACACAACCGAAACCTTGACAGAATCCCGGAAACCGTGGAACTGAAGCGCGCTGTCATCACCGGACGTTCCGACCTCAAGGGCTTTCCGACCGAAAAGACCTTCCACAGGCACGGCGATCCGCACTACGACGGCATTCAGGAAACGGAACTGATTTCCGGCTTCCCCGCTGCCGTTCTTCACACCAGCGGCGACGGACATTTTTCGTTCGTTCTGTCGTATTTCTACAGCGGATGGATCTCCTCGCAGAATGTAGCCTACTGTACCGATGAGGAATACATGCTGTTCGCAGCTCCGCAGGATTACGTGACAGTCGTTGCCAAAACAGTCGAATGCGACGGGATCCGGTTTGATATGGGTGCGGTTCTTCCGTATGTAACAGAGGACGCGGACAGCTATACCGTTCAGATTCCGAAACGTCACGGCGATACAGGAACGCTTTTCCTCGAAGAAGCGGAACTCTCCAAAGCAGATGCCGTGCGCGGTTCCCTCGATTACACCATGAAAAATTACTATGCGCAGGCGTTCGCCTATCTCGGTACGTATTACGGCTGGGGCGGTGCGGACGGCGGTGTGGACTGTTCGGGTTTCGTCTGTGCGATTTTCCGGACGTTCGGCATCTATCTGCCGCGTAATACCGGCGAACAGAGCAAGTATGCGGGAACAGTACTGTCGCTTCTGAACGATCCGTCCGGTGTACTTGACACCGTGAATCAGCCGTCGGCAGTGTACCGTCCGGGGCATGTTATGCTCTACCTCGGAAAAAAGAACGGCACACATTATATCATTCACGCGCCGCAGGGCGGTGAACAGGTCTGCGTGGCGGAACTGAGCATGGCGAACCTGACCGGTGTGTCGGTGTTCCGGTAATATACGATTTCTTGGGGAGAAACTTTTTGAAAAAAGTTTCTCCCCAAACCCCTTTTCAAAAACTTTTAAACGAATAAGGAAATATAGGGATGGATAAAGCGGAAATATTTATGCTGCCCATGGATGCTCTTACGCCGAGTCAGTTGTATATCAGTGATGAAAAACTGCGCGCCGTACGGGAATGGTTCGGCGGTGATATCACTAAAATGGATCCGATTCCCGTGAAGCAGCTCGCCGGTCGCCTGCTGATAACGGACGGTCATACACGTGCAGCAGCGGCATTTCTGGCAGGTCTCCGTGTCCTTCCCTGTATCCGGGACACGGATGACATGGACTGGGCGGCGTATGCGGCGGATATTAATCTGTGTGCGGAAGAGGGAATCACTTCTATTGAAAAGCTCGCCGGCCGGATCGTTTCAGCAGAAGATTATGACCTCCTCTGGCGGAAACGGGTTGATGCGATGTATGATGAATGGTACTATAACGTATTGACGCAGAAAGAGGAAGTGATCTTCTTCACCCGTCAGCCGGTGGAATGCGCTGACTGCGACATCCGTCCGGTTAATTTCGGTTTCGACGCAGATTATTATCAGCTGTTCCACAACGGTATTCCGGTCACAACAGGATGTATCGAGAAATACTCGTTTGAATTCTGGGAGGCAGCGGACATCCGTACCGTGAAGGAGTACCGGAACTACGGTTTCGGGTTCCGGATGACTGCGTTTCTCACGAATCTTATTGTGAAATCCGGAAAAACGGCGACTTGCCGTACTCTGCCGGAAAATATCGGAATGAACCGCGTGATTGAAAAATGCAGTTACAAAAAGCTGTATGAGTGAGGAATAAATTGACATTCCGGTTGGACTGTGCTATAATTTACTTACAACTTCGACAAAACAAGAACAAAAGGAGAACCGAATCATGACCGTGCTGATCTTTATTGAAGGTGTTTCCGGCATCGGCAAATCGACGATGGTACGTATGCTGACGGAGGAACTGCGTGCGGAAGGTTATCGTGTGCAGCCCTATGTGGAGTTTGACTTCACAAATCCGATCGATTTCTACTGTACGGCTTACCTGCCTGTCCCCGAATACGCTGCGCTCTGCAAGGCATATCCGGACGAAGCTGACACCCTCCGGCAGTACACGATCCCCGCGGGAGATGTGCGGCTGGTACGCTATTATAACGATGACACGCCGCTGTTTGACAAACCGCTTCGCGATGAGCTTATCCGTCACGAATTCTGTTATCATCCGGCGCATCTCGTTTCCCTTGAGGACTACACAACTGCCTACCGGCATGTCTGGGCGGATTTCGCAAAGAAAATCGACCATTCCTTCGATTATATCCTGTTCGACGGTTCCCTTCTCCATCATCCGATCAATGACATGATGCGGAATTATCACATCCGCGGTGAACAGGCGGTCCCGCATGTGACCACACTGCTCCGTGCACTCGGCGGATGTGAACGGCGTATCTTTTATCTGGAGACCGACAACATCCGCGCACAGCTCACACGTGCCCATCTCGACCGAAAGCAGGACGTTCCCACTGACGAAGAAATCAAATTCTGGGAAACACGGCACCGGAACGACCGGATCGTACTTGCGAATCTGGACGAGGACTGCACAATCTATGACGTTTCCGGCGGAAAGTGGAATGCCGTACGGGACGAAATCCGAAAAACGTTAATGAAAAACACACCGTGCGGAGGCGAACGATGACCTTATCCGATCTTGTAAAGCTTACCCCGGTCGATAAAGGCTGGTCCGGGGACCAAAAATACTGTGCGGAAACGGCAAACGGGATGAAATATCTTCTCCGGACGTCGGAACCCGGAAGTTATGAGAAGAAAAAAGCGGAGTTTGACGTAATGTGTGAAGTGGAACGTCTCGGCATCCCGATGTGCCGTCCGATCGACTTCGGCGAAACGGACGAATTTGTCTACTCCATCCAGACGTGGATCCATGGAGCAGATGCCGAAGAAGTCATCGTGTCCTTCTCCGACGATCGACAGTATGCCTTCGGGCTCACTGCCGGACGGATCCTGAAAAAAATCCATTCCATCCCCGCACCGAAAACGCAGGAAGATTGGGAATCCCGCTTCAACAAAAAAATCGACCGGAAGATCAGAGGGTATCACGACTGCCCGCTGAAATTCAACGGTGCGGAAAACATGCTCCGGTACATCGAAGAAAACCGGCATCTCCTGCATGGACGTCCGCAGAGCTTCCAGCACGGCGATTACCACATCGGAAATATGATGATCGACCAGAATGGCACGCTGACCGTCATCGACTTCAACCGGTTCGACTACGGTGATCCGTGGGAGGAATTCAACCGGATCGTGTGGTGCGCGCAGATTTCCCCCCTGTTCGCTTCCGGAATGGTAACAGGATATTTCGGCAGAGAGGTGCCGATGGAATTCTGGCGGCTGCTGGCGCTATACATTTCGAGCAATACGCTGTCGTCGGTCTACTGGGCAATACCGTTCGGACAGCAGGAAATCGACACGATGATGAATCAGGCACGCGAGGTGCTGGAATGGTACGATAACATGAACAATCCGGTCCCGAACTGGTATCGTCCGGAGGTTCCTCATGCCTGAAGTAAAATTTTTCGATGTCATTGACGATTCCCTCCTGAAATTCGCCGTTATTATGGCGCGGTGCGGGGACGGGTGGCTGTTCTGCCGCCATAAACAGCGTACCACGTGGGAAATCCCCGGCGGACACCGGGAAACCGGTGAAGCTATCGACGATACGGCGCGGCGGGAACTTTTTGAGGAAACGGGCGCGGTGGAATTTGAACTGAGCAGAATCGGCGCCTACGGCGTCTGTTCCGGCGACGAAATCACGTACGGCATGTTGTACTTCGCAGATGTCCAGACCCTCGGTGAACTTCCTCCGGAGATGGAGATCGGTGAAATTACAGTCTTAAAACAACTTCCGGAAAATCTGACCTACCCATTCATCCAGCCCGCACTGTACAGAAAAACAGCCGAATTCCTCCAATAAAAAAAGACAAAGTCTGCACAAACTTTGTCCTCTTTCCCAGTATAAAAGTTTTTGAAGAGGGGGCGTGGGGAGGAAACATTTTTCAAAAAGTTTCTTCCCCACCTTTCTCTGTTTTACTTGATATCAACCGACTTGCCGGTTTCGGCGGATTCGTAGATTGCGTCGAGAATCTTCATGAGGGCGACGCCGTCTTCTGCGGTTGCTCTGCATTCGCCGCCGTTCATGGCTGCGTCAATGAAGCCGCGGATTTCCGCGTTGAACGGCTTGGTTGCGTCGAACGTAGTGTTGCCCTGCGGCTGGATGTTCACGAACATGCCTGCCATATCGGAGTACAGTTCAACGCCCGGATCGATCTTCGCGCCGGACTTGGTGCCGAACAGTTCAATTTTGCCGAGGTCATGCGGGATGTTCAGGTTGAAGCTTGCTTCTACCTGAAGAGTGAAGCCGTTGTCGAAACGAACCATCGCGGATGCGAAATCTTCGACGGTATATTCGTAACCGGTCTTCTTGCTGGACATTTCCCATGCCATTTCCGCACCTGCCGCACGGTTGCAGCCGAGGTTGTTGTAGGTCACGCCGTACGCGGATACCGGCTTCGGATTGCCTGCAAGATAGCGGGAAAGGTCGATTACGTGTACGCCGAGGTCGATCAGAGGACCGCCGCCGGAGTAGGACTTGTCGCCGAACCAGCCGCCCGGGCACCCGTTTCTGCGGAGATAGGTCGCCTTCGCGTAGTAGATGTCGCCCATCGTGCCTGCGGCAGTAAGCTTGCGGATGGTGTCCGCGTCACCGCCGAAACGGCGTACAAAACCGATCTGCAGGAGCTTGCCGGTTTCCTTGGAAACTGCGAGCATTTCTTCCGCTTCTTCGGCGTTCATCGCCATCGGCTTTTCGCAGATAACATTTGCACCGCCGCGGAGAGCAGCGATGGTCGCACCCTTGTGCGCGGAGTTCCACGTCGTGACGCTTACGCAGTCGAGGTCTTCCTTCGCCATCATTTCGTTGTAGTCGGTGTAGGTACGCGGGATGTTGTAGCGTTCCGCATACCGCTTCAGCTTTGCTTCGTCAATGTCGCAAGCCGCAACGACTTCCACACGATCCGCCAGTGCCAGATAGCCGCCCATATGCGCGTTGCTGATGCCGCCGGTACCGATGATACCAACCTTGATCTTTTCCATGAGATACCTCCGTATGATAGATTTTTTCTCTCTTATTGCCAACGATTGTATCACAATCGGCGAAATTTGTCAATATTTTGACCAAATTCTCTCGCAGAACATTTCCGCATTCCCTTGACATTCCAATTCCGCTTTGTTATAATTAAATAAATCAATGTAACGTAAAAAATTCCATGAAAGGAAACAAATCATGAAGAAAATCATTACTCTCCTGCTCCTGTCCGCAATGCTTCTGAGCTCCTTTGCGGCTTGCAGCGAATCCGGAACCAATGCAGACGAAGGCGCTGCAGGCGCGGAAGCCGGTTCCTCGGACGCGGCAGCGGAAGTTGAAGAAGAGACCGAATACGTCGAAACACTCGACGTTGAAGTCAAGGACTACGAAGGCCGTACCATCAACATCGTTCTCGCCGGCAACTGGTCCTTCACGGACTTCATCGCGGAAGAAATGACCGGTGAAGCAATCAACGACGCAAAGTACGATACCAATGCAGCGGTCGGTGAACTGCTCAATGTCGAATTCACCGTAAACAACCAGAGCGGTCAGGCATCCGGCGGTACCGGTGCCGGTTACAAGCTTATTGACACGATGGTCATGGCCGGAACGAACGACTATGACATCGCGGACATCGGCTGCTACGACGTTTCCACCCTCGCATACGGCGGCAAGCTTCTCGACCTCAACGCCGTCAAGAATATCGACCTCACCAAGAGCTGGTGGGACCCCAAAGCGAACGAACACCTCTCCGTTGCGGGCAAGATGTTCTATTCCACCGGTGACGCAGGCGTTCTCGACAACGACTGTACCTACTGCATCCTGTTCAACAAGCAGATGATCACCAACTTCGACCTTGAAAATCCCTATGAACTCGTCAAGGAAAACAAGTGGACCTACGACAAGTTCACCGAAATGGCAAACACCGGCTTCATTGACATGAACGGCAACGGCACCACCGACGCAGAAGACTCTATCGGTATCATCATGTGGCAGGACTCCGTTATCGGTATGCTCCACGCGAGCAGCGGTAAGTTCGCGACCATCAACGACACCGGTCTGATCGAAATGACCCTCAACAACGAACGCAACTTCGACGTTCTTACCTCCTGGCTGACCCTCAAGACCCAGCCCCTGATCGGCTTCATCGGCAGCGGCGCAACCATTGCGGAAGCGGATCTCCACACCATGTTCACCGACCAGCGCGCAATGTTCTACTGCCGCTACGTCAAGGCAGTATCCTGGTTCCGCGACATGGACACCGACTTCGGTATCCTTCCCTATCCGAAGTGGGACGAAGCACAGAAGGACTTCTGCAACACCATGCACGCATACGGTACCTCTTACTTCTGCATCCCCACTACGGTTGCTGACGCAGACATGAGCGGTGCGGTTCTCGAAGCACTCTCCTACTACGGCAAGGAATACATCACTCCCGCATACTACGACACCACTCTGAAGGGCAAGTACTTCCGTGACGAAGAATCTTCCGAAATGCTCGACCTGATCTTCGCATCCCGCTTCTTCGACGTCGGTACCTACTACCAGCTCGGCGGCTACAACGAAAAGGTCATCACCATGATGCAGCAGGGCGACACCGACTTTGCTTCCATGTACCAGAAGAACGAAAAGGTAGCAAACAAGGTTCTCAGCAAGATCAACGATGCTTACGCAGCAATGCTCGCAGGCGAAACTCCGTAAAGTGAATCAAATATAGTTTGTGGGGGAACCTTTTTCGAGAAAAAGGTTCCCCCACACCCCTTTCAAAAAGCTTTAATCTGTGAGGATTTTTATGATCTGTGCGGCTGTGCATTCGCCATGCGGCAGAGAGACCAGTTCAATGTGGATGCTTTCACGTTATCTGCGATCTCCCACAGATTGTCCACAATCCGCAGTTCCACCTGACGTTGTACCAGCTCGGCGAAAAGATCCGTCACAACAGTTTTTCCGATCGGTACCTGTGTGGTTTCTGCAACATAATAACCGGCGACGCTGTCCTGCAGCACAAATTCCTTCGGATCAAATTCATACAGATACAATGTTGTTTTCTGCATCACGGAAAACCATCTGCCCTCGATGATCACTGCATGGGATGAACCGGCAGAGGTAAAAAAAGTTTTACGATCTTCCTCCGTGGTCTGTTCTCCGACATGATATGTGACCCGCGGACAATCCCGCGGCGTCAGAAAATTCGGCAGGCGTGCTTCGTCGATCGCCCAGACCAGTCCGATCTCCGGATCAAGATCTCTTCGTGTCGGCAGACGCGGTTCAAACACCCGGATATCCGGTTCTTCGCTTACGTGAAACAGGCGTAAACTGTTCATACCGTTCTTTTTCATATGTCTGTGTACCGGAACAGATAATAAAATTCGCCGCTCGGACCGTAGATTCCCATTCTGCGGAATCCCATGGTTTCGTACAGGGACTGTCCGCGCAGATTGGCGATGTGTGTGGTCAGCTGGATCCCGCCCTTGCCGTGTTTTCTCGCATAATCCTGCGCAAACGCGATCAGTTTCCGGCCGATGTGTTTTCCTTTCATATTTTCACGGACGGCAATTCCGAGCCACGGAATGGTCGTGTGCAGATCCCACAGAAAAACAAGACCGATCATGATGCCGTCGGCTTCCGCCAGAAAATATTGACATTTCTCTTCGGGATTCCGGCAGAAATTAATTGCACTCTGATGATTTTCGTCATGCCGGTTGAAAAAAGCGCGGGATTCGTCCCCCATAACAGCGAAAAAATCGTCAATCAAAGCTTCATCCTCCGCCGTAACGGGGCGGATCGAAAAATCGAGTTCGACATCGTGACTGTTCATAAAGATACTTCCTTTCCCGGAATTTCCGGTAATGAATTTTAGCGTGGATTTTTTCCGCATGGAATGAAAAAACGCCGTCCCGATACGTTTGTATCAGAACAGCGTTCTTTTTGTGGTGACCCGTGGGGGAATCGAACCCCCGTTACTGCCGTGAAAGGGCGGTGTCTTAACCGCTTGACCAACGGGCCTCATTGCAGATAGCGGAAGTTGGACTTGAACCCACGACCTATCGGGTATGAACCGATTGCTCTAGCCAGCTGAGCTATTCCGCCGTTCGACATCCGAGAATCGTTTGTTCTCTCTGCAACATTGATATTATATCACAATAGAGTCTGTCTGTCAATGGGTTTTCGTAAGTTTTTTCAAAAGATCTCCTGTTTTTTCAGGAGATCTTTTGAAACTTTCTTCTTATGATTCACTTTACCGGCAGCGTTCCACCGCTTCCAGGCCATAGCGCAGATAAAACATCAGATTGTCGATATACTGTTCCGTCGGCTGCGGATATTCCATATATCCGGCAGACGGGCAGAGAACAAATCGCCCGCTCTTCCATCCGGCTTCCACACATTCGTCGATCAGATCCCGCAGGCGTTCTTTGGAGGACAGCAGGATCTCCTGAATTTCGATGTTCCCTTCCCATCCGATCCGCCTTCCGTAGCGTGCAATGATATCGTTCATATTGATATCGCCGTTTTTCGGTGGTTCAAGAGGGTTGAGAATATCCACGCCCATATCGATGAAGCTTTCGATAAAATCCGCAACTTTGCCGTGGCTGTGGACCCAGACGAAACCGTCCGCATTGTGGATGGCATCGCCGATGGGCTTGTCCATATCGTGAACAAATTCCTCAAAATCCGCCGGACGCATCAGCGGAGGCAGATACAGTTCCGGACCGACCCAGCTGAAAATAGGGTTCCGGATCCCCAGATCGAGGATGGCATTGGTATGAGCCAGCAGACGGTCGGCGTAAACCTGAATCAGCTCCCGCAGACGTTCGCGTTCGTCCACGCTGAGATAGGCAAGCATTTCCGAACCCGTCAGCGTCTGAACAGCGTAAGCGGCATGGTGCAGTCCGATCATGGTGACTCCACGGTCCCCCATCCGGGCGAAGGCTTCATCGTAACCTTTCCGATCCAGTGCAAACGGTGCATAGTCCATCGACAGCAGCTTATCGATATCCTCCGGTTCCTTGATCATATATTCGATGATGAAACCTGGTTCCCCCTTGGTGGAAACGCGGTCAATCATGTGCAGATCCCCTTTCGGAGTATGGAAAACGGTATGATTGTAACGCCAGTCGGGATGATCTGCTTCGGTTGTATAGTGTTCAACGTATCGGTCGATGTACTGACCGGCATGAATGTTGAACGGGAATCCGGCTCCGCCGAAGAGATCGGTCGTTTCGGCAGCCAGACGGTTTACCGGAAGATACGCCGGATGGAGTGCCCACTCGGTATTCAGTCCGGCGCCCCAGAGTTTGAAGACCGGACGGTCGATTTCCTGATTCCGAAAGACACGTTCGATCCGTTCACGGGATGTCAGTTTCATAATGTTCTCCTTTTACGATGGTGTTTGGAGATATTATAGCACAGTTCCGCAAAAAAAGGAACAGGAATTCAGGAAGAACAAAAAATCTCCCATCCGTTTTGGATGGGAGACCTTGTATATACTGACCCGTGGGGGAATCGAACCCCCGTTACTGCCGTGAAAGGGCGGTGTCTTAACCGCTTGACCAACGGGCCATGTGATTTATCGTTATTCCTCTTTTGATGACCCGTGGGGGAATCGAACCCCCGTTACTGCCGTGAAAGGGCGGTGTCTTAACCGCTTGACCAACGGGCCATAGGACTATCGATAAATCATTGAGGTGATCTTTCAAAATCACCGATAGCGGAAGTTGGACTTGAACCCACGACCTATCGGGTATGAACCGATTGCTCTAGCCAGCTGAGCTATTCCGCCATATTATGAACAGTTTAAGAACAGTTTTTTAAGTTTCTGTGTTCTCTCCCTGCGACGTTGATATTATATCACACCGCCCTTTGTTTGTCAATACCTTTTTTCAATTTTTTTTGAAGAATTTTGAAGTTTTTTTCGGGGGATGCTTTTTAGGAAAAAGGTCCCCCGAACCCCTAAAAAAACTTTTTATACTGCGAAACAGGCATCGTATGGGCTGACCGAAGAGGTGCTTATCCGGCAAGCAGTTCCGACAGGATTTCAAGAATGCGGAACTTCACTTTCCATTCACCTCCGTTTCCGGTAATGATGCGGTATTCTTCCGGTGTGAATCCGGCGGAAATGTACGCTTCTTCGTCCGCAGTTCCTTCCGCGAACCGGATGCAGACCGTCGGAAACAGAACACACCACCAGTTTTTCCCCTCACCTTTCCCCAATGTGATGCGGAGCGACTGGTACACACCGGCCGGCAGACACGACGAACCATACTCCCGTCGAGGATAGTTTTCCGGCGATAATTCCACCGTCACAGAACAGTCCGCCCGGTTTTCGCGGACGCAATGTTCCGCAGTCGTCCGGATCTCCTCCAGCATCGCGCCGACGGCGGTATTGGCTTCTTCGAAGGAAGTACATTCCTCAACCGCCTCGGACACACACGCCAGAACGGCATCCCGCACTTTTAGTTTCAGTGTCTGATCTTCTTCCGTGTCCGATTCGGCGATGACGTGCAGGCGGAGGACATCATTATAGATCCGGTGCTCTCCGGACACAGGGAAAATGTTCAGGATGGATACAGCGGCAAGAACGGATGAGGTCAGGCTGATGAGAAACTTCATAAAAAATCTCCTGTCGGATACTGCGTGATGATACCACAGCATTCCCCGGCAGGAGACGTTTTATTCAATTGCTTGCGATGTCAGTGCTCAGAACGGAAGATCCTCCCATTCTTCCTCATCCTTGAGGAAGCGGATGTAGCGGATCCAGTCGTAGCGGGACAGGAAATGCGTACCGGGACGGAGGTGATAGCCGAGATTGCCTTCGGTATATTCTTCGTCCGGGATCGGGAGACGGTTCGGAGCGCAGAAGCCGTCCATCCCGAACATTTCCCATGCAGGAGATGCGGCATGGCATGCAAGATATTCGGAATACGGGTCCGCCCAGGAGTCTTCCATTGCAGATGCAACGTATGCCTTGCGCGGTGCGATCGCCGCGATAAGGAAATGCTGGTCAAACGGAACCGATTCGGATGCTTCAATGGAAACGGAGATGGTCTGCATGGTTTCATTGAACCAGTACGGGAAGACCTTCGCGATGCGCGGGAAGGTTTCGCCGACCTTCATACGGGTAATCGCCGCACCGGAACAGCCGGAGTCGTTCGAGAAAACATGGGTGAAGCGTTCGTCGTTGGCACCTGCCCAGAGAGCGGTCTTGCCGAGACGGGAGTGCCCCATTACGCCGACATGTTCACTGTCCACACAGTCAAGAGTCAGAAGATAGTCAAGGACTCGGGATGCGCCGAATGCCCACATACCGATTTTGCCGAAGGTATCCGCTTCGCGCTTGCCGTCCTTGATGTAATGCGGAGCCATACCTCCTTCGTAGTGGTCTTCGCGGTCTGCCGCAACGTCGTTCATGACCATTTCCGCAACGATGACGCCGTTGTCCACAATCTCTTCCATCGGATAATATTTCGGGAATCCGAAGGAAATGAAGACGAACGCCGGTGCGGGATTGCATTCGGTCGCCGTTTTCGGAATGGTGAGGTTGATCGGGAAGGTGAAGGATTCGCCGTCCGGTGTCGGGAACGTGATCTTCACAAGCTGAGTAACCGCCTTGCCGGCTGCCGAAACTTCGGATTTTTCCACAACCGCGGTCGTCTTTCCGGTATACGCGGGCATACGTCCGTACTGATATTCCGCGAGAATATCCACCAGTTCCAGACGGCGTTCCGGCCATTTTTCAGGAGTGACGTCGCTGCCGTCCTTCATCTTCATCAGTTCGGGCAGTCTGCGCTGTTCGAGTAATTCTTTTACCATAATTGCCTCCGTTCGCAGGAATTTTTGTGATATCTACATTATATCATACTCTGTTCGAAAAGTCACCTTGACAAATCAAAAAAATTGTGTTATTTTATCCTTATACAAAACCATGTGAGGTATCTGATATGAAGAAGCGAATTCTTTCCATTGTCCTGACGTTCTGTCTGTGTACACTGCTCGGTCTTGCGGTTCATGCGGACTTCGGCAGCTTCAGCGGCGACTCGGACTACGGCGGAAGCTATGACTACGATTTCGGCGGCGGTTCCGACTACGACTATGATTACGACTACGATTCCGATTACGGCGGATCGACGTTTTATTATGTCGACGACTACGATTCCGGTATGACGATCAATCCCACAATGGTGGTCATTGTTGTTGTGATCCTGATCGGCTACATGGTCGTACGCAGAAAGATCGCAGCGTCCGGCAGCTCCGGAAGCCACGGTACGATGACTGCGCAGGCGGCAATGAATCCCGGTGCGGCACGCACCGACGAATCCAGGCTCAAGCCCATTGCGGAATACAGCGAACTGGACGCTTCGTTCGACGAAGCGGAATTCCGTGAAAAGCTGTCGAATCTTTACATCCAGATGCAGAACGGCTGGACCGACCGCGACATCGGCTCGCTCCGCCCCTTCTTCACGGATGCGATGTTCTCCCAGATGGACCGTCAGCTCGAGCAGATGAAAAAAGCCGGACGCACCAACCATGTGGAACGGATCACCGTTCTCGGTGTAACCCTGCGCGGCTTCTTCCAGCAGGGCGGCGAAGACCACATCATCGCCGAGCTGCAGACCCGCATTGTGGACTACACCGTCAACGACAGTGACGGTTCGATCGTCTCCGGCAGCGACACGATCGAAAAGTTTATGACCTACGAATGGGAACTTACCCGTACAACCGGTTCCGCAACCGAACAGACAAGCGGAACGGAAACCGTGGTCTGCCCGAACTGCGGCGCTCCCGTAGACATCAACGCAAGCGCACGCTGTGAGTACTGTGACACCGTCCTTCGTCAGGAAACCCATGACTGGGCGATCTGCGCGATCAAGGGGATTTCCCAGATCAGCGGCTGATCCCCGGGTTCATCCGCCTGCTCCGCCGCGAGTAAATAAAGTTTCTCGGGAAAACCTTTTTTTCGAAAAAGGTTTTCCCGAACCCTTTCCAAAAAACTTGAAACTATTGGAAAATACAAAGAAAGTGCAGATTTGAAGTGACAAAACTGCTGTAAAGCATACAGAAGTTTTGTTGCTCTGAATCTGCACTTTCTTTATTTCTCTTTTTCGTCCAAAGTTTTTTGGAGGGGGTTTGGGGAACCTTTTGTTCACAAAAGGTTCCCCAAATAATCTTTTTCAACTATCCAGTTTCATATCGCCGAATTTGATCCAGCCGAGTTTGCGCATGAGTTCCGAGACGGCGAGGGAGATTGCGCCGGGAAGGACGATGCAGAGGAGGAGCAGCCCGATCCAGGTGGAGACGGAAACACCGCTGTCGGTGAGGATACCGATCGGGCCGACGAGACCGCAGGTCCCCATACCGGCGGAGATGCCGGAGCATTCAAGTTTGAAGACGAGAGTGGAGATCGGACCGCAGACAGCGGCCGCAAAGGTCGGCGGAATCCAGATCTGCGGTTTCCGGCAGATATTGCCCATCTGCAGCATGGACGTACCGAGTCCCTGCGAGACAATGCCGCCCCACTTGTTTTCACGGAAGCTGCACACCGCAAATCCGACCATCTGACAGCAGCATCCGACCGCCGCCGCTCCGCCCGCGATGCCGGAAATGGCGATCATTGCGCAGATCGCGGCACTGGAAATGGGGAGAGTCAGGATGATTCCGACAACGACCGATACGATAATCCCCATAAGAAACGGATGGTATTCGGTCGCGGTATTGACAAACTGACCGAGGTAGTACATGATGTACGCGATACCGGGGCTGACAAATTTCGCCACAGCATAACCTGCAAGGATGGTCACGGTCGGGGTAACAAGGATGTCGACCTTCGTTTTTTTGGAGACGAGCATACCGACCTCGACCGCCACAAGAACGGCGAAGAATGCACCGGCGGGACCTGCGGTGATGGACGTCTCGTTTATCACCGTGCCGAGCGAATATCCCGCATAACCGACCGTTGCACAGGAGAAAATGACGAGCGGGTGAGCCTTCAGCGTATACGCAATCGCGGCCCCGATCGCCATACCGGACGATGCGGATGCCATTTTGTTGATCTCACCGAAAAATTCAAGCCCGGTGTATTTGCCGACGGTGTTGAAAATCGTACCGATCAGCAGCGATGCAAACAGACCAAGTGCCATTGCGCCCATTGCGTCGATAAAGTATTTTTTCAGATATTGCTTGATTTTGGCAGCCATATGTACCTCCGTTTCCGCTGTCGTTCAGCCTTTCGTCAGATCCGCGAACGGCGCTTCGACATACTCCGCAAGCTGTTCCGGATTCACTTTCATCTGCAGACCGCGCTGCCCCGCACTGACGTAGATCTCATCGAAAACGATCGCCGTTTCGTGGATATACGTCGGGAATTTTTTCTTCATTCCGACGGGAGAACATCCCCCGCGGATGTAGCCGGTGAGCGGGAGGAGTTCCTTGACGTGAATCATCTCGACCCGTTTGACTCCCGCAGCAACCGCGCATTTTTTCAGATCCAGTTCCTCCGCCACGGGGATGCAGAAAACCTCATGCCCGCCCTTGTCATCATGACAGACGAGCGTTTTGAACATACAGTCGGGATCGATCCCGAGAAGCTCTGCCGCATGGGTACCCGACAGGTCGTCCTCGTCCACCTCGTACGTGGAACATTCGAACGGAATTCCTGCCGTTTCCAGAAGACGGAGCGCATTTGTTTTGGTCATATAAAATTTTGTTTTTCGGGGAAAACTTTTTTGAAAAAAAGTTTTCCCCGAGTCCCTTTCAAAAAACTTTATACTATTATGGATGATTTAGTCAGTGCAAAGCGATCGTTTTGGTATATACCTTGCCGTTCCATTCTGCCTGGACGGTGACGGCTTCTGCATCTTCGTCCGGGATGAGAGCGGCGAGCATGCGTCCGCGGCGGGTTTCGCACACATTGGTGGTATAGTCATGTTCGGATTTGCTCCAGCCGTTTCCGGTTCCGAGGACGAACGCACCATCTGCTGTTACGGTAACGGTGCCTTCGGTACCCGCAGCACGTCTGCCGTGTTCATCTACGAGGGTGATTTCCGCGTAAATCAGATCAGCAGTACCGGATATTCCGGTCCGGTCAGGCGTGATCTCGAGCGAGACAGCTTCGTCCGCAGTTTCCAGAACGTCGCGTCCGGTGATCTCACCACCAATATACGCGGCAGCTTCCAGTTTGCCGGGACGGCAGATCACGGTGAATTCCGCAACGCCGCGGTCATCCGGCTTCTTTCTGCCGAGCGACACGCCGTCCTGCCACAGTTCGCATTCGTCCGCCATGGTGTAGAGGTGAACGGTTGAAGGAGAACCGACGCCGGCGTAGTTCCAGCAGCGTTCGACACGCCAGAAGCCCCATCCGGACATGCTGTATTCGCTTCCATAATCCGCCGGATCGCCCGCAAGAATGCGCACGCTTCCGTCGATCCATGCGGCATCGCGGTAATAGGACTGCGGAGTTTTGAAACCGCAGATATCGAAGTCACCGCAGTTGGCGGTATGTTCCGGAAGAGCGGTAAGTCCCCATGTCTGAATATTGGCTGCCCCGGGTTTTGTATGTCCGATACCGGTTTCGCCGAAGTAATCCCAGCCTGTCCAGACGAATTCGCCGACAAAACGCGGATGCTTGTCCATTGCCCGGCGGGCAGTAATCGCGTCCCTCGGGAAAGATTCCGTCATGATAATCAGGCGGTCCGGGAACCGGATGAAGTCCTTATCGAGGCGGTCGAGGAGGTAGTTGTAACCGACTGCGTCGAGGATATCGGCGGTATACATCGTTTTTTCGGAGAAGAAGTCAAGCTTTTCCGCCGGATAATCACGCGTTGCCTGTTCTTTCTGATCATATTCCCAGTAGTCCCAGAATGTACAGAGTGCGTGAGTGACGAGACGGGTATCGTCGTACGTACGGATGGTCTCGGCGATGGCGGCGCCGGTACGGTAGCCGTTCGCACGGCCGTTCTTTTCGGCGATCTCGTTCCCCGTCGACCACATGACAACGGACGGATGGTTCCGGTCGCGCTTCACGGTCAGGGCGGTGTCGTTTTTAAAGTTTTCGTCAAACCAGATGTGGTAGTCGTAGTCGCGCTTGCCGAGGCGCCATGCGTCGAACAGTTCGTCGATCACGAGCATACCCATGCGGTCGCAGACATCGAGCAGAACAGCGGACGGCGGATTGTGCGTGGTACGGATGGCATTGAAGCCGTTTTCCTTGAGGATACGCACGCGGCGTTCCTCTGCCGAGCGGAACGATGCCGCGCCGACGATGCCGTTGTCGTGGTGGTTGCAGGTGCCGTACAGCTTGAGCGGTTTGCCGTTAAGGAGGAAGCCCTGTTCCGGATCGTTTTCCACGGTACGGATCCCGAACGAAACGGACGAAGCATCCGTCGCTTTGTCGGTCGTGAGAGTAACGTCTACGTCGTACATCACCGGAGTATCGGGCGTCCATACGGAGATCCCATGGAGCATCGTCTTCACGGGGATGGTGTTCTCGCCTGCATTCAGCCAGACGCGGCGGGTGAGGCTGGTGAGATCGCCGATCCTGATGGTCAGTTCTGCCGTTTTCGGATGTTCCGCAACTACGGTGGTCTCGACGGCAACATAGGCTTCGTCGCCGTTCATGCGGAGAGTCTTCGCGAAAATGCCGTACGGTGCGATGTAATCCTCCCCTGCGGTCAGCACTTCGACCGCGCGGAACAGACCGGAACCGGTGTACCAGCGGGAACACGGCTGCGCGGTGTGGTCAATCGCAACACGGACACGATTTTCGCCTTCGCAGATAAAATCATCCGCCGTGATAAAGAACGGGGTGTAGCCGTAACTGTGGCGTCCGGCAAAATTGTCGTTGACGTAGACTTCGCACAGTCCCATGACACCGTCAAAATGCAGGATGTGATGCGCGGCATTCGGATCAGCAGTGAAGGTCGTTTCATACGACGCGCGGGACGGGTTGAAAAAACCACCGTCCGCCCCCGTAGGGCTGTCCGCAGTACGCTTTGCCGCGAGCATGTAATCGTGCGGAACGGTCACTTCGTACGTGCTGCCGTATCCACTGAACTTCCACTGTTTCAGAAGCTGTTTCTTCATCTTTTTTCCTTTCTTTATGTAAATTCAATTTTCATTCGGCATCCATTTTTCTGCGGCAAACGCATAAATCTGTTCCGGTACGGACGCATCTTCATACATCAGACAATACATCGGGTAATGCCAGCGTTCTTCCTCATTCTGTTCCGCACGAGTAAACGTCAGCATATCTTCTTCCGGATACAGCATCACCATTCCGCCGCTTTCCAGTGCAAATATCACGGAATACCAGCTCCCGCCGTACACCGGAACCGGCTCATACGCTTCCACGGCAGCCGGTGTCGATTCCAGCAAAGCCAGTATGACTCCGGCTTCCTCATCGGACAGAGTGACCGGATCCGCGTCGGTAGTGTCGCTTTCTTTCAGAACCTGAACAGCAGTCACATCCACCTCCGTCTGCCCGCTCACAAACGCCAGTACTTCATCAAAGGTATCGATGTCTTCCGCCGTCTGCGGAACCTTGTTTTCCGCGCCGCATCCGGTCAGCAGACCGAGCGCAAGCAGCAATACGGTCAGCTTTTTCATAAAAATCTCCTTACACGGTCAGTTCGTATGCCACACGCGGATCGCCGTTTGCCAGGTAAATGGTCCCGCAGTGAACGAATCCGTGCTTTTCGAGCATCCGGCGCATGACACGGTTTCCTTCGTGCGTGTCAATACGGACGGAGGTCTTCCCTGCCATCCGTGTCAGGTCAGCAGCAAAGCCGATCATCGCCGTCGACGCACCGCTTCCGCGGCTCGCCACCGCAATGGCAACACGGTGCACCGCGTTGTAGTTCCGGTTGTCGTCCCCGGTCGTCCAGTGTCCGTGTTCGATCACATCGTAGGTCGGATCTCCGTTTGTGATCAGCGCAAATGTGCCGATCACACAGCCTTCCTTCACCAGAACATACGACTGTCCGAGACGCACGTCTTCCTCAATCACTTCGCGGTTCGGGTAGCCGTCCTGCCACTGATTGATCCCGAGAGCCGCAATGGTGCGCCGTGCCTCATCGAGAATCGGAACGATTGCATCAATATCGCCAGCCTTTGTTTTACGTATGGTCATAAAAAATACTCCGTCAAATCCTTTTTTCTACATTTTAACACACAGTTTCCTGCGCGTCAAGAATTCCTTTGACAAAATCCCCCGTTCCCCTTGAAATTCTCCGCACATATCAGTATAATAAAACCAACTACTAAACTTGCGAGGTACAATCATGCAGACCGGAAGTGTTTTCAATATACAGAAATTCTCTATCCACGACGGCCCCGGTATCCGCACCACGGTCTTTCTGAAAGGCTGCCCTCTCCGCTGCAAGTGGTGCCACAATCCGGAGGGTCTGTCCGCGAAAACCGAAGTCGAATACGAACCGACCAAGTGTATCGGATGCGGTGCCTGTGCCGCCATCTGCCCGCGCGGATGCCACAGCATCTCCGAAACCGAAGGTCACGGCTACACCCGCGACGACTGCACTCGCTGCGGTGAATGTATCGGTCACTGTGTTGCAGGTTCCCTGAAACTGGTCGGAACGGAATACACCGTCGAGGAAGTCATCAAAAAAGTCATGGCGGACAAGATTTTCTACGAAACCAGCGGAGGCGGCATGACCCTCTCCGGAGGAGAACCGTTCTTCCAGCCGGACTTCGCCCTCTCCCTGCTGAAAGCCGCAAAGGAAGCCGGACTGAACACCGCAGTCGAAACGAGCGGATTCTGCAGGAGCGAACTCATTCTGGAAGCCGCGCCGTATGTTGACCTGTTCCTGTTCGACTACAAGGCGACCGGCGAGGACCTTCACCGGGAACTCACCGGCGTTCCGCAGGAACCGATCCTCAAAAACATGCAGGCGCTCTCGGACGCAGGTGCGAAAATCATGCTCCGCTGTCCGATCATCCCGACGGCAAACGACACCGACGAGCATTTCGCCGCCATCGCCGCACTTGCCGACCGGCTCGAAGGCATCCAGCGCGTCGAGCTGGAACCGTACCATGCCCTCGGTACCGGAAAAGCGCCGAAGATCGGCAAAACGCAGGAATTCACCACCACCGCGCCCACCAAGGAACGAATGGAGGAAATCCGTCTGTTCATCGAAGCCCGCACATCCAAGCCCGTTATTGTTTCGTAACTGCACAAAATCCCGGCTGTACGTTGGTACAGCCGGGATTTTTATCGGTCTTTTATCCGATTCCGTTCATTTTATCCACAAATTCCGCGGTTTTTGCCGTCATTTCGACCCATGCGGGACGGAAGCCGCTTTTTATTGCGTTCCGCACGGAGCGGATGTTTGACCACGCGGCGCAGTAGAAGGGAACTTTTCCGCGTTCGAGAATCTCGAGTGCCAGACGGCTTGTAAGCGCGGCCGCAATCCCCCGACGACGATAGGACGGCAGAACATCGATGCCGATCTGCCACATGGTTTCGCAGTCCGCCGAACAGCCCGCCAGTCCGACAAGTTTCCCACCGTCATACGCGCCGACGCCGAGGACATCGAGGTGCTTCCGGTGTTCGCAAAGCGCGTTGCTCCATTCCGGAACATACAGGTCCTCAAAATCCTCCGGGTACAGGATCCGCATTTCATACGGACACGGCCTTTCCCGCAGGTTATCGGTATCCGGCAGAAAATACTCCGCCATAAAACAGATTTTCTGTCCCATCGGCAGAAGCGCGTCGTTCAGAACATGCAGATTCGGCGTTTCGAAACAGTGTTCGACCGGATATTTCGCGATATACGCTTCCGCCGGGACACGGTATTCCTCACTGACCGACGCAACAACATTGTTTCCGTAGGACACAAGATTGCACGAAAACGGCAGAGTAAGATACCGTCTCGCCTCCGGATGCGGTACGGAGCGAACAACCACATGTTCCGTCTTTTCAAAATCCGACGGATCACAGCCGCAGTCAATGGCGGACTGTTCCATCGCAATCCGCAGAATGTCCCGTTGGGTCATCAAAGTTCGATCACGATTCCTTCCTGTTCGTCATGCTTCGGGCAGAGGTATGCCTTGACATCGCAGTCATGCTGATCGGTATTGAACAGCGCATACACTTCGATTTCCGCTCCGACGAAGTCGGGTGTGATGTCCATGAAGTACGTGTTGTCGTGAGCCTGCAGACGGACGAGGTGTTCCCATACATTCGACGGGTAGGACGGAGCGCGTTCCGGGAAGCCCGCGAGCTGTCCGTTCACTTTCGCCGCGCAGTATACGCCTTCTCTGCCGTGTTTGCCATTGACCGCGATCGCGAGACGTCCGGTACCTTCGGGCTTGACGGTCACTTTCTTCGCAAAGACGGTCTGTTTCTTTGCGTAAGCCGCCATGAGGTTGTTGACCTTTGCGGACGAGGGAGTCACGTCTTCGCCGTTCTTCATCACGCGGAACGCGAAGACACGGTCGACCGGTTCCGCCATACGGAAGTAACGGACACGTCCGCCGCCGTAAACTGCGGTCACACGTCTGCCGTGGTCGATACGGATGTCATGAACGGAATTGCGGACATAGTTCATCGTATAGTCGCCGCCGTCGCGTTCTTCTGCCAGGGTGACGGTGTTCCATCCGTACAGGTCGGACGAAATTTCCGCAGATGCCGGCGAAGTCTGCGCCTTGATCTGGGCGGTCGACTGTTCGGTCGTGCTGTAATATTCAATCTCGATCGAGTCGCAGTCCACGGTTTCGCCCAGGTCAACACGCATGCAGCCGCCGTCGATGCGGAGACCGCCTGCGTAATCCTTCGATTCGCCGTCAAAGAATGTATCGGGATTCTTGTCAAACAGGAATTCGCTGTCGCAGCCGCGCAGACCGTATGTCCGCTGACCAAAGAACGCATCGCGTGCCGCCTGAACTTCCGGGATCGCAGTCGGACCGGAACGGCGGAGAGAACGCTTTTCGAGAGAGTCATTGTCAAGTGCGAAGCAGGTGGCTTCGTAGAGTGCTTCCGCATCGGCGGGAACACCGCAGTCTTCCGCAGTACCGAGATACTGTGGGATCGCTTCGGTCTTGTCGAACGCCGCACCGGTATAGATGGGCTTACCGCTCTTCGTAACGACATCGCCGTCCGCCTGTACGAGCTTGATTTCCTTCGACACACCATCCTTCGAACGGATCACCTGATATGCACAGTTCAGCGGCTCATCGTCGCAGACTGTGCTGTCGCAGATCTCGATGAGGTATGCGCGGAACGGTGCCATCGGGATCCCGATGGTTTCGCCGTACTTGAATTCGCCCCTGTACTGCACATACGGATGACGGATCACGACGGAAACGGATTCGCACGGTTCCAGACCGATCGTTCCGTCGAGGGTGACGGAATAGGTCTGCATATCCCATGTTGCGTTGCCGGTCGTGAGGAAGCGGCGCTTTCCGTCGCCGCGGACAACGGAGCTTGCCCCCTTGAAATCGGGAAGCTCGATGCCGTTCACGAGAATACCGTTGTATCTGCGGTGGAGGTTGTAAATGTTTGCGAGAAGGGGAAGTTCATCGTCGCGCATGAGCCACGGATTGCCGTAGATTTCGGGCGCGAGGATCAGCGAACGGCTGAACGCCTGATAGATGAGATCGTCTTCGAAATAGTCGATACAAGAGGAAATGCAGACGCCGTGGTCTTCGGTCAGTCTCTGCAGTCCGGGGATGTGTCCGCGGCTGAACGTAAATGCACGGTTGTGCATTGCGGTGACCGGGTTGGCAATGTGAACGTCAACGTAGGTTTCCGTGCCGCCCCAGAGGAACGTGGTCGCGTAGATTTCCGCTTCGCCGAGGTTGTTGCGGTGGTTGAGCAGGACGAGGTCGGGAACATATTTCCGGCATTCCTGAATCGTTTCCGCAAATACAGCACGCTTTTCCGCGCGGAGGCTGCCGCATACGGTGTCAAACTTGAAGAGAGCGAAGCCGTGATCACGGCAAAGGGAGACGATCAGTTCTCTGCGTGCCGCTTCTTCTTCGGGAGTATCGCCGAAGCCGTCCGCGCCGCCCCAGACGCCCAGACGAATCCCAATTTCCGCCGCCGCTTTTGCGCAGGGACCGTAACCGTTCGGGTACTGCTTCTGCAGTTTGCCCTGCGTGAAGTCCGCATAGGTGCCGCTTGCGCCGTCGAGGTTGCCGGCATCCCATGCGTAAATGTCGAGCTGCATGTCGTATCTGTCACGCAGGTACTTGAAGAATTCGAGATTGATGAGGGTCTGTTCTTCGGTCGCGCCCTCGTTGGTATTATTGATCCATGAAAAATACTGCGGATGCGACGGTGTCTTTTCGTCGGCACCGGATGTGAATACAGTCTTTTCAGCCATTTTTATCTCCTTATGGGATTTTTCGGGGGAAACCTTTTTGAGGAAAAGGTTTCCCCCGAACCCCTTTCCCAAACCTTTTTAATAAGTTTCTTTTCAATATAATACGAAGATTGCGCGCATTGCGGGAACCGTAACGGTTTCTCCGGGAGCGATGGACGTTATGCTGCCGTCGGAAGGATTCCAGAGTTCCGCACCGGATTCGCCGTTGTAGGTGAGTTCTGCGTCAGCACGGGATTTGTTCGCAAGCATATGGATGGTCGTGTCGTCTCTGCGGAATTTCGCACGGAGGACGGTCGCGCCGGAAACTTTTTCGTTGAAGACGCCGCCGTCCGCGTACAGCGTATCCACCATATTGCCGACCGATGCCGTTTCAAACGCCGGCAGGGAGAGCGGCTGTCCGCTGTCCGCACCAAAGCGCGGGGTACGTTCCATAAATTTCACACGGACACCCGCTTCTGCGAGTTCCGCCAGTGATTTCAGCGAGGATTCCTTCATCACATCAAGCTTCGGGATGAAGATCGTCTTTACGGCATGACCGGAGATCGACGCTGTACCACTGTTCTTCAGCGTTTCCGCCGCTTCTGCGAGGTCTTCGCCGTCGATAAAGTAGTAGTCAAAACCGTTTTCGCTCAGCGCGGACGTGATTGCTTCCGTGCTGTCCTGCGCCAGGGTGTCGCCGTCGTTCCAGCCGGAGCAGTAGAGCGGCTTTGTCTTCGCCTGCGCGTCCTCGATCCCGTAATAGATAAACGTGCCGCAGTCGTTCGGCAGCCCGTCAAGCATCGTGCGGAGACGTCCGACATATTCATTGAACCAGCGGGTCTCCTCCTCGTTCGTATAGCCGTTGAAGTAAGAGTTCGTCACACGCACACCGCCGAGGTATAAAAGCCCCATCACGGCGGTCATGTTGTTCAGCGGGTCTTTCCGGAACTCATCCACGTTCGCAAACGGACAGATCTCAACCATCATGCCGTTGGTGCCGTTTTTTCGCACCGCCATCTGTGCATAACGGGTCACGTTGTACGGGTAAATTTCGGGATAGCAGTTCAGAATGTCGATGCCCGGATAGGATGCCGCGCGCATGACGCGGACAAAATCCCCGTACTGCTTGACGTGGTGGGAGATATTTTCTTCAAGAAGGTAATGGCCGGAGAAGCCACAGCCGTGCGCTTCACACCACGCGGAAAGCTGTCCGGAATACGCATCCGCCGCCAGTTTGCCGACAAGTTCGTAGAATCGGACGCGTACGGGATAAGCATTCGTACCGCCCTCGAAAATCAGCGGAAGTTCGGGCAGAATGCTCTCACCGTATTCCGCTTCGTAGGCTTCAAACAAACCGTCCACCCACGGTGCGAGAGCATAGGGCCAGGTTTCGTAATCACGCACATACATGACGTGCAGACTCGGTTCGTCCGTGAACACGTTCACCGCGCGGGAGTACGCATCCGGGATCGCCTGTGCGATCGGTTCAAAACAAAGGTCGATGAACCGGCGCACCGCCGCCCTGTCCATGATGTTGATGTTCTTACGGAACGAGCTGACGTTGTGGGTACTGTGTGAACCTGCGTATGCGTCCTTCACGCAGAACACATACAGCACTTCCTTTTCGGCGAGGTCGCATTCGAGGGACTCTGCAGTGAACTCCACGGGCATCATCCGGTCGAACTGAACGTAACTTTCGTGGATACCGGGCGTGTCGACAGGGTATTTTGCCGCCCAGATGATCTTGTCCGATTCATCATCGAGACGGAACTTCGCATGGGTCGGTTCGTACGCGATCCGTCGGTGCATATAGAACCCCTTCGCGGCGAGTTCCGGATGGCCGTCGAGAACCATGCCGCCGCCCTGTCCGCTCGGGTAACCCATTTCGTCGTAGATCCAGAATTCCAGACCGTTTTCTTCCATCGCGGCAAGGATGTCACGGAATTTCTCAAGGTTCTCCGGATTGGACGTAAAGCCGTTTTCAAACGGGACATTGGTGACCGCACCGCCGTAACCGCGCGCGGCACCGTCTGCCATTTGCGCACGATAATCCTTCGCCCAGCCGTGCACCATCGGGCTCACACGGAATGTCCGGGGCGGATGTTCGAAATCGGCACGCAGTTTGGTTTTATCGGGCATTGTTTTTCTCCTTTTCTGTGATTTGTACTTTGCCTCATTATATCACAGGCGTTCACTTTTTTCAATAGCGGAGCAAAGAAACAAAAAACCGGCTGTTTCCGTAAAACAGTCGGTTCCTTATTCAGTAATTCACATTCCGTGACGCATACCGCGCCAGCTCCGCGATCTTCGGAGCGGCATGGTCGAAGAATTCACGATAGCTTTCGCAGTAGGAGAAATCGCCGAGTCCGTCGGCCGTGCAGGGTTCACGATACCGTGCACATCCGCCGCGGCACAGCCGGAAATACCGGCAGCTGCGGCACTTTTCGCTCATTTTTCGTGACCGGCGCAGGAATTCCTGTGCTGTCGCCGTCGCGTACAGTTCGGCGATGGAAGACTCCGCAATATTCCCGAGCCTCCACTCGTCGAGGACGTAGAAGTCGCACGGATACGCTCCGCCGTCCGCTTCGATGACAAGGTTCTGCGAGCACATGCCGTTCATCCCGCAGCATTCCGCCGGACGTCCCGACGCCAGCATGACAAAATTGTCAAACTCGCGCACGCTGGTGTATTTGCCTGCCATGAAATCATCGTAATAGTACCCGAACGCGGTCTTCAGGAAATTTGCGTACCGCTTCTGCGACGGTGCAAACGAATCCCCGCCGCACTCCAGTCCGTCGATGTACTTGATAAACTGCAGATATTTGTAATTCTTACTGCGGAAATAATTGTAGATCTGCGAAATATTCTTCGCCACCGAGTCGGTCACGACGGTGAGAATATTGTAATCGATCCCGTATTCGCGGAACTTCCGGATGGACTCGTTCACTTTTTTGAACGTGCCCTCTCCGGCGGCATCCCGTCTGGATTCGTCATGCACCGCACTGTTTCCGTCCAGCGACACCCCC
Organism: Clostridia bacterium; assembly: GCA_017398585.1. Classification (GTDB taxonomy): domain Bacteria; phylum Bacillota; class Clostridia; order Oscillospirales; family CAG-272; genus UMGS1696. The sequence continues at coordinate 33,457 of JAFQFS010000169.1, forward strand.
ACGAGAAATTTATGATCCCGCAGGATCTCACACAGTTCGTCGGAAACGCGATACCCGTTCGTCTGCATGGCGTACGCCACGGGGATCTTTTTCGTATTGTACGTTTCCACGAACGCCGTGAACGCACGGTAGTAATCCGCGCCGGCAAGGGTCGGTTCCCCGCCCTGGAAGGCGAACGTCACCTGGCCCGAAGCATAATCGAACACGCGGCGTACCAGCACTTCGGCAGTCTCCTGTGACATGATCCCGTAGGAAGCGACTTCGCGGTGATCGGTTTCGTCATTGTAGAAGCAGTACCGGCAGCGCATATTGCACAGACCGGACGCAGGCTTGATAAGTACGGAAAGCGGCGGCATATGGTTCTCCTGATAATTTACCGTTTGTAGTATGTGATATAGTCGATCTTTACCGTCCCGTCCGCATAGCCGATCAATTCAAAATACAGCTTCTTCGACGAGTCGCTGTCGAGGTCGTTGCGGAACGTACCGTCGTTGCGGTGGATCATATAGGTAACGTTGAACGCCCAGTTCATCGTCCCGTCGTCGTTGGTCTGTTCCTTCAGCTGTTCCACCTCAATGTTGTACAGCATCTGCGGCGCGAACCGGTCGTACGGCTTGTTGTCTTTGTAATAGCGGTCGGTGAAGTAGGTGTTATACGTTTCCGCATCTCCGGCAATAACCGTTTTGAAGTATTCGGTAAAGAACTTCACCGCCGGACCGTAGTCGTCTTCTTCTCCCTCGAGAATCGCCTGTGACACCGCACCGTTCTTGTAATAAACATAGCGGTCGTACTGCATGTACCGGTCATCCTGTGTGGGATCGAGGTCATAGTCGGTCGGATAGAAATTGTAGCTGTACAGCTTATCCGAGTACATAGATGTCGGTTTGTCGTTCTTCGTTCTGATTTCAAAAACCTGCGGATTCTCGAGCAGGATCCAGCTCAGCGCGCCGAGCAGCGTCACCACGATGATCCCGATCAGCATCTTCCGCTTCTTCTGTTTCTTTGCATCCATTGTGATACTATAAACCTCTCTTAATATTTTATCTCTTTCCCAGTCCAAAA
>JAFQFS010000170.1 GCA_017398585.1 Clostridia bacterium
CCCTTCCAAAAAACTTCAAACGAATAGGGAAACAAAGTATGTTCAGAGTGTTTGTTGCAGAAGATTTTTGTCGGCTGCACATCCGGTCCGGTATTCCGGATCCGCACCGGACTTTGTCTGCCCGTATCGTCTGAAAGTTTTTGAAGAGGGGTTTGGGGAGGGACTTTTTGTAAAAAGTCCCTCCCCAAGAAACTTTATTTTATAAAAGGAGTAATCTCAATGAAAAAAACATTCTGCGCTCTTTTTGCTGTTTGCCTGATGCTTACCGCCGGCATGACCTCCTGCGGCGAAAAAAATATTACTCTTGAAAATCCGACCGGTACCTATTCACAGGAATATGCCGGCACCACGCTCAATGTGTTCAACTGGGGCGAATATATTTCCGACGGCAGCGAAGGTTCCTTTGACACCAACGCCGCATTCGAAGCGCTGACCGGGATCAAGGTCAACTATATGAATTTCGAATCCAACGAAGCCATGTACGCGAAGCTCAAGTCCGGAGCGGTTTCGTACGATATCGTGATTCCTTCCGACTACATGATCGAACGTCTCATCAAGGAAGACATGGTGCAGAAACTCGATTATTCCAAGATCGACAACTACAAGTACATCGCGGACGACTACCGTGATCTCTATTTTGACCCGACGAACGAGTACAGCGTACCCTATTCCGTCGGTATGGTCGGTCTGATCTACAACACCACGATGGTGGAAGGTACGCCCGACTCCTGGAGCGTGATGTGGGACGCGAAGTACGCAGACAACATCCTCACCTTCAACAACCCGCGTGACGCGTTTGCGATCGCGCAGTTCCTCCTGGGCATCGACATCAACTCCACCGATCACGCGGCGTGGGATGCGGCTGCCGCAAAGCTGAAGGAACAGAACAATGTTCTTCAGGCGCGCGTCATGGACGAAGTGTTCAACAAGATGGAAGGCGAAAACGCCGCCCTCGCTCCGTACTATGCAGGCGACTACCTGACCATGGCGGAAAACAATCCCGACCTCGCGTTCGTTTATCCGAAGGAAGGCACGAACATTTTCGTTGACTCTCTCTGCATCCCGAAGAATGCGCAGAATTACGAAGCCGCTCTGATGTACATCAACTTCATGCTCGAACCCGAAGTTGCTCTTGCGAATGCGGAATACATCTGTTATGCTTCCCCGAACACCGCTGTTGTTGAAAATCCCGACTACGCTCTCTACGGCAACGAATACCTCTATCCTACCGAAGAAAACAAGCCGAAGACCGAGTACTTCCACGACATCGACGCTGAAACCCGTTCCTACTACGAAAAGCTCTGGGAAGACATCCTTCTGGATGATTAATTGAATATTGTTTTGCGGGGGAAACCTTTTTGAGGAAAAGGTTTCCCCCGCACCCCCTTCCAAAACCTTTTTGAACAAGAGGATGTAAAAAATTTAGTATGAGACAAACTGTGAGATATTCGTTTCGCGCATCTCTGCCGGTGATGGCGGGGTATGTGGTGCTTGGAATGGGGTTCGGAATCCTGTTCCAGAGCAGGGGATACGGCTGGTGGTGGTCGTTTCTGATGAGCCTGACCGTATACGCGGGTTCGATGCAGTATGTGGCAATTGACCTCATTTCCGGCGGTGCGTCGCTGATTACGACTGCGCTGATGACGCTGATGGTGAACATCCGGCACCTGTTCTACGGCATTACGATGCTTGATAAATACAAGGAAACGGGGGCGGAGAAGCCGTACCTCATTTTCGCGCTGACGGACGAGACGTTCTCTCTGGTCTGCTCGCCGGAGCTTCCGGACGAAGTGGACCGGCGGCGGTATTATTTGCTCGTTTCGCTGTTCAACCAGTTCTACTGGGTGGCGGGAAGCACGCTCGGCGGGATCCTCGGCAGTGCTCTGACGTTTGACACACAGGGCATTGATTTTTCGATGACCGCACTGTTTGTCGTGATTTTCGTCGAACAGTGGGAGAAGACAAAGAATCATCTCGCGGCGGTGGTCGGACTGGCGGTTTCGGTGATCTGTCTGCTCATGTTCGGGGCAGACCGCTTCCTGATACCCTCGATGCTCGGCATCACGGCGGCGCTGTTTCTGCTGAAGCCGTGGACGGCGGAGAAGGGAGCGTGACGGTATGGGAGAACATCTTCGTGTACTTGGGATGATCGCAGTCGTTGCGCTGGTGACGGCGGGGATCCGGTTTCTGCCGTTCCTGCTGTTCCGGAAAAAGACGCCGGGTGCGGTGCTGTATCTCGGGCAGGTTCTGCCGTATTCGATCATGGCAATGCTGATCGTGTACTGCCTCAGGGGTGTATCGTTCACCGGCGGGACGCACGGAATCCCGGAAGCCGTTGCGGTCACGGCGGTGGTGCTGCTGCACAAGTGGAAGCACAGCACGCTGCTGTCGATTCTCGGCGGAACGGTACTGTATATGGCACTGGTACAGCTTTTGTGAATGAAAGAAGGACGATATCGGATGGATATCGTCCTTTTCGTTTTGCTATTGACTGGTCTGACGGAAATATTCCTCCGCGGTCAGCAGATATTCCACGCGGTCGAACACACCGCCGTTGCATTTGCATCCCTGCGGTACTGTCCGCTGATACACCATCCCGCACTTCTGCATGACCCTTCCGGACGCCGGATTCGCGTCTGCGTGATAGGCATACACCTGTTGCAGACCGACGTCGCGTAAGAAATAGTCCAGCGTGACGCGCACCGCTTCCGTCATCAGTCCGCGGTTCCACCACGGTTTTCCCATTTCATAGGCAAGCTCCACCTGACCGAGTTCGTCGTCGGGGTGCATGCCGAACATCCGTCCGATGACGTCACCGGTGGATTTCAGTTCCATCGCCCAGCTGTAACGCTTCGGATTGTCGTAGGAAAGCCACTTTTCCGTGAACATATTGGCGTTCGTCCGGACTTCCTCCGGAGTGTTCATCGGGGCATAGTTCGTCCATTTCCAGACATCGTGATCGCTCCAGCAGTTTTCGTACATCGGCTCAAAGTCTTCGATGACAAACCTCCGCAGGATCAGGCGGGGCGTCTCGAGCCGCACGGTTCCCTTATGTTCCATTTACTTCAGCGCCTTCGTCTTTTCGTACGCTGCGATGACCGCTTCCATTGCCGCACTGCGGAATCCGTGTTCCTCCAGCGTACGTACACCCGCAATGGTTGTGCCCGCCGGACTGCATACCTCGTCCTTCATTACCGCCGGATGCTTGCCTGTTTCCTGCATCAGCGTGACCGTGCCGAGGATCATCTGTGCAGCGTATTCCATCGCGGATTTTCTCGGAACGCCGCAAGCGACCGCGCCGTCCGCAAGTGCTTCGATGAACAGGCACACAAACGCCGGACCGCAGCCGGACAATGCCATGCCCGCGTCGATCAGCTTTTCGGGAATCCGGTCGAATTTTCCGGATTCCGACATGAAATCAAGGAATTTTTCCATTTCGTCTTCTTTCACATTGTCCGTGGACGTGCAGAGCGTCATGGATTCCCCGACCGCTGCCGCGATGTTCGGCATGATGCGGATCACTTTGTAATCCCCGCCGCAGAATTTCCGGACGGTGTCGGTCGTCAGCCCTGCCATCATGGAAACGATAACCGGCTTGCCCGTGCGTTCTGCCAACGGTGCGATCAGATCACGGCAGGCGTCCTCCGCCATCTGCGGCTTCACTCCGAGGAAAATGTACCGGCAGTCCCGCGCAATCTGCGCCGCCGTACCGAACACACATCCGTACTTTTCCACAGCATCCGCCACTTTCTTTTGGTCAAAATCACAAACCATAAAATCGGAACCAAGCTTTTTGGCAGCCGCCGTCATCAACGCACCGCCCATGTTTCCAATCCCGATAAATCCCGCAGTATACATAGAATCTCCTTTTCGGGGATTTCCCGTGGAAGAAATTTTTTGCAAAAAATTTCTTCCACGGACCCCCATCTTCAAAAAACTTTAAACAAACAAATCAAATGCAGTTTGTGCAGATTCAACGAACAATTTGCACAGACTTTGTCCTATATCCCCAGTCCAAAAGTTTTTGAAAAGGGGTTCGGGGAAAAACTTTTTTCAAAAAGTTTTTCCCCGAGAATCTCCTGTTATCTCACATGCCCGTCCCCGCGGACGACGTATTTGTAGGTGCAGAGTTCGCGGAGTCCCATCGGGCCGCGCGCGTGGAGCTTCTGGGTGGAGATGCCCATTTCGCAGCCGAGACCGAATTCACCGCCGTCCGTGAAGCGGGTGCTGGCGTTGACGTAGACGGCCGCACTGTCGATGCCGCGCACGAATTTGTCTGCCGCAGCGTCGTTACGGGTCACGATCGCTTCGCTGTGGTGCGTCGAGTGCGCAGAGATGTGCGCGATTGCTTCGTCTACGTTGTCGACCGCGCGTACGGCGAGGATGTAGTCGAGGAATTCCGTGTCAAAATCGTTCTCACCGGCGGGCGTTCCTTCGATGATGTCCGCGCAGGTTTTGTCAAGACGCAGTTCGACCGGGATCTTGCCCTCCGCCGTGCGCTTTTCCACAAGAAGTTCGCGCATCTTCGGAAGGAGTTCGCCGGCGATTTTTCGATTCACAAGGCAGACTTCCGCCGCGTTGCAGACCGACGGACGACTCGTCTTAGCGTTTTCGATGATCTTCAGCGCCATGTCAAGGTCGGCGGTTTCGTCGATGTACAGGTGACAGATGCCCGTGCCCGTTTCGATGCACGGTACTTTCGCGTTTTCGACGCAGGTGCTGATCAGCCCCTTGCCGCCGCGCGGGATGAGCAGATCGACGTATCCCACGCCGTTCATGAGGTCGAGCGAACTCTGGCGGGAGGTGTCTTCCGCCTGCCCTATGAGTGCTTCCGGATAGCCCGCATCCGCGCATCCCTGACGAAGCGCACGGACAATCGCCGCAGACGAACGATAGGCATCCTTGCCGGAACGGAGAATGACCGCGTTGCCGGACTTGATGCAGAGCGCCGCTGCGTCGGAGGTGACGTTCGGACGGCTTTCGTAAATGATCGCGATCACACCGAGCGGAACACAGGTCTTTGTGATTTCAAGACCGTCCGCGCGGGTGTGGGATTCCGTTATCTGCCACGCGGGATCGGGCAGCTTCACGACTTCGCGGATGCCGTCCGCCATGCCCTGAATGCGAGCTTCCGTCAGCTTCAGCCGGTCGAGCATGACCGTGGAGAGACGTCCTTCGGCGTCCGCCATGTCGAGCGCATTCGCGGCGAGGATGTCGTCGGCAGCTTCGACGAGGCGATCCGCCATCGCGGTGAGGATGCGGTTTTTATCTTCGGTAGGCGCGGTCATGATGGATGTTTTGACCGCTGCGGTTTCTTTCATAATTTCAAGTGTGGTTTTCATAAAATATAGTTTCTCGGGGAAAACTTTTTTGGAAAACGTTTTCTCCGGAGACTTACGAAGTAAGTCTCGTCCCCTTTCAAAAAACTTTATACGGATAAAATGGGAAAAATAAGGTTGACAGCGACGCCGTAATGGTCACTTGCACACAGATGAGTTATGGGGGAGGCTTCCGTTCCGAACCGTTCGAATGAACGCAGGACAGGGAATTCCTGAGGATAGGGATTTTTCAGAAGGATCCGGTCATAGCGGACGCTTTTCTGGATGGTGTCCGGAGGATCGATGATTCCCCAGCGGGGATTGTTACGGAAATCGAGCGTCACATCCGCAGGCTTTCCGGTGATTTCCGACCATGCTTCCGCAAGATCGAAGAAAAAGGCGTCCGTATTGTACAGGGATTGTTCTCCCATGAGAAACCGGTGGACGGACGACTGCTCCGTACAGTTGAAATCTCCTGCAAACAGGGTATAGTCGGTGGAAACGGTTTCATTTTCGCGGACAAGCCGCACAATCGCATGTTCGCGCTCGGATGCGTGCTTCCAGGGAAGATGCAGGCAGACGATCCGGAAAGAACTGCCGCCATGAGATACCGCTGCGGATACCGCGAATTCGGAATCCGTAATATCGCTCAGCGGATACCGACTGAGAATGGCGGTTCCGGCGGATTCGTTGAGGTGAGATGCCGGATAATCCGATGCAAGTTTTTCAAAAATCGGCCGGCTGACTTCCTGCAGACAGAAAATGTCCGCCTGAACGGCGGCGAGTTCCGCTGTAATCTGACAGAGCCGCTCCGGCATTCCCGCATCGGATTCCCAGAGATTATACGAGGCGATTTTCATCGTTTTCCCACAAATCGGGTACAGACGGCTCCGCCTTCGAGAATATCGTAAAGAATGGAGGGATTTTTGCCGTTTGCGATGACCATGTCGCAGCCGGCGTTCATGACATTGACTGCCGCCGTGAGCTTGGTCTGCATGCCGCCCGTGCCGATGGCGGAGCCGCTTCCGTTGCCGCCCGCCGACGCCATCATTTCGTACGTAACTTCCGTGACGACGGGAATCAGCGTTGCATCGGGATCGGTGCGCGGATTTGCGGTGTACAGTCCGTCGATATCGGAGAGAAGGATCAGCAGATCCGCGTGACAGTGGACGGCGACGATGGCTGCCAGGGTGTCGTTGTCACCGATGACGATTTCATCCGTCGCTACGGTATCGTTTTCGTTGATGACCGGGAGCGTCGAGAGTTCGAGAAGACGTTCCATTGTGTTGATAAAGTTGGTGCGGCGGTGTTCGTCGCGGACGTCACTGCCGGTCAGCAGGATCTGCGCAACGGTGTGGTTGTATTCGGAAAACAGCTTGTCGTACGTGTACATCAGCTCGCACTGCCCGACGGCGGCGGCCGCCTGCTTTTCGGGAAGGGTTTTCGGGCGTTCGCGGAGATGCAGTTTTCCCATCCCCATTCCGATCGCGCCGGAGGAAACAAGGATCACTTCGTCTCCCGCGTTCTTGATATCCGCAAGCACTTTGCACAGCTCTTCCATGTGGCGGATGTTGAGCTGACCCGTCTGGTGGGCAAGGGTGGATGTTCCTACTTTTACGACAATTCGCATGATGGTGTTCCTTTCGGGGCATATTTCTGCTTTGTTATAACGAAAACCGATTACCTGTAATTATACTTCTTAAACCGGCAGAAAGCAAGGGGGAAAGTGAAAATATCCCAAAAAACACTTGATTTTTTGGTGGATTTGTATTACAATATTTAATATGGAACGATTTTAACTTAACCATAGAAAGGTGTTATAAATATGGCACAGAAATTCAGAAAAATCGGTGTTCTTACCTCCGGCGGTGACGCTCCGGGTATGAGCGCTGCAGTAAGAGCGGTTACCAGAGCGGCCAATGCACGCGGCGTGCAGGTTATGGGTATTATCGGCGGTTACCGCGGTATGATCCACGACGAAATGATCGAACTCACCAACCGTGAAGTATCCAACAAGATCATGCTTTCCGGTACGTTCCTGTATTCCGACCGCTGCCTTGAATTCAAGGAAGAAGAAGGCATGCAGAAGGCAATCGCTACCCTCAAGAAGCACGACATCGACGGCGTGATCGCCATCGGCGGTGACGGCACCTTCCGCGGTGCAACCGACCTGTCCGTACGCGGCATCCCGACCATCGGCGTTCCCGGCACCATCGACAACGATATCACCGCGTCCGACAACACCATCGGCTTCAACACCGCGATGACCACCGTTATCGAAAACGTTGACCGCCTCCGTGACACCTGCGAATCCCATGCTCGTCTCAACGTTGTTGAAGTTATGGGCCGCGGCGCGGGCGACATCACCCTCAACACCGCCATCGCATCCGGCGCAGTTGCCGCTGTCATTCCGGAAGCTCCGTTTGACGAAGAAGCCTGCATCAATAAGGTGATCCGTCTCCGCCGCGAAGGCAAGAGAGGCTTCCTCATCATCGTATCCGAAGCATTCCCGACCCTCGGCGAAGAACTCGCAAAGAAGATCACCGCCATCACCAAGGATCTCGCGGAAAAGGAAGGCAACGACAGACTCTGGGTTGAATCCAAGTTCTGCCGTCTCGCTCACACCGTCCGCGGCGGTTCCCCGACTCTCGCTGACCGTCTCCTCGCTACCAAGATGGGCGTACGTGCCGTTGACGAACTTCTCGCAGGCAACTCCGACCTCATCATCGTGGAACGTGCCGGTGAAATCACCACCTGCGGCATCCGCTGGTCCCAGGTTCTCGACCGTATGTACAAGGGTACCCTCAAGCCGGGTATGACCGACGCATACACCGCAGAACAGCTCGCTGAAATGGAAGCGTTCATCGCTGCAAAGAAGGCAGAATTCGAAAAGAACTACGCAATGCTCAACGAACTCGCTGACTGAGTTTGAACATAGAAAAAACAATACGTGGGGGAGACGGTCAACGTCTCCCTTTTCGCTTATTTGCAGATGAACAAAGTGTGAAGAGAGTTTTTCACAAAAGTAATGAAATTTCCTGAGATTTCCGTATGAACCGGGAGAAAAACGGGATTCATATAGTATGAAGAATCAGAATAATTTCCGCGAAATCATGAATGCGCTGGGACGCATCGGAGGTGTTGCCGGATTCGGAATTTCCGTGGTGACGCCGCTCATTGTATGTATTCTGTTCGCCGTCTGGCTGAGAAACCGGTTCGGACTGGGGGAATGGGTATTGATCACGGCGATGATCGTCGGACTGATCAGCGCGGGATGCGGCGCATACCGGTCGATCCGGGTATTTCTCCGTGAGGAGGAACGGCGGGACGCGAAAAAGGCCGCCGAATATCCGCCGCTTACTCCGAAACGTGACCCGAACGAAGCATGGCATATCCCGACGGAAACGGAAGGGGAGCAGGAAGATCCGCAGAAACTGGAGTAAATTTCACTTATGAAAATTGATCCGATTGTGAAGAAGGAAACCGGCTATATGGCACTCGGCAGCCTGATCTGTACGGCAGTCGTCGCGCTGGTGTTCGTTCTTCTCAGGAAATTTGATGTCACGGTTGTGCTCGGCTGTCTGGTCGGTTATGTGCTGACCGTGGGGAATTTCTTCGTCATGTCGAACACGCTGACAAAGGCGATTTCCACCGGAGATGAAGTGACGGCGAAGCTGAAGATGAAGCAGTCATATGTCACACGCTCGGTCGTCATGCTGGTCGTGATGGGGGCGTCGATCGTGCTGGAACAGATTCACTGGGTTCCGGTCATCGCGTCGGTGTTCTACCCGCGCATCGTCATTTTTGTACGCGGGATCGTGCAGAATATCCGGAACCGGAAGAATCCTCCGGAAGAAAATCCCGATAACTATGTCAAGTGGGAAGACGACGAAGAGGAAACCGACGAATTCGAGAAATTTGTCGGCGGATTTTCAAAAACAAAAGATAACAATACAGAAGGGAAGTGAGGCCTGAAATGGACAGTATCAGCATCACTGGTGCGAAAATTTTCTTTGAAATCCCGATTTTCGGCGGAATTCCGATCACGGAAACGCAGGTGAATTCCTGGATTGTCATGCTGGCCATTACGATTCTCTGCCTCGTTCTGACGCATGACCTCAAGGTTCGCCCGACGTCAAAGCGGCAGATCATTGCGGAATGGATTGTGGAAAAGGTAACGGGACTGGTTTCCGGAAATATGGGCGAGCGCTTTACGTACTACGCGCCGTTTATCTGCGCGATTCTCGGACTGTCGGCGTTCTCGTCGCTGTCGTCCCTGCTCGGCATGTATCCTCCGACGGCGGACCTCAATACCATCGCGGGCTGGGCAATCCTCATTTTCTGCATGATTACCTATACCAAGATCAAAACATCCGGTTTCCTCGGCTACCTCAAGGGCTACACGGAACCGTTTGCGCTCTTTACCCCGTTCAATATTCTCTCCGAACTGGGAACCCCCGTTTCGATGGCGTTCCGTCACTTCGGCAACATCGTCTCCGGTGTGGTCATTTCGACCCTCGTTTACGCCGCGCTGGCATCCGCGTCCACACTGCTGTTCGGCTGGCTGCCCGGCATTCTCGGCAAGATCCCGTTCCTGCAGGTCGGTATTCCCGCCGTTCTGTCGGTTTACTTTGACCTGTTCAGCTCGTGCATGCAGGCGTTCATTTTCTCCATGCTGACGATGCTCTATATCGCCAACGCCGCATCGGCGGATGAATAAGACAAAATCAAATCTGTAAAAATTAAACTATGTACAAGGAGTAAAACTATTATGGAACTTGCAAATGCAAAGGCAATTATTATGGCAGGATGTGCAATCGGTGCCGGTCTTTCCCTGATCGCCGGTATCGGCCCCGGTATCGGTGAAGGTTATGCCGTAGGTAAGGCGTGCGAAGCCATCGGACGTCAGCCGGAATGTAAGAGTTCGGTTACTTCCACGATGATCATGGGTTGTGCAATCGCGGAAACCACCGGTATTTACGGTTTCGTTATGGGTCTTCTGCTGATGCTTCTCGCACCGAATCTCTTCATCGGCAAGCTCTGATTTCCTTGCCTTCTGCAAGTGTAAGGAGATAGAAGCATGAGTAATGAATACCTTGAGCTGATCTCGCTGAACGTATGGCACATGTTCGCTACCGTCGGGAACCTGCTCATTCTCACATGGATCGTCAAAAAATTCCTGTTTGATCGTGTGAAGAAGGTTCTCGCGGATCGTCAGAATCAGGTGGACGAGCTGTACCGCGACGCGGAAGAAGCGAAGGACGCTGCGCTGAAGGATAAGACCGAATACGAGGCAAAGCTCGATGCGGCCGACGCCGAAGCGGAAACGATCCTCAAAAAAGCGTCCGCGCGTGCCGAACGCCGCAGCGACGAGATCATCGAAAATGCAAACCGCAAGGCAGAGGAAACCCTGAAGAAGGCCGACGCCGACATTGCCCAGGAAAAGAAGAAGGCGATGAACGACCTCAAAAACGAAATTTCCGAAATTTCCGTGCAGATCGCGGAAACGATTGTGCAGCGCGAGATCAACGAGGACGACCACCGCGAACTGATCGACTCGTTTATCGAAAATCTCTGAGTGTGCGCATTTGACAGGAACACGATATGAAAGAAATAGTAAAAGAATACGGCGGCGGTCTGTTTGAGCTGGCGATCGACGAAGGACTGGAGGAAACTCTGCTTGCGGAAACGCGCGTTCTGCGCGGGATCCTTGAGCCTGCATACCTCCGTCTGCTTACCACGCCCGGCATTCCGAAGTCGGAACGCGTCGGACTCGTGGAGGAAGCGCTCGACGGACGTGTTCATCCCTATCTGGTGAACTTCGTCAGGATTATGGTAGAGCGCGGCAGTGCGTATGAGCTTCCCGACTGCTTCGACGAATACGAACGTCGGTATTTCCAGCACCGCGGCATCATCCGCGCGAAGGCGGAAAGCGCCGTTCCGCTTACGGACGGTCAGCGGGAAAAGCTGACCGCACGTCTGGAAGCGCGTACCGGAAAGAAAATCGAGCTGACCTGTGTGGTCACGCCCGACCTGCTCGGCGGCATCCGGCTATCCTTTGACAACCGCCTCCTCGACGACACTGCCCGTGCGAAACTGAAAACGATCGCGAATTCTCTGGCAGGCGCCGTACTCTGAGAACCGGCGCTGTCCCCCATTTTATAAATATGGAGTAATACCATGGAACTTCGTCCCGAAGAAATAAGCAGTATTATTAAAAGTCAGATAAAAAATTACCGGAACAAGACCGATGAAGCGGAAACCGGCACGGTCGTTACCGTCGGTGACGGCATTGCGACCGCGTTCGGGCTGGATAACTGCATGGCGAACGAGCTGGTCGAATTCGAAGACGGTTCATTCGGCATGGCAATGAACCTTGAGGAGAGCACCGTTTCGATCGTTCTCCTCACCGACTCGCAGGACATCCGCGAAGGTTCACCGGTCAAGCGTACCGGCAACGTTGTTTCGGTTCCCGTCGGCGACGCAATGCTCGGACGCATTGTCAATGCGCTCGGCGAACCCATCGACGGCAAAGGTCCCATCGACGCCGCCGGACGCCGTCCGATCGAGTCCGAAGCGCCGGGCATCATCAAGCGCAAGAGCGTTTCCGTGCCGCTTCAGACCGGCATCAAGGCGATCGACGCGATGATCCCGATCGGCCGCGGTCAGCGCGAGCTGATCATCGGCGACCGTCAGACCGGTAAGACCACCATTGCCATCGACACCATCCTGAACCAGCACGACAAGGACGTTCTCTGCGTGTATGTCGCAATCGGTCAGAAAAATTCCACCGTTGCGAACCTCGCCGAGACCCTCAAGCGTGCCGGCGCGGACCGCTATACGGTGATCGTATCGGCATCCGCGTCCGAATCGGCACCGCTTCAGTACATCGCCCCGTACTCCGGCTGTGCCATCGCGGAATACTTTATGGCGCAGGGAAAGGACGTCCTCATCGTGTACGATGACCTTTCCAAGCACGCGGTCGCATACCGCGCGATGTCCCTGCTCATCCGCCGTCCGCCGGGACGCGAAGCTTACCCGGGCGACGTCTTCTACCTGCACTCCCGTCTGCTCGAACGCGCGGCACGTGTAGCTCCGGAATACGGCGGCGGTTCTATCACCGCACTTCCGATTATTGAAACACAGGCGGGTGACGTTTCGGCGTACATCCCGACCAACGTTATTTCCATCACGGACGGTCAGATCTTCCTCGAGACCGAACTGTTCCACGCGGGCATTATCCCGGCGGTCAACCCCGGTATTTCCGTATCCCGTGTCGGCGGCAATGCGCAGATCAAGGCGATGAAGAAGGTTGCGGGCCGTCTCAAGCTGCTGTATTCGCAGTACCGCGAACTGCAGGCGTTCGCACAGTTCGGCTCCGATCTCGACGCGGACACCAAGGCGCGTCTGGCACAGGGCGAACGCATCGTGCAGATTCTGAAGCAGGACAAGAACGCTCCGGTGCGGGTTGAACTGCAGGTTGCGATCATTTACGCGGTCATCAACGATTATCTCAAGGACATTGCCGTCGAAGACGTCAGGGAATACGAAAAGGAACTGTACGAATTCCTGCCGAACAAATACGACGAACTGATGCGCCGTATCGCGGAAACGGGTCTGCTGACGGACGAGGACAACGCGCTGCTTGACACCGCGCTGACCGAGTTCACGGCAAAGTTCCGGGAACGCTATTGATTGAGGAACGGCCATGGGAGCTAACATAAAAGCGATCCGCGCGCGGATCAAGAGCGTGGAGTCGACCCGACACATCACCAAGGCGATGGAATTGGTGGCGTCCTCGAAAATCAAGCGCGCGACGGCGAAAATGGAACAGTCCCGCTTCTACCGGTCGGTTATGCTGGATGCATTTGCGGATCTGTCTTCGGCGAAAACGATGTATTCGAAGGCAAGGGACGCATCCCTGCCGGTTCTGTATATCATCGTTGCCGGTGACCGCGGTCTCGCGGGCGGGTACAACAACAACATTTTCCGTTCGTCGGCCGTTATGATGAAAGAAAACGATATAGTTCTGCCGGTCGGCAAACGCGCCGTGGATTATTATTCGGGGAAGAAACGCACTGTGGTCACGAAGGAGTTCACATCCTGCGAGGATATGACTTCTGACGGATGTTCCCGCGCGGCGTATCTCATCCGCGACATGTACGACCGTGGTGAGATCGGCGGAGTCCGCCTGATTTCCACGGAATTTGTCTCGATGCTGACGCAGAATCCGAATATGACGCACCTGCTTCCGCTTCAGAAAGAAGGAGCGGACGAAACGAAACCGTCCGTTTCCGTGGAATACGAACCCTCTGCAGAAGCGGTTCTGGCCGCTTTGATCCCGGAATACATCGCCGGAGTGCTGTACTCGTCGGTCTGCGAATCGTTCGCGTCCGAGCTTGCCGCACGCCGTACCGCGATGGATGCCGCGACAAAGAATGCGGACGAAATGCTCGACAATCTGAGTCTCAAGTACAATCAGGCAAGACAGAGCGCAATCACGCAGGAAATCACCGAAATCGTCGCAGGCGCGAATGCCTGAGGGGAAAGCGCCGGGGAAACCTTTTTGCAAAAAGGTTTCCCCGGACCCCTTCCAAAAATCTTTGGACTGGATAAAAATATATAGTTTGGTTTGATATTGGAGTTTATATATGTCAACAGAAAAATATAACATCGGGCGTGTGACGGAAGTCAAGGGACCGGTCATTGACGTTCGCTTTGAGGAAGGTGTGCTTCCCGAAATTCTGTCGGCGCTCGAAATCGAGACCGGCGGACGGAAGCTGACCGCGGAAGTCGCACAGCATGTCGGCGACAATGTCGTGCGCTGTATCGCGATGAGCTCGACGGACGGTCTGGTTCGCGGAACGAAGGCGATCGACACCGGACGCGCGATTTCCGTTCCTGTCGGCAACGAGACGCTCGGACGCATCTTCAATGTGCTCGGCGAACCTGTGGATGAAAAGCCCGCACCCGAATCGGCGGAACGCTGGGAGATCCACCGTCCCGCTCCGGCGTACGAGGATCAGGCGACCTCCACGGAGATCCTCGAGACGGGCATCAAGGTCATCGACCTTATCTGCCCGTATGCAAAGGGCGGTAAGATCGGGCTGTTCGGCGGTGCCGGCGTCGGCAAAACCGTTCTTATCATGGAATTGATCCATAATATTGCTACCGAACACGGCGGTATTTCCGTCTTCACCGGCGTCGGCGAACGTACCCGTGAAGGGAACGACCTGTACAACGAAATGGAGGAATCCGGCGTTCTTGCCAAGACCGCGCTTGTGTACGGGCAGATGAACGAACCGCCGGGAGCGAGAATGCGCGTCGGTCTGTCCGGTCTGACGATGGCGGAATACTTCCGCGACCGCGAAGGACAGGACGTTCTTCTCTTTATCGACAATATTTTCCGCTTCACACAGGCGGGTTCCGAAGTGTCCGCACTTCTCGGACGTATGCCGTCCGCCGTCGGTTATCAGCCGACTCTTGCAACCGAAATGGGTGCACTGCAGGAACGCATCACCTCCACCAAGCAGGGTTCCATCACGTCCATTCAGGCGGTCTATGTCCCTGCGGACGACCTGACTGACCCCGCTCCGGCGACTACGTTCGCTCACCTCGATGCTACCACGGTTCTGAGCCGTGCCATCGCGTCGCAGGGCATCTATCCGGCGGTCGACCCGCTCGAATCCACCTCCCGTATTCTCACACCCGAAGTGGTCGGAGAGGAACATTATCAGGTCGCAATGGCGGTGAAGCGGATCCTCCAGCGCTACAACGAACTGCAGGATATCATCGCCATCATGGGGATTGACGAACTGTCCGAAGAGGATAAGCAGACCGTCTCCCGTGCGCGAAAGATTCAGCGTTTCCTGTCGCAGTCCTTCAGTGTCGCGGAACAGTTCACCGGCAACCCGGGGAAATACGTTCCGTTGAAGGAAACCGTTCGCGGGTTCCGTGCGATCATCAACGGCGAATGTGACGCTCTTCCGGAAAGTGCGTTCCTGTATGTCGGAAGTATCGACGAAGCGTTTGAAAATGCGAAGAGAGCGTAACGCAGTCAGGAGGGAAGTATGAATACTTTCAAACTGCAGATCGCTGCCCCGGACGGCATGCGCTACGACGGAGAGGCCGTGCAGATCTCCGTCCGCGGGATCGAAGGCGAACTCGCGGTACTTGCGGGACATATCCCGTTCGTGACCGCGCTGAAATCCGGTGAATGCCGCGTCTATACGGAGGACAACATCATCCGCCGTGCCAGCTGTTCCGGCGGCATGCTGATGGTCAGCAAGGACTGCGTACGGCTGCTGTCGTCGGATTTTACTTGGGAAAAGGAATGATATTTCTCGGGGAGAAACTTTTTGGAAAAAGTTTCTCCCCGAGCCCCTTTTCAAAAACTTTAAAACGAATAAGTACGACAAAGAAAGTGCAGATTTGAAGTTATAAAACTTCTGTAAAACCAGCAGAAATTTTGTTCCTTCAAATTTGCACTTTCTTTGTATGTCCAATTTGTTTAAAGTTTTTTGGAAAGGGTGTGGGGAAACCTTTTTGCAAAAAGGTTTCCCCACGAAAATTCAATTATTATTCGTCATCTTCAACCTTAGCTTCAGCGATGACCTTCTGAGCAACTGCAGCGGGAACTTCTTCGTAACGGTCTACGATGAAGTCGTACTTGCCGCGGCCCTGGGACATAGCGCGGAGAGCGATGGTGTAGTCGGTCATTTCTGCCTTCGGAACGTCTGCTTCAACTACCTGATAACCAGCCTTGTCGCAGGGGTTCATACCAAGGACACGACCGCGTCTCTTGTTGAGGTCGCCGATAACGTCACCGACGAGAGAGTCCGGAACGGTAACCTTGAGGGATCCGATCGGTTCGAGAAGGATCGGCTTAGCCTTCGGGAGACCTTCCTTGTATGCGAGACGAGCTGCGAGCTTGAAGGAGATTTCGTTGGAGTCAACCGGGTGGTAGGAACCATCGTACAGGTCAGCTGCGAGGTTAACTACCGGGTAGCCGGCGAGAACACCCTTGGTCATTGCTTCAAGGAGACCCTTTTCTACTGCGGGGTAGAAGTTCTTCGGAACGGTACCGCCGACAACGGACTGAGTGAAGGTAAGACCTTCGTCTTCGCCGCGGGAGAATCTCATCTTAACGTGACCGTACTGACCGGAACCGCCGGACTGCTTCTTGTGCTTACCTTCAACGTCGGAGGAACCCTTGATGGTTTCGCGGTATGCGATCTTCGGGGTGTCGAGAACAACGGAGGTGCCGAAACGGCTCTTCAGCTTGGAAACAACGATGTCAAGCTGCATGTCGCCCATACCGGAGATGGTCATCTGCTTGGTTTCTGCGTTGTTTTCGTATACGAGAGTCGGGTCTTCTTCGAGAATCTTGGTGATACCGGTGGAGATCTTGTCTTCGTCGCCCTTTGCAGCCGGGGTGATAGCCATGGTCATGTAAGGATGAGCAAACGCGATCTTCTTGTATTCGAATTCGGTGGAAGCGGAGAGAGTGTCGTTGGTATTGGTGTTGGTAAGCTTGGAAATCATACCAATGTCACCGCAAGCGAGAGCGTCAACTTCGGTCTGCTTCTTGCCGCGGAGGGTGTAGATGTGAGCCATCTTTTCCTGCGCGCCGGTGTTGTTGTTGGTAAGGGTAAGGTCGTTGGTAAGAGTACCGGACATAACCTTGAAGAGAGACATCTTACCGAAGGAGTCAGCGATGGTCTTGAATACGAAGATTGCGCATTCGCCTTCGCCGTCGATGGGCATATCCTTGAAGTCGTCGCCGTCGATGACCTTTTCAACCTTCTTTGCGGTCGGACGCGGGAAGGAATCAGCGATGGTTTCGAGGAGGAAGTTGATACCCCAGAGGTTGGTAGCACAGCCGCTGAATACGGGAACGATGGAGCCGTCGATCAGACCGGTGTGGAGAGCTTCGATTGCCTGTTCCTGGCTGATTTCCATGGTGTCGAAGTACTGTTCAAGGAGTTCTTCGCTGGTCTGAGCGAGAGCTTCGTTGAGAGTATCGGTATACTTTTCAGCAATCGCTTCCTGATCTGCGGTGAATTCCGCTTCCTTGCGTGCACCCTTGTCGTCGAAAGTGTAAGCAACTCTCTTGATGAGGTTGAGGAAGGTTACGTTCTTGCCGTTCTTGACGGGAACGAGAACCGGGCAGACAGCGGTACCGAACTTTTCGTGAAGTTCGTCGAATACCTTGTCGAAATCAGCGTCCGGGTCGTCGCACTTGTTTACGAAGAATGCGCAGGGAATGCCGGCTTCCTGAGCCTTGTCCCAGCCGAGTTCTGCACCGACTTCAGCGCCGGCCTTGCCGTCGAGCGCGATAACCGCTGCGTCAGCAACACGAACCGCTGCGTCAGCTTCGCCTGCGAAATCGAAGAAACC
Source organism: Clostridia bacterium (assembly GCA_017398585.1). Taxonomy (GTDB): domain Bacteria; phylum Bacillota; class Clostridia; order Oscillospirales; family CAG-272; genus UMGS1696. Next base: position 17,718 of record JAFQFS010000170.1, read on the forward strand.
GGGGGTGTCGATGAAGTTGATCTTGATGTCGTTCCACATTACGGGAGCGATGGAAAGATTAAGGGAGAAACCTCTCTTGATTTCTTCGGGATCGTAGTCGCATACGGTATTACCAGCGGTGGTCTTGCCGAGACGGTCGGTAGCCTTGGTGAGATATAATGCTGCTTCGGCGATGGAGGTCTTACCGGAACCACCGTGACCGAGCAGAACAACGTTACGAATGCTCTTGGTGTTGATTGCTGCCATTTGGGGAACTCCTTTATGTATGTATATAAGAATCATGTTTTCTCGGGGAACCCTTTTTTTGGGAAAAAGGATTCCCCGAACCCCTCCGAAAAACCTTTTTCGGACTGAAAATAGTCAAAACAATGTTTTATACAAAGGTTTTATGGGATTCGGGTGATGTTTGGTCAAACTTAACAAAGTCCTACCCCGTTATTATACATCAATTTCCACGGAATTGCAATAGAGGTTGGCGATTTTTTTGTTGTTCCGGATGTAGTATATTTGAGGTGTTTTTTGTACAAAATGACAAATTTACGCTTCTTTTACGAGAACATCTGTGATTTCACACACATACATCTTGTGGAAATCACCGTTCGCATAGGTGTACATGGGTGCGGGATCGGTCATGGATTCGGGCTTGATCCATTCGGCGTAAAGTTTCTTCGCCTTGATGACGAGACGCGCTTCGTCGAACCAGACGGCGCGGCCGTTTTCGTTCCGGTCGGCAGCGGCTGTAAGACCGCATTCCTTCGCTTTGTCCACATCGCGTCCGCTGAACTTGCCGCAGTAGGACAGCGCGGGACGGTACGATTCGTCAAAGAAAGACAGCGTCATGCGGTCGTTTGCTTCGGTGAAGGGGAAGGTGTGGCGCTGCGGACGGATGAAGACAAACACCACCGGACGTCCCCAGAGAACGCCCATGCCGCCCCAGCTTGCGGTCATTGTGTTATAATCGGTACCGCAGACCGTTTCTTCGGTATCGTTTGCGGATGTAATCAGCATCCAGTCGTCCCCGATCATCTTCACAGTATTGTCGGTGATCGCAGACGGTTCAATATGAGTAAAGTTAGCCATGCACTTATCCTCGTTTCTATAATAGATTGAAAGTTTTTGAAAAGGGGTCTGGGGAAAAACTTTTTTTAAAAAGTTTTTCCCCGGCGTCCCCCTTTCTTAAAAATTGCTGTTGTTCCAGCCCCAGTGGGAGACTTCTTCGTACTTGACGTAGATGCGGTCGGCGGGGATACCGAGTTCGGATTCGAGAAGGGTACAGACGCCGTCGGTCATTTTGTCGAAGCCGGCGGTGTTTCCTTTACCGAAGAGGGCGATCTGTACCATTGCGCAGGGATCGTCCTTGCCGCCGAAGTACATGCGGCTGCTGTCGGTGAAGTCGAGCATGAGCCAGTTTTCGGTCTTCGACGGGAAAGCGGCGGTCAGAACGGCTGCGATTTTCGACTTAATGGAAACTTCGGTGTCCTTCGGAATGGAGGTGTTGGTCTTGATTTCAATGTACGGCATGGAAATGCTCCTTATATAATATGTAATTTTTGGATGTGTATGTATCATATCACAGAAACAAAAACCTGTCAAGGGGCGAGTCTTGTCGGAATTGTAACATTGACACAGCGGGACTTTTGTGGTATAATTCAAATTTGAAATTGATTATCATTTTTAAATTCAAAACCTTGAAAATTGCACAGACATAATTGATATTTTTTTGTTCTGAAGTTTTTTGAAAGGGGTCCGTGGAAAACTTTTTTTGAAAAAAGTTTTCCACGGAAAGAATATTTTTTATCAGGTGAACCGTTCATGGCAGAAAAAACGACCTATCGTACCAGACAGCGCGACGAGATCCTGCGGTTTTTCGACGAACACCGCGACCGCTGCTTCTCCGCGCGTGACCTCGTCGGACAGGTGGACGCAGGGGAAGCTACCATTTTCCGTGCGCTCTCGACTCTCACAAACGAAGGAAAACTGAAAAAATTTACCGGAGGCAGCGGCGAAAGCGCGCATTATCAGTTCAATGCGTCCGAATGTGCTCTGCACATTCACCTCAAATGCCGCGGATGCGGGCAGCTGATCCACATGGACTGCGCGTTCATGAAGGAGATCCTCGCACATTTCAAAAACGAACACGCCTTCACGGTCGACTGCGGACAGACCGTCATCTACGGTCTCTGCGGAGAATGTACCGGTGAGAACATCCATTCCAGCGAAGAGGAACATTATCATGATTAAATTCAGACGTATTATCATCGGACTGCTTGCCGTTCTGCTCTGCGGAACGTTCATGTCCTGCGGCAGCAATTCCATTGCGAACGACGGAAAGATCACCGTTGTCGCGACCAATTTTGCTCTGTACGACTTCGCACGTGCCGTCTGCGGCGATTCCTGCGATGTGCGGATGCTGCTGTCCCCCGGCTCGGAATCCCACGATTTCGAAGCTACCCTCGAGGATATCGCTCTTCTCGCCGAAACGGACGTCTTTGTGTACGTCGGCGGCGAAGGAGAGGAATGGGTACCGGACGTTCTCGAAGCGGCGGGAGCATCGGACGTAGTGCAGGTGCGTGCGCTCGACCTTGTGGAAACGTACATCACCGCAGGCACGGAAAGCGGGCATGAACACGAACATTCCGCGGACGACGGACATCATCACGAGACCGACGAACATGTCTGGACGAGCATCCCGAACGCGATTACGATCATGGATGGGATCCAGCAAGGAGTTCTGCGGGTCGCCGAAGGGTTTGAATTCGACTGGGACGCAAGAAACGCCTACATTGCCGAATTGCTCGACATCGACGCGGACATCCGCCGGACGGTTGAAGCGTCCGTGCAGGATACCGTCATTTTTGCCGACCGCTTCCCGTTCCGCTATTTCACCGAAGAATACGGACTGAACTACTGCGCGGCATTCGACGGCTGTTCCTCCGCAGTTGAACCGTCGCTTTCCGTCATCAATACCCTCATCGAACGGGTGGAAGAAACAGGCAGTACCGCCGTGTTCTCCATCGAATTTTCCGACCGGAAGACCGCCGAAGCCGTTGCACGGGAAACCGATGCGGACATCCTCGAATTCCACTCCGCACACAACGTCAGCAAAGCGGAGTTCGAATCCGGTATTACCTATGCGGATATCATGCGGAAAAATGCGGAAAACCTGAAAATCGCTCTGAATGTAAATTAAAAGGAACAGCCTTATGACAGACAATCTTATTACCGCCGAACGTGTGACTCTTGCTTTTGACGGGCATACGGCGGCGGAAAACGTGAATTTCACCCTCGGACGCGGGGATTACCTCTGTGTCATCGGGGAAAACGGCTCCGGAAAAAGCACGCTCCTGCGCGCTGTCACCGGGGAAGTGAAGCCCGCCGGAGGAAAGCTGACGATTGCTCCCGAACTCCGGAAGCAGGGGATCGGCTATCTTCCCCAGCAGTCAAAAATCCAGCGCGACTTTCCCGCATCCGTGCGTGAAGTCGTCGTGTCCGGATGTGTCCGCCGGGACAGCTTCGGTCTGTTCTGGAAACGTGAGTCGAGGGAACGTGCCGAAGAATACATGAAGCTCCTGAAAGTGGACATGTTTGCGGACAAATCGTTCGGGGAACTCTCCGGCGGTCAGCGGCAGCGCGTTCTGCTCGCACGCGCGATGTGCGCGTCCGATACGCTCATTCTCCTCGACGAACCGGTCAACGGTCTCGATCCCGAGGCGGCGCACGAAATGTATCACGCTGTCCGGATGCTCAACGAGGAGCGCGGCTGCGCGGTCATGATGGTTTCGCACGACGTTTCGTGTGCCCTCCGGGAAGCGGATCACGTCCTCTCGATGTGCCGCGGACATTCGTTCTACGGTACGGTCGAACAGTACGCCGCCCACGAACGTTCCGACGAGGAGACCGACGAACGCCTGCATGAACATCACCACCATCACGATCATACCCATAAGGAGTAAAAACAATGTCCATCGCTGAATTATTTGCATCCGAATTCCTTATGCGCGTGGTGATCCGCGCTCTTGTCGTCGGCGTGCTCGTGTCCCTGTGCTCGTCCATTCTCGGCGTGAGCCTTGTCCTCAAACGTTATTCCATGATCGGCGACGGTCTGTCCCATGTCGGATTTTTCGGTCTCGCGATTGCCGCCTGCGCGGGTGCCGCATCGACTTATTCCATGGAAATTTCCATCCCGATCGTTATTCTTGCCGCCGTGCTGATCCTCCGTCTGTCCAAAAACGAAGGCCGCATGAACGGTGACGCCGCCTGCGCGGTCGTTTCCACGGGAGCGGTTGCGGTCGGTACCCTGATGTACAACTTCACCGGCGGACGAAGCGGCGATATCTGCAACTCGCTCTTCGGTTCCGCGTCCGTCGTCACGATCTCGGATAAGGATATGGTGCTGTCCATCGTTCTGTCCGCCGTTGTCCTCGGCTGGTTCCTCGTTTGCCGCAAGACCATTTTCTCCGTCACATTCGACGAGACGTTCGCCGGTGCTGCCGGGGTCAACACAGACGTGTTCGGCATTGTACTCGCCGTTCTGACCGGCGTGACCATCGTCGTCGGCATGAAAATGATGGGTTCGATCATGATCTCCGCCCTCATCATTTTTCCGGCACTCACCGCCATGCGCCTGACGAAAAGTTTTGGTACCACGGTCGGTCTGTCCGCCGTGATCTCGGTCGTCTGCTTCCTCGCGGGCTTCTTCACGGCGTGTGTCTTCTCGCTTCAGACCGGTGCCGCCGTCGTCACCGCCGAACTCCTCTGCTTTGCGGTCGTCTGCGCCGTCACGGAAATCGCGGCGAAGGTACGCATCCGACAGAGAGGAAAACAGTGAATTTACCGGTCAAAAAATCCCTCTTCCCGGGTTTCGGGGAGAGGGATCGTTGTTTTTTTGGAGTTACAGAAGTTTTCCGTCACGGACTCTGACTTCAAACGTATGACGGATATCCGTGCAGGACGTGCCGACGGAAACGGTGTAATCACCGTCGTGCATGCCATAGACCATTCTGCGGTTGTAATAGCAGAACGCATCCGCGGGAACCTCCACGGTGACGGTGACGGTTTCGCCGGTGCGGACAAAGGTACGCTTGTACGCCTTCAGTTCAATGCGTGGCATGACGACGTCGCAGTTTCTGCCGGAGAGGTAAATCTGAACGACTTCCGCGCCGTCCATATCGCCGGTGTTTTCCACTGTCAGCGAAACGGTCAGGTGATCGCCGCAGGTTTCGCAGGTGCAGTTGTCAAGCGCAAAGGTGGTGTAGCTCAGGCCGTAGCCGAAGGGATACAGCGGGGAACCGTCGTTTTCCACATAACCGTAACCGCGTCCGGACGGCTTCGCACAGTAGAACAGCGGAAGCTGACCGACGCTGCGCGGGAACGTGATGGGCAGTTTCGCGCTCGGGTTGACTTCGCCGAAGAGAATCTCACAGATCGCCTGTGCGCCCTGTTCGCCCGGATACCATGCTTCCAGAATGGCCCCGCATCCGTCAATCCAGCCGCGCATATCAACCGGCGCACCGTTGAGAAGGATGACCGCCGCGTTGGGGTTGACCGCCGTCATCCGGCGGATGCTTTCTTCCTGGTCGGTCTTGACTTCGATTTCGAATTTGCCGACGATGACCGCGCTGTCGTCCTTCTGTGCCTTGCGGATGTACGCGGGCAGACGGATATCGGACCGGTCCATGCCTTCGCCTTCCACGACGGTGGTCATGTAGATCGCCGCATCGCACTTCGCGGCAACTTCTTCAATCCGGTCGTCGTCCGCGAAAATGACTTCCGCATAGCCGTCCAGGTATTCACGGAGAACCTGCAGGGGCGTCTTGGCGTCTTCGGCGGTCCATTCTTTGCCGTACGGGCCGGAATAGTTCTTTCCGACCGGGAAGACGTTTGCGCCGGCACCGAAGACGGCGAGGGTCTTGATATCATTGCGGCGGAAGGGAAGAACGCCTTCGTTCTTCAGCAGAATCATGGATTCGCGTGCCGCTTCCAGCGCGACCTGCTTGTGTTCCGCACAGCGTACCAGCCGTCCGGCGGCTTCCGGATCCGCAAACGGACGGTCGAACAGTCCGACGGCGAACTTGGCGGTCAGAACGCGCAGAACGGCGCGGTCGATATCTTCTTCGGTGATCCAGCCTTCGTCGTAAGCGGTCTTCAGCTTTTCAAAGGAGCTCTGCGGCAGGTTGACATCCAGTCCCGCTTTCAGGCAGAGCGCCTGCGCCTTCCAGTCGGTGTCGACCAGCTTGTGCGCTCCGCAGACGCCTTCCACTCCGCCGTAGTCGGAGACAACGAATCCCTCAAATCCCCATTCGTCCCGGAGAATTTCGGTGAGAAGACGTTCGTTTGCAGAGCAGGGAACGCCTTCCCAGCTGTTGTACGCCGCCATGACGGACATCGCGCCGCCGTCCTTGAAGCAGTGTTCAAACGGTTTCAGATAGACTTCACGCATGGTGCGTTCGGAAGTGTCGGAGACATTGGAGTCGCGTCCGCCGTAGGAATAGTTGTCCGCGTAATGCTTCGGAGTGGCAATGACGCCGTTGTTCTGGAGACCGCGGCAGATGGCCGTTCCCATCCGGGAGCTGACCAGCACGTCTTCGCCGAACGTTTCGATGGTACGGCCCCAGCGGCAGTCGCGTGCAATGTTGACGACCGGGGTCAGCGCCTGATGAACGCCGACCGCTGCGCATTCCTTCCCGATAATGTCCGCAATTTTTGCTGCCATCTCGTCGTCAAACATGGACGCCATGCCGATCGGCTGCGGGAAGCAGGTTGCCATGCCCCACTGTGCGCCGTGAAGGGCTTCGCCGTGTTCGAGCGGCGGGATTGCGTGCGGCTGTGCATCCATGCTCAGCTGAACGTCGCGGTTGATCCGTTCGGTGACTTCTTCGGGCGTTGCTGGAACATCTTTTCCGGCGTGCATGAAATGTCCGGGATTGCGGAAATTTCCCTGAAGGTGATTCCGCTTCTGTTCGTAGTCTCCGCCGACGGAATACAGCATCTGACCGGAAAGCTGATACAGCTTTTCTTCCAGAGACAGCTGCGCCAGAAGCTCTTCCGCGCGTTTTTTGGGGGTGTTGTTCATGGTAAATTTCCTCATAATGATGTCTGATGATTTTTCGTTCAAAAAGGTTTTGGAGAGGGGTTCGGGGAGAACCTTTTCCTCAAAAAGGTTCTCCCCGAGAAACTTTATTTATCCAAAGCGTAGAAGCCGTGGTTCTTGTCTCTTCTGTGCGTCCACATGCCGCGGGTGAAGTCCGGGATTTCAACGGGCTGACCGCCGTTCAGGATGGAGAGTTCGGACAGAGGAGTGATTGCTGCCCATGCCGCCGTGTCGAAGGTGTCGATCGGAGGAACGTCGCCGTTCGTGAGTGCTTCGAAGTAAGCGTCGAAGACAAGCCAGTCCATGCCGCCGTGACCGCCCTTTACGCCTTCCACTTCGAACTTGTGCCATACCGGATGTTCATACTGAGCGCGGTATTCCTTAACGTTGTTGTAGAAGTCGTGACCCCATTCGCCGTGTACGCCTTCGAGGTAAACGCCGTTGCAGTTTTCGCTGAAGTAGCCGTTGGTGCCGCGTACAGTGAAGTTTCTGGAATAGTTGCGCGGGAGGGTGGTATCAAGGGTGAGGGTGATGAGTTCGCCGTTCGCGCACTTGATGTTCGTCTTGACGATGTCGCCCTGTGCAAAACGGTAGGTCTTGAAGTCAGGGTTGACCTTTTCCTTCTTCTGTGCGTAGTCGTTCAGACCGAACGCACCGGAAGCCATCGAGGAGAGGGTGACCATACGGTTGCCGCGGTTGATGTCGAGGATCTTTGCGATCGGACCGAGTTCGTGGGTCGGGTAGTTTTCGCAGCAGCGGTTCTGGTAGTTGCGGAGTCTGTAGTGACGGTTTTCCGCACCCATCGAGATTTCTTCGCGCAGGTCGTGCTGGTAGCCGCCTTCGCAGTGTACGATTCTGCCGAAAATGCCTTCTCGTACCATGCGCATAACCATCATTTCGTTGCGGTCGTAGCAGCAGTTTTCGAGCATCATGCAGTGGATGCCGGTGCGTTCGTAAGTACGGACGAGTTCCCAGCAGTCGTCAAGGGCGTACGCGCCGCCGACTTCCATTGCCACCTGCTTGCCGCAGTTCATTGCGTAGATCGCAGCCGGGAAATGGTTTTCCCATGCGGAGAACACGAAAACAACGTCCACGTCATCGCGTTCGATCAGAGCACGGTAATCCGTCGTTCCGGCAACGTCCCAGTCCTTCTTTTCCTTGCAGAGCTTCTGTGCCTTTGCAATACGGTCTTCGTATACGTCGCATACTGCGGTGACGATTACGTCATCACGTTCGGTCATGATGCCGTGAACATGACCCATGCCGCGTCCGCCGAGACCGATTACGCCAACTCTGTACTTTTCCATAGTGTACCTCGCTGTTGTCTGTATTTGTCGAATTTCGGATCGTTTTCTGATCCGGCTACAAACTATTATATCATAGATTTACGCGATGTCAATAAAAAAAGAAGGAATTCAATTCCCGATTCTCCCTTTTTCACCTTGTATTTTTCTTTTGAACATGGTAAAATATATAGTGGACTGATATCGGCATGAAGAAAAAGACCGGTGCCCGGGGCATTGGTCTGTGTAGTATAAACTCTCCGGAAAGGAAACAAAATGGCGCAGACGAAAAACAATACAAAAAACTCCGGAACGAAAGCAAAAACCTCCTCCGCATCCAAGACAAAATCGAAAAATACAGTCAAAAAAGAGACCGAACCCAAAACGAAGAAACCCTCTGCACGGAAGGAGGAATCTCCCGTGCGGGAAGAACGTGCGGAGACTCCTTATGAAGAAGGGTTCGTCCATCAGCTGACCCCGTATTTCATCTCCCTGTTTGCACTCCTCCTCGCAATCTGCATCATCGCCGGTGAAGGGAAGATCGGCGGCGGCATCCGCGGCGTTCTTGCCGGACTGTTTTCCGGTGCCGCATACGTACTGCCCGTGTTCATCCTTGTCCGTGCCCTGACGTGGCGGCGGGACATCGAGGATGGTGCATTTGCCGCACGGTCGGCATGCATGGGCGTTGTGTACATACTGCTTGCGATGCTGCTTCACATTCTCGGCGGCGGCGCGGCGACGCTTGCCCCCGTTGTCCACTTTGCGGACGGTCAGGAATTTGTCGGCGGCGGCTTCTTCGGCGGTCTGTTCGGAGAACTGCTTGTCCGCGGCTTCGGAAAGGTGTGTTCGCTCATTATCCTGTTTGCCGCGATGATTCTTCTGATCCTCTACGTTGCCGGCATGACGCCGCGCAGCGTGTGTATCTATATGGCATATAAGATCAAAGTCGCGCTCGACCGCCGGCGGGAACGTCTCGCAGAACAGCAGAATCCCTCCCGGATGGAACAGCGGCGTGTACGCGAGGAAGAATACCTCGAATATCTCCGCGAAAAGAAGCGGCGCGAACGGGAGATGACGGCGCAGGAGCAGCAGGGAAATCCCGGCATGCCTGTACAGGATCCCGGCATGACCGTGATGACGCCCGCACCTACGGTGTACCGGGTGAAGCGGAGACGTATCGTTCAGCCGGACGATCAGATTCCCGACGGAACGATTCCGAACCCGCTCCCTCCGGAAGAACCCGCAGCACCGGAAGCATATAACAATGATTTTGAAGAAACCATCGTTTCGGGCGGACAGATCCTTGGACAGACAGCACCCGAAGAGATGTACGAACCGGAACAGACGGCTCCCGCGGTAAAGCCTGCCGGAAAAGAAGAAGCCGGAACGGACAGCGGTGCCGTGGATGAGCGCATTTTTGACGAAGTCATGCGCCGGACCCGCGAACGTATCGAAAAGAGCCGCCGTACGGAGGGCATCCGCGAAACGACGGTTGCAGAGAAAAAGAAGCCTGTACGTGCCGAAACGGTGATCACGGTGGACACCGCAACGGGTGAAGTGATCGAAGAACCGGAAGAAATCATGGAATCTCCCGTGATTCCCGCAGAAGTGATCGCGGAGGATCCGGCTCTTCCCGCCGAACTGTTCACGGAAGAACCGGAGTTTGGCGAAGGTCCTGAGGACGATTTTATTCCTGAGGAACCTCCGGTACGAAAGCCTGCCGTGCGGGAACGTGAAAAAGAACCGGATACCACCGATACCGTCCGTCTGGCGGCGGAAGTTTCCGAGGTCGGAGACGCGGATGGCGGATACGACGTATCGAATATTTTCGTGAATCCCGAGGACGCCGAACTGCTCGACAAGCTCTCGGAAGCGTACAAACAGAATAACGCTGCGTCCCTCGATGTCAAGCGCGGCGTGATCGCGAATGCCGCGACGCAGGAGGCACCGAAGGAAAAAGTGGTCGTGCCGGATTACAAATATCCGCCGGTCGAACTGCTGACCGAGGACACCTCCACGGGTGACGACGACATCAAGGAGGAACTGCAGGGCAATGCGGTCAAACTTGTTGAAACCCTCGAAAGCTTCAACGTCAAGACCAAGATTGAAAACGTTTCGCGCGGTCCGACGATCACGCGTTACGAACTGCTTCTCGAACGAGGTACGCGTGTGCGCTCCGTTACGAATCTCGTGGACGACATCGCGCTCAACCTCGCGACCAAGGGCGTGCGTATCGAAGCGCCGATCCCCGGAAAATCCGCGGTCGGCATCGAGGTCCCGAACAAGAACCAGTCGACCGTACACTTGCGGACGCTCATCTGCGACGAACGTTTTGTCAATGCCAAGAGCAAGCTGACGATCTGTCTCGGTGAGGACGTTGCGGGTGAGGCGGTGTACTTTGACATCGCGAAGTTCCCGCATCTGCTGATCGCCGGTACGACCGGTTCCGGTAAGTCGGTCTGCATCAACTCGATCATCATGAGCCTCCTGTACAAAGCGTCGCCGGAGGACGTGAAGATGATCCTCATCGACCCGAAGAAGGTCGAACTCAACATTTACAACGGCATTCCGCATCTGCTGTCCCCCGTCATCAGCGATCCGAAGAAGGCGGCAGGTTCCCTGTCGTGGGCGGTCTCCGAAATGGAACGCCGCTTCGGACTGATCGAAGCGGTCGGCGTGCGCGATATCAACGCATACAACAAGATCACCAAGGACGACCCGGATTACGAATATATGAACCGCATCGTCATCATTATCGACGAACTTGCGGATTTCATGATGACCGCGCCGGATGAGGTCGAAGACTCCATCTGCCGCATTGCACAGAAGGCGAGAGCGGCGGGTATGCACCTCATCATCGGTACGCAGCGTCCGTCGGTCAACGTCATTACCGGTCTCATCAAGGCGAACGTTCCGTCGAGAATCGCGTTTGCGGTTTCCGGTCAGGTGGACTCGCGCGTTATCCTTGACAAAGTGGGCGCGGAGACGCTGATCGGTAAGGGCGACATGCTGTTCTCCCCGATCGGAGCGATGACGCCGACCCGTGTACAGGGCGCGTTTGTCTCCGAAGAGGATGTGGAAAAGGTCGTTTCGTACATCAAGAATATGAACCCCGGCGCGGACGGCGTATATTCTGAAGAAGTGCTCAAGCAGATTGAGGAAGAAGCAGCGAAGTGCGGGGCAGGGAAGAAGGGCGCTGCCGGATTCGGCGGTGCGGCTGTTTCCGGTTCCGCTGAGGACGACGGTGAAGGCGAAGATCCGATGCTGAAGGCGGCGGTCGAACTCGCCGTGGACACGGGCAAGATCTCGACATCCCTGATCCAGCGGAAGCTCTCGCTCGGTTACGGCCGCGCAGCAAAGCTGATCGACGTGATGGAAAATCTCGGTTACGTCAGCGCACCAGACGGCCAGAAACCGCGCAAGGTGCTGATTACCAAACAGCAGTACATGGAAATGGTGCTGAAAGACGAAGCACCGTTTGATTGATTGGAGGAGACACTTGGGGAAACCTTTTTGCAAAAAGGTTTCCCCAAACCCCTTCCCAAAAACTTTAAACGATTGTGTTGACAAAGAACGTGCAGAGCGTTTGAATCCGTAATTTTGTAAGCTGAACAAAATCAAGGTATTCCAAATCTGCACCCAACCTTGTCTGTCCATTTCGTTCAGAAGTTTTTGAAGATGGGGTTTGGGGAAGGAACTTTTTTCAAAAAGTTCCTTCCCCAAGGACATAGTTCTATGAGTAAATTTATCGTATTGGAAGGACTTGACGGAAGCGGGAAGGGGACACAGACCGCACTGCTCCGCGAGTACCTTGAAAAAAGCGGAAAGTGCGTCTGTGTGATCGACTTTCCGGCATACGGGACGCCCGGCGCGTCTCTGGTTGAGCTGTACCTCAACGGCGGTCTTGGCGAACGTCCGGACGATACCAACGCCTATGCGGCGTCCATGTTTTTTGCCGCCGACCGTTACGTCAGCTACGTCAACGAATGGAAAGCGGATTACGAAGATCCCGATACCTACGTGATCGCCAACCGTTACACCACGGCGAACGCGTATCACCAGATCTCGAAGCTTCCCGAAGACCAGTGGGACAGTTTCCTTGACTGGCTGTGGGATTTTGAATTCCGGCGGCTCGGTCTGCCGTCCCCCGACCGTGTGCTCCTGCTCGATATGCCCGAGTCGGTCTCCGAATCGCTGGTATACCGCCGCAGCTCCGAGACCGGTGCACGTCTCGACATCCACGAAAAGGATACCGCCTACCTGAAGCGCTGCCGTACCGCCGCGCACTATGTTGCCGGAAAATGCGGCTGGACGGTGGTTGAATGTGCCGGAGAGGGCATGTCGGAACCGTATTCCCGTGATGAAATTGCGGAAAAGATCCGGTCGGCTATTGCGGATCTGTTGTGATTTTTGTCGGGGATACCCCTGAAATTGTAAATTATAAATGAAAATGCAAGATTGTTTATGGATTGTTAATCGCTTTTCTGCGTAATAATGGTATAATAGGGTTTATAATAAAAGGTATAAAGAATCTTGGCATTGTATTGGAGACAGATTATGATACTGGAATTTTTAGCACCCGGGTTTGAGGAGATCGAAGCCCTCGCACCCGTTGACATCCTCCGCCGTGCGGGGCTTGAGATTCGTACCGTCGCGATCACGGAGCAGGGAACGGCGGTATGCGGTTCCCACAACATTCCCGTGACTGCCGACCTGACCGCAGACGAAGCCCTTGCGCTCGCGGAAACCGAATCTATTGATATGATTATCCTGCCCGGCGGCATGCCGGGAGCTGCCAACCTTGACGTTTCGGATACCGTACAGTTCTTCCTCGACAAAGCCGTCGCGGAAGGCGCGTACATCGCGTCCATCTGCGCCGCTCCGATGATCCCCGGCAAGCGCGGTCTGCTGAACGGACGCCGCGCGACCTGTTACCCCGGTTTTGAACAGTACCTCGACGGTGCGGACTATACCGGCGGACGTGTGGAAATCGACGGAAAATTTGTCACTGCATGCGGAATGGGCGCGGCGGTCGAATTCGGTCTGGCACTTACAGCAATCCTGAAAGGAGAACAGGCAGCGGAAACCATCGCCTCTGCCGTATTTGCAAAATGATCAAGAAACAGAAAGACGACATCCGGGAAGAATACAAAGAGATCCGCCGGCAGATGTCCGCGGAAGAAAAGCAGAAGCGTGACGCTGCCATCTGCGCGGCTGCGGAAAATCTCGTCAGCTTCCGCTATGCCGAATATGTGCTTCTCTACGCCGCAACGTCCGATGAAATCGACGTATCCGCCATCGCGGAAGCGGCATTCGCAAAGGGCAAGAAGGTCCTCTTCCCCCGCTGCGACAAGAAGACCCACACCATGAAATACCACGAGGTCAAGTCCCTCGACGAGCTGCAGCCCGATGCCTACGGCATCTGCGAGCCGCCGGAGGAAAACCCTGTTTACGATGCACAGCGCGATACCGGCGGGGCCGTCTGCTTCGTTCCGGGACTGGTCTACGATAAGGCAGGCTACCGTCTTGGCTACGGAAAGGGCTTCTACGACCGTTATCTCTCTGCGTTTTCCGGCTGTACGATCGGTGTGGTCTACTCTGACTACATTCTGAACGAAGTGCCGCGCGGACGTTTTGACGTATCCGTTGACATTCTTCTTACCGAAAAGGGAGTTCGTGTCACCAAAGATCCGAAAAAGACACATCCCGGAAAGGCGTAATTTTGCCTGAACGAGTCAAACCGAAAGCGACGATGTTCACGCCGGTGCTGGTTCTCGTGGTGTTCCTCGCCATTCTTGCGGCGAGGTTCCTTTCCGCGGAAACACTCGGCCTGGACGAAAATCCGTATCTTGCGGTCGTCGTGATCCAGCTGGTGACGTACGCTGTTCCGGCGGTTTTCTACTATAAGATCCGTGGACGGGAGTTCGCGCCGAAAGTGCGTCTCCGGATGTTCCGGTCTTCGCACATTCTGTACCTGTTCCACACGACGGTGTTCCTGATCTCGGGCGTCATGCTGCTGAGTATTCTGATGTACTCGCTGACCCCGGAGTCTTTTGCCTCCGCATCTTCCGCGGACTACGCATCCTTTGCGATGAACCAGCGTTTTTTCGACGGCATGTACCTTGTCCTCGCCTTTGCGGTTCTGCCGGCGGCGACGGAGGAATTTCTGTTCCGCGGGATCGTGATCGGGGAATACGAGCGCTACGGAGCGTCCGTCGCAGTGGCGGCGAGTGCGATGATGTTTGCGATGTCGCACTTCAGTCTGGCGCGGTTCCCGGTCTATCTGTTTTCCGGTATCGTGCTTGCGCTGGCTACATATGCCACACGTTCCGTCGCAGCATCCGTTCTCATCCATGCGCTGAACAACGCGGCGGTACTGCTTTGTGAAAAATATGTGCTGAACATTGTGGACAAGCAGAACGTGAGCATGACCCTGCTGCTGCTCCTTCTTCTGGCAGCGGCAATCCTTTCCGCGATGCTGATGTGTTTTGAAGCATCCGGCATCTACCGCGACATGGCACAGGCGAACGTCCCGTCGGAGTATGTCAGCCATCCCGACCGGAAGCGGACGATTTTTGTCCGTCTTGCGGACGCATTCCTTACCCCGACCTTTTTGCTCCTTGTGATTCTTTTTGTCGTGGTAACACTGATGGATTTATAAAACGACCTCAGAATATAGAGAGGTGATTGTTACGGATAACTACAACAATTCCGGCAGAATGCCGGGAAATACGATGAACCGGTCCGGAAACGGTCAGCCGGTACGTCCGCAGGGAAACGTCCCGGCGGATCCGCGCATCCGCATGAACGGGGCGGGAGCAGCCAATGCGGCACACCGCCCGGTGAATCCGCAGCCTGCGGGGAATTCAGCAAGGCCTGCAAATCCGGTAAATTCCGTGAACCGTACCCCTGCCGGAAATCCCGGAAATCCGGCACAGACACCGAACCGGGTGCAGGCTCCGATCAGCGGACAGCCTCCGGTACGGCGTACTCCGGTACAGAATCCGGCGCAGAGCGGTGCGGGAAATTCTTCCGTTCACGTCGCGTCTGCGGCAAATCCGCAGAGTGTGCGGGAGGTGCAGAATATGCCGGCTTCGGCGCCGGTCAGCGCGAAGAAGCCGCCGGAACCGGTGAGACCGGTGCCGACACCCCAGCCGGTACAGCGGAAATTCCCGGAAGACGGTCTGATGCGCACCAAGACGACGGCTCTGGCTCCGGCACCTTCCGTCAAAGCCGCTTCTTCTGTGAAGAAAACGGAGAAATCCAAAAAAGCCGAAAAGAAAGAACGCGAATATGCCGGAAGTGACGAAGGCGGCAACACGGTCGTCAGCGTCATCAAGGCGGTGGTTTATATTATTTTTGTGCTGATCGTGTCGGTCTTCCTGTCGATCACGGTGATTGCCGTGGCGAATGATATTTACGCGTTCGTGAAG
Source organism: Clostridia bacterium (assembly GCA_017398585.1). GTDB lineage: Bacteria > Bacillota > Clostridia > Oscillospirales > CAG-272 > UMGS1696. The sequence goes on from JAFQFS010000170.1 coordinate 33,524, forward strand.
TCAGACGAAGTGGTGGAAGTCACCATTCCCGAATACGCGACGCTCGAGGAAGTATCGGAGATCCTGTACAAAAATGATATTATCAAATATCCGACGATCTTCAAGCTGTTCGCGGTGGCGGAACACGACAACGGCGAATTCCTTGCCGGAACGTATTCCGTGACCCCGATGATGAACTACACCACGCTGCTCGGGGAATTCAAGGAAAAGCCGGTCAGCGGCGTTGCAAGAATCACGATCCCCGAAGGTTATTCGACGGACGAGATCATCAATCTGATGGTAGCGAACGGCATCGGTACGCGTGAGGGGTACGAAGACGTCATCCAGAATTACGACTTCGACTACTGGTTCATCGACGAACTGGAAGCGAGCGGACGGACGGCGAACCGTCTGTACCGCCTGGACGGCTATTTGTTCCCGGATACCTACGAGTTCTACAAGAACTCCAGCGAAGCGACGGTTATAGGTAAATTGCTGAAACGGTTCAGCCAGATCTTCACGCGCGAATACCGCGACCAGTGCGCGGCGCTCGGCTACTCGGTCGACCAGATGATCACGCTTGCGTCGATGATCGAAAAAGAAGCGGCATCCCCGTCGGAATTCTTCTGGGTATCCTCGGTCTTCCATAACCGACTGAACAACCCGTGGTCGTTCCCGAAACTGGAAAGTGACGCGACGGTGCTCTACATCATCGCGCACGATAAAGGCGAACGTCCGAAGACGGTCACCCCGGAAGATCTGCAGTATCAGACGCTGTACAACACGTACATGTACGAAGGACTCCCGCCGGGACCGATTGCGAACCCCAGTGCGAGTGCGCTTCTTGCGGCGCTCTCTCCCGTATCGAGCGATTACTACTATTTCTATTATATGTCCAGTCTCGGCAGAACCGTCTACTCGGCAACCAAGCCCGAGCACGACGCATACATTGCCCAGGACAAACAGGGCACACAGCAGACCACCGGCGACGTCCCCGAAGTGACGCCGTGACGTGGAAAATTGAGTTTTTCGGGGAAAACCTTTTTGAGGAAAAGGTTTTCCCCGAACCCCTTTCCAAAACCTTTTGGAACCGGGAAGAAGATTGAATTCAGTTTGTACGGAGTTGGGGTTATCCCAATATTTTTTTGTTTAACGTGAGTTCGACGGGGAGAAACTTTTTGAAAAAAGTTTCCGAGTTTGCGAAGTAAACTCGTCCAAACCCCTCCTCAAAAACTTTCAGGCAAATGAAATAACAAGGTACAGTGTAAATCTAACAAAAAAATTGCACAAACTTTGTCATTTTATCCAGTTTAAAGTTTTTTGAAAAGGGTTCGGGGAAAACTTTTTTTCAAAAAAGTTTTCCCCGAGAACTCCATCGAACTTACGTTTGTTTATGTGGAAACGGCTGAGTCAGACGGATTCGCTCTGTCCGGCGAACCAGAGTTTGTTGACTTCCGCACCGAGGAGCAGGATGATCATGCAGAAATACAGCCACAGCATGATGAGACAGACGGCGGCAAGGCTGCCGTAGATGTAAGATGCGGACGGAAAATGCGTGATATAAAGGGAATAAAAATACGAAAACAGCGTCCAGCCGACGGAGCTGAATACGGCACCGGGAAGATGCGGCAGGATCCCGTTTTTCACGCGGGTACTGCGTCTGGCGGTGGATGAATACATAACGGTGAACAGGATGCACAGTGCCGCGGTGAACAGCGGCGTGCGCAGTCGCATGATGAGATCGGAGATTTTTGCAATGCGCAGCCATTTGACGACCAGATCGCCGAAGAGCATCAACGTCACGGCGGCAGTAATGACCGCGATGAAGATGAGTGTGCTGACGAGAGATTTGATCCGGTGGGCAAAGAATCCTTTGGAACGCCCGGCGAGGTAGACAAGTTCAAGTCCGCTCCGGATGGCGGAGATCCCGCGCGACGCACTCCACAGGGTCGTCACAGCGGAAACGGACAGCAGCGGAACGTTCGGCGCAGTGCGCAGATCATCGATCACGGTATCGAACAGGACAGAAAATCCTTCGGGGACTGGAAGTCCCGTGAGAACGTCCGGCAGATCCGAAGGAAGAACGAGTCCCGCGATGGAGATCAGCAGCGAAAGAAACGGAACGGCGGAAATGATGACGAAAAACGACGCCTGCGCAGCGTACACGGTCACCTTGTCGCCGGCAATTTGTGAAACGATCCGCCGCACACACAGAATCGCCGCGCGAAGTCCGTACACATGGGATTTCAAGCAAAACACCTCATTATAATATACTATAAATTCACAGCAAGCAATATTAATTCCATAATCCGAAAAGGTTTTGGAAAGGGGACGAGACTTCCTGCGGAAGTCTCAGGGGAAACCTTTTCCTCAAAAAGGTTTCCCCGAAGAACTCCATTTTATTTATATTCCGGAGGAGATTGATTATGTTGAAGATCGGATGTCATTTGTCGACGGAGGGCGGATATCTCTCGATGGGCGAGCGGATCGCTTCCGTCGGCGGGGATACGTTCCAGTATTTTACGAAGAATCCGAAAGGCGGGAACCGGAATTTCAAGAAGCCGGATCCGGCGGACGTGGAAGCACTCCGTGTCTTCCTGACGGAGCGCGGGATGACGATGCCCCTTGCCCATGCGCCGTACACGTACAACCCCTGTTCGGCGAACGAGGAAGTCCGCCGTTATTCCTGCGACTCCATGCACGACGAACTGCTGTTCCTTGAGGCGCTGCCCGGTTCGCTGTACAATTTCCATCCCGGCTGTCACACCGGTCAGGGCGTGGACGTCGGTGTGGATTACATTTCCGACATGCTCAACCACGTCCTCTGGGACGGCATGCACACGACCGTCCTGCTGGAAACGATGGCGGGGAAGGGCACCGAGCTCGGCCGCTCCTTTGAGGAGCTGCGCAGGATCATCGACCGCGTGGACGAAGGCCTCCGCGGCAGCGTCGGCGTGTGTTTTGACACCTGCCACGTCAGCGACGCCGGATACGATATTATCGGTGACCTCGACGGCGTTCTGCGCGAGTTCGACCGTGTGGTCGGCATCGACCGCATCCGCGCGATCCACCTCAACGACTCCATGAATCCGCCTGCGTCCCGCAAGGATCGCCACGCAAAGATCGGAGAAGGATTCATCGGTTTTCCCGCGATCACGAATATCATTACCCATCCGTGTCTCCGTGACCTGCCGTTCTATCTGGAAACGCCGAATGAACTGGAAGGTTACGGAAAGGAGATCGCTCTTCTGAAGGGCGTTTCCGCGGAATGCGAACAGAAGTAAGGAGTGACGCTATGGACGAAAAAGCACTTTATGAGGCCATGATGCTGGATGAGACGGATCGTACCCTCCTCGACGGCGATCTCGCGAAGATTGCCGTCATGATCGAACGTGCGGCGGCTGCGATTGACGGTACCGACGGACAGCCGGCAAAGCCCGATGCCGCATGGCAGCGGATTGTTCCGGAGTCCGATGCTGCCGCACAGCCGGAGAAGGCGGACGTTGTGACCGCGCAGCATGAAATCCGGCAGAGCGGTATCACCGTTCGTGACGGTGTACTGATCGTTCCGCGCGTTGTCGGATAAGGAGATATAATTATGAAGAAAAATGATATTCTCGACCTCACTGTCTGTGAGATCGTCCGGGTGGTGCGGAAACGGGAGCTTTCCGCATCCGACATTCTCGAGGCATACATTGCCTCTGCGGAGAAGACCGACACGGAGGTGAACGCTTATATCACAAAAACGTATGACCTCGCCCGTGCGCAGGCACGCCGTGCGGATGAGCGGATTGCAGACGGTGATGTTCCCGTACTCTGCGGCGTTCCGTTCGCCGTGAAGGATAATTTCGCGGTTTCCGGCGTTCCGATGACCTGTGCGTCGGAGATCCTGCGGGGCTTTGTTCCGCCGTACAGTGCGGCGGCGTACGAACGCGCGGCGGAAGCCGGCGGACTTCTCCTCGGCAAGACCAACCTCGACGAATTCGCGATGGGGTCGAGCTGTGAAAAGTCTGTGTTCGGCGCGACAAAAAATCCGCTTGACCGGAAAAAATCCCCCGGCGGATCGTCCGGCGGTTCTGCGGCGGCGGTGGCGATTCCCTCGGCTGCGTGGGCACTCGCCAGCGATACCGGCGGATCGGCACGTCAGCCTGCGGCATTCTGCGGTGTCTGTGCGGTCAAACCGACCTACGGCGCCGTACCGCGTTACGGTCTGACCGAATTTGCCTCATCCCTCGACACCGTCTGCACGATCACACGGGACGTCCGCGACAGCGCGTACGTTCTGGAGACCCTCGTCGGACGTGACTGCCGCGACATGACGTCCCTCGACCTTGCGGGGACGAAGTACACCGAAGGCATCGAAGACGGTGTAAAGGGGCTGAAAATCGCCCTTGTGAACGGTTGGGAGGACTTTGTGGACGATGCTGCCGTGAAGTGTGTCAAACGTACCGCGGACGTTCTGCGGAAGCTCGGTGCGGACATCGTGACGGTGGATGTACCCTGTCTCGGCGAAGCGGTCGAGATCTATCTGACCGTTTCCGCCGCCGAAGCATCGTCCAATCTCGCGCGCTACGACGGCATCCGTTACGGAAAAAAGGCGGACGGCGAAAGCGTTGCAGAGATCATGAAGGGGACCCGCAGCGGCGGATTCGGGGATGAGGTCAAGCGACGTATTCTCACCGGGACGTATGTGCTGTCGTCTGTTCTCACCGGAGACTACTACCGACGCATCAAGGCGGCGCAGGCGGAGGTCTGCCGCAGGATTTACGATTTGTTCGGAAAAATCGACATTCTGCTCATGCCGACGACCGCCGGTGCTGCATTCGATATAGGCAGTTTCAACGAAAATCCCACCGATATGTACGGCAGTGACCGTTTCACTGTCATTGGAAATCTGACCGGCTGTCCGGCGATCAGCCTGCCTGCAGGCGGGGACGGACATATGCCTGTCGGTGTGATGCTCATGGGAGACCGCCGTTCGGAACCGATGCTGTACCGTGCGGCGTTTGCTGCGGAAGCGGAACTGAAGGAGTTTGTAAAGGGGGAGACCGGAAATGAATGACAACATCCGCTACGAAGCCGTCATCGGACTGGAGGTTCACGTCGAACTGAAGACCGGACGGAAGATCTTCTGTACCTGTCCCGCATCGTTCGGCGCGGAACCGAACACGCAGGTCTGCCCGACCTGTCTCGGAATGCCCGGGACCCTTCCGGTTCTCGACGAAACGGCAGTGGAATATGCCGTACGTGCCGGACTTGCGCTGAACTGCCGCATCAACCGGACGTCGTGGTTCGACCGCAAAAATTATTTCTATCCCGATCTTCCGAAGGGGTACCAGATCACGCAGAACGACTGCCCGATCTGTCTGGGCGGCGCTGTGCCGATCGAAACGGACGCCGGAAAGAAGCAGATCCGTCTGACACGCATTCACATGGAAGAGGACGCCGGAAAGCTCATCCATCGCGGCGGCATCTCCGAGATCGACTGCAACCGCTGCGGCGTGCCGCTGATCGAAATCGTCAGCGAACCCGACATGCGTACTCCGGACGAAGCGAAGGCGTATCTGAACTCGCTCCGCCGCATTCTGCTGTACCTCGGTGTGTCCGACTGCCGCATGAACGAAGGCTCGCTTCGCTGCGACGTCAACGTCTCCGTGCGTCCGCAGGGAAGTGAAGGCTTCGGTGTGAAGTGTGAGATCAAGAACCTTAATTCCGTCAACTACGTCGGCCGTGCGCTCGAATATGAGATCGCACGGCAGGTGAAAATTCTTGAAGAGGGCGGCGTTGTCGAATCCGAGACGAGACGGTACAACGAAGACCGCGGAGTCACGGAAAGAATGCGCAAAAAGGAGACGGTCGTTGACTACCGTTATTTTGCCGAACCCAATCTTCCGCCGCTCTGCATCAGTGAGGAGTACATCGAATCCGTCAAGCGTGCGATGCCGAAAATGCCCGACGAACGTGCAGACGAACTGTGTGAAGCGTACGGCCTGCGCCGTGGCATTGCCGAACTGCTCGTTCAGACGCCGCGTCTGGCACAGTATTTTGAAGACTGCGCAGCGCACACGGCGTACAAGACCATCTGCGCGAATCTGTTCGTCGGTGAGATTTTGCCGGCTGTCGGGGAAGAATGCAGCGAAATCTACCTCGATCCGGCGTCCGTCGGGGCGATCAGCACGCTTCTCGGAGACGGAACAATCGTCAGCGGCAATGCAAAACGTCTTATACACCTGTCTAAAGAGTGCGGCGGGGATCCGAAGACAATTGCCGAAAAAGAGCGGATGATCAAAATCACGGACGAAACCGTCCTTCTTCCGGTTGTCCGCGAGGCGCTCGCGGCGAATCCGAAGGTTCTCGCGGATGTCCGCCGCGGTAAGGTGTCCGCGAAAAAACAACTGATGGGTCATGTCATGCGCGCGACTTCCGGAGGTGCTGACCCCATCCTCACCGAACGTCTCATCGATGCGGTGGTGGAGGAAGCGCTGAACGAAAACTGAAAAAAATGAATCTGCCGTAAAATCTACGGCAGATTTTTTTGATAAAATCTCCGCCGGAGATGTAAACCGAATGTGTCCTTTATGTGAATCGAATGTAAAAATATATGCATGAAAATAAGAACATCCGGTGTTTTTTACGAATGAGTAAAAAGCGGGAACGACATTTGAAACCGGAATTTTTGGTAGGAAAATAATGGTAAAACAAAGAATGGCGGCGAACGGCGCGGAAAAGGGTCGGAAACGGCGGAAAATGGAAATTGCACACGTTTTGTCGTACTCCGGCGCAGAACGTGAAAATCCGTTGTCGAACGGTGCCGGAAATGACGGGAAAGCGGAGAAAAAGTCAACTTTAAATAAAAGAATCGCCCGTTTTTTTTGCCCAAACTACTTGCAATTATTAAATCTATAGTATATAATATTTAGACAAGATAAAGTGGAGTACCATCCGGTTGTGCCTTTGACAGCCGGAAAGAGATAGAGACGGATTCAGGAGAACTAATGGAATTTTCACATATTCCCGTGCTGCTTGACGAGGTGATCGAAGCCCTCGCGCCGGAGCGCGGCGGGATCTACGTGGACTGTACGGCCGGCGGCGGCGGTCACTCGTCCGAAATCGCAAAACGTCTGCCGGAAGGGTCGCGCCTGATCTGTCTTGACCGCGACGACGATGCCATTGCGGCATGTTCCGCCAGACTTGCACCCTATGCCGGAAAATGGGAGATCGTCAAGACGAATTTCCGCAACATCGGCGCCGCGCTTGACATGATCGGCGTGGATCACGTCGACGGTGTCCTCTGGGATCTCGGCGTGTCATCCCATCAGATCGACACCACGGAACGCGGTTTTTCCTACACCGGTGAGGAAGCCCCTCTCGATATGCGAATGGACCGCACGGGCGGTCTGTCCGCGGCGGACATCGTCAACACTTATTCCGAGGACGAGCTCCGCAGGATCATCCGCGACTACGGCGAAGAACGCTTTGCCGGACGCGTTGCGGCGGCGATCGTCGAAAAACGGGATCTGAAGCCTATCGAAACCACCATCGAGCTGGCCGACATCATTGCCCAGGCGATTCCGAAGGCACAGCGCATGAAGGAAGCGCAGCACCCTGCCCGCAGAACGTTCCAGGCTCTGCGCATTGAGACAAACGGCGAACTCGACGCCATCGAACCTTCCATCCGCGACGCGGTCGCACGGCTGAATCCGGGCGGACGGCTGGCAGTCATTACGTTCCATTCTCTCGAAGACCGCATCACCAAGGACGTATTCAAGTCCCTTTCCACAGGATGCACCTGCCCGCCGGAATTTCCGGTCTGCGTGTGCGGCGGAAAGCCGGTCATCAAAACTCTCACAAAGAAACCGATCCTCCCCACCGAGGAGGAACTGAAAATCAATTCGCGCTCCCACAGCGCAAAGCTCCGCACGGCGGAGAAGCTGTAAATCACCGGAGCTCAAATCTCATTCGAAAAGGGGGAAGCATGGCATGATGCACGGAAATATGCCGGAATACCGGCTGGCAGAAAAAATGAAAAGCCGTTTCAGCGGACGCGGCGCGGCAGTGAGCGGAATGCAGGCTTCCACCACGTCCGAACTGATGAAGCGTGCGCAGATGGGCGGGGATCCGTCCGTAAACTGCTCCGAACTTGATTTCCGGAACGGCACGAACCGTCCGCGGTACGCGAACGCAAACCGCCCCGTTCACACGGGCAGCTCCGTTTACGCAGGTCCTTCCTACGGCTATGCGGGTGCCGGGACAACCGTCCGCGGTACGCGTGAACCTGAGCCGTCCGCGGAACGCCGGAAGGTGCGTCCGGAAAACGGCGCGTCCCGCAGCATTCCGGACGGCACACGTCCGCAGAACACCGCAAAAAAAACAAAGACCGCATCCGCGGGTGCGGCAAAAACAACAACAAAAAAGCCAAAGGCAAAGACAGCCCGGACCTCCGGCACGAAACCGAAGACAAAGGTGCGTCCGCAGCCGGTGTATGCTGCGGGAGAGATCACCGAGGTACGCGTGGAAGGAAGACGCATGACCCCCATGTTTGCCGTCTTTCTTGTGATCGGGACGATGATGATTATGAGCATCGTTCTTAGTTTTTCGGAAATCTATCAGACCACGAGCGAGATCGCTCAGCTGGAAAACGACCTTGCCGCTCTCCGTGATCAGGCGGCGGAACTGGAACTGGAGCTGGAAGAAAAGAACGACATCCGCGTCATTGAACAGATCGCGACCGAAAAGCTCGGCATGGTCAAGGAAGACTCCGTGCAGCGGAAGTACATATCGCTCTCCGACGGCGAGCGGATCGACATCATTGAGGACGAGGACGCGGAAGAAGAAACGGCTGCGCCCGGGATACTTCTCTCTTCCATCTGGTCTTCCCTCGGCAACCTGTTCGACTATTTCAGATAAAAACGACCGAATACATCGAGAAAAAACGGGACTGTTTCACAGAAGTGCGGGACAGCCCGTTCGTTTTCGAATATCCGGCCCGCCGGCGAATATAATTTAACAACGTCAATGAGACGGGACGGCGTCAGACGGCGCTCTCCCGGGAAGAATATTTTAATAAACAGGGATTTATGAACCGGATCAAAAACAGAACCGAACGTTCCGCAGCGATCAAGATGCTTGTGATCTTCGCCTGCTTCATCGGGCTGGCGGGACTCATCATCGGACGGCTCGCGGAATATCAGCTGAAGATGTACGACTACTACCAGACCAAGGTACTGAATCAGCTTACGATCCAGACCGATGTCACGCCGGAACGCGGGACGATCACCGACCGCAACGGCAACATCCTTGCCACCAATAAGACGGTCTACAATGTCCTCCTATCTCCGCAGGATATCATCAACCGGGTGGAGAAAGACAAAAAAAGCGTGAAGGAACGTGCGGAATTTCTCCAGAGCAAAGAGTTCCGGGAACTCACGGACGAGGAGAAGGAAGAAGCGGCAAAGAACCTCTACGTCTATGAGGACGAGGAATACGGCATCTACTGCGACAGCGACGATGTCGTGAGCACCATCACAAAGGTGCTGTCCGCCTACCTTGAGGCCGACCGGAGCGGGCTGGAAGAAAAATGCGCCAAGGCGGGACGTTACTACGAAGTCGTGAAGAACAACGTCGAAGCCGACCTTGCGGAGCGCATCGAGGCGTTTATCGCCGAATGCGGTCTCAAACAGGAGATCTACTTCAACGCGTCCTCCAAGCGGTACTACCCGAAGGGTGACCTCGCCTGCCATGTCATCGGATTCACGAACTCCGAAGGCGTGGGCATCTACGGACTGGAAGCGTATTACAACAACATCCTCGAAGGCACGTCCGGACGCTACATCCTCGCGCAGGACGGACGCAAGAACGACATGCCGTTCGCGTATGAGCGGTACATCGAAGCCTCCGACGGCTACAACATCGTTACGACACTGGACATTTACGTCCAGTACGAGCTGGAAAATCAGCTCGAAAAGACCTTCTGGGAATCGGGCGCGGCGAACCGTGTCACCGGCATCGTCATGGAAGTCGGCACAGGTGCGGTCCTTGCGATGGCGACCTATCCGTCCTTTGACCTGAACGATCCGTACACCATCGACGAATACTCGATGTCCGTACTGGAGGAAGAGGGGCTGAAAGAAGGCACCGAAGAATACAAGACAAGGTACACCGAGCTGATGTACAACATGTGGAACAACAAGGCGATCACGGAAACGTACGAACCCGGTTCGACGTTCAAGATCATCACCACATCGATGGCTCTGGAAGAACGTGAAGTCACCCCGACCGAAATGTTCTACTGCGGCGGCAGTCTCGTGGTCGAGGGATGGTCAAGACCGATCAGCTGTCACGACCACAGCGGCCACGGCAGCGTGACCTTCCGGCGCGGTCTGCAGCAGTCCTGCAACCCCGTGCTGATGACGATCGCGCAGCGCGTCGGCAGAGAAAAGTTCTACCGGTACTTTGACGCATTCGGGTACATGAACAAAACGGGCATCGACCTCCCCGGTGAGGTCAGCGGCATCTACGCCTCCTACGCGAACTTCTCGAACGTTTCGCTCGCGGTTTACTCTTTCGGTCAGACGTTCAAGACCACCCCGATCCAGCAGATCCGCGGTGTTTCCGCGGTGGCGAACGGCGGGTATCTGGTCACCCCGCACCTGCTCGGGTCCATCACGGACGACGACGGAAACATCATCCAGACCTACGAGACGGAACAGCTCCGACAGGTTGTCAGCACGGAAACGTGTGAGACCGTGACGGATATCCTCGAGGAAGGCGTTGCGACGGACGGCGGCGCGGTCAACGCGTACGTCAAGGGCTACCGCGTGGCAGCAAAGACCGGTACGTCCGAAAAACGGGACGAATTCGACGAATACGGCAATACGCCCTTCCGCGTCGGCTCGACGGTGGCATACGCTCCCGCGGACGATCCGCAGGTGGCGGCGCTGATCGTCGTTGACAAACCGCTCAAGAGCGCGGTCTACGGAAGCGTCGTTGCGGCACCCTATATTTCCAATCTCATGGGATACGTTCTGCCGTACATCGGCGTCGAAGCGCAGTACACCACGGAAGAGCTTGCGAAGCTCGACATCAACCTGTCGAACTACGTGGGCGCGTCGGTGGCGAACGCACAGGCGGATCTGGAGTGGCGTGACTTCGACTACGAGATCATCGGAACCGGAGACGTCATTACGGCGCAGATCCCCGAAGCGGGTATGACGATCTCGAGTGACACAGGTCTGCTCCTGCTGTACACCGGCGACGAGACTCCGCAGGCGACCGTGCAGGTTCCCGACCTGATGGGCATGAACGCATACAACGCAAACAACACCGCAATTTCTTACGGTCTGAACGTAACGTTCACCGGCTCGACGAACGGCACGACCGCAACGGTCATCCGCCAGTCCCCCGAAGCCGGCGCATATGTAACGAGAGGCACGATCGTCGAGATCGAACTCCGCCACATGGACGGTACGGACTAAGGAAGAGAGAGTTTTCTCGGGGAAAACTTTTTCGAGAAAAAGGTTTTCCCCGAACCCCTTTCAAAAAGCTTTAAACTGGTTAAATAAAAAAATATAGGATTTCCAAAGATTCAATTCATTTCATTTCGGAGGAAATTCTATGAAACTCGGAGAAATCTTACGAGGTACGGATGTCCGTACCGATGCGCCGGAGCTTGAAATTTCCGGTATAACGTCCGATTCCAGACGGGTGCGTCCCGGTTTCCTGTTCCTCTGTCTGCGCGGCGGCCGTCACGACGGTCACTTCCATGCCGGACAGGCGAAGGAAAACGGCGCGGTCTGCGTGATCGGCGAAACGCCCGCAGACGGCATGAACATGCTGCTCACCGCATCCGCACGGGAGACGGAGTCGGTTGTCTGGTACAACTTCACCGGACGTCCGACCGACGGCATGACGAAAATCGCCGTCACGGGAACGGCAGGGAAGACCTCCGTGGTGTTCACGATGCGGCACATCTTCCGTTCCGCCGGACATCACGTCGGTGTGATCACGACGATCTCCGCTCTCGCGGGGAACGATCCGGTACCGCTCGGCGAATGCGGCGGTTCGTCCGTTTCCGACCTTGCAGGCGCGATGACTACCCCCGATCCGGAGTATTTCTTCGGAGCGGCGGCAGAAATGAAGGCGCGCGGGTGCGATACGCTGATCTATGAGGCGTCATCGCAGTCGCTTCTCCTGCACAAAACGGACGCGGTCCGCCCGGATGCGGCGATTTTCACGAATCTCTCCCCCGAACACCTCGACTGTCACGGGACCATGGAGGAGTATTTCGCAGCAAAGGCAAGACTGATGGAGTCCGCAAAACTCGGTATCACCAATGCAGACGACCCGTACATGAGCCGGCTTCCGGAGATGTTTCCCCGGAAAACGGTGCTGACCTGTTCGTGCGATCCCGCACGGGTGTCCGATACGGATGTCTGTGCCATCCGCATTGCTTCCCGCGGTGCGGACGGAATGGAGTACGTTTATTTCTCGGATGAAGCCGTTTTCCGGATCCGCACACCCCTCATCGGACGCCATTCGGTGGTCAATACGATGCAGGCGGCGCTGTGTGCCATCCGTCTCGGCACCGATCCGATGACGGTCAAGGAAGCCCTCGCCGACATGAGCGGCGTGGACGGCAGACTTTGCCGTATACGCTTCCCGAAGGACTGCGGTTCTTCGGCCGACGTCTTCATCGACTACGCGCATACGCCCGATTCGCTGGCGGCGGCACTGGCCGCGCTGATGGAGATCAAACGGGAACGACTGATTGTCCTGTTCGGATGCGGCGGCGACCGCGACCGGACAAAACGTCCGAAAATGGCGGAGACGGCCCAAAAATACGCGGATTTCGTCATCGTCACAGGCGACAACCCGCGGACGGAAGATCCCATGCGGATTCTTGACGAGATCATGCAGGGACTCGACCGGACAAAGCCGCACGCGGTCATTCCCGACCGCAGAGACGCCATCCGGTTCGCCGTGAACGAAGCACGGGAGGGAGACCTGATCCTTCTCGCCGGAAAAGGACACGAAAAATACGAAATCAACGCCGACGGAAAGCATCCGTTCGACGAGGAACGGATCGTCCTCGAAGCGGTCCGGGAGAAAAACAATCCCCAATCTTAGAAATGTTTATTTGTGCGTCCCTCAATGATCTGGAGCGCAAATGGAGGTATAAATGAGCGTTGAACTGAAACTGAAAACACTGACCCCTGCGGAGATCGCGGAAGTCACCGGCGGTATGCTTGAGATCTACGGCAATATCGATGCCGGAGAGGAAATCCGATATGTTACCCACAATTCCAAGGAGACCGGAGACGGCGTCCTGTTCTGTGCTATTAAGGGACAGCGCGCCGACGGCAACGACTTCCTTCCCGAAGCCATTGAAGCCGGTTCCCGCTGCTTCCTCTGCAACCGTGTTCCGGACGCGGCAAAGGATCAGGCGTTTGCAAAGCCGTTCTGTGCGGTCGTCGTTCCCGATACCGTTCAGGCGATGGGTACGCTCGGTGCGTACTACCGCGGCTTCTCGAAGGCAAAGTTCATCGCCATCACCGGCAGCGTCGGCAAGACCACTACGAAGGAATTCGTCTACGCCGTTGCGTCCGCCGCTTTCAAGACCCATAAAACCAGGGGCAATCTCAACAGCGAAATCGGTCTTCCGCTGACCCTGTTCGATCTGTCTCCCGACGACGAAGTTTCCGTTCTCGAAATGGGCATGAGCGCGCTCGGTGAGATCGAACATATGACGAAGATCGTCCGTCCCGACATCGCGGTTGTCACCAACATCGGCACGTCACATCTCGCGTCCCTCGGTACCCGCGAAAACATCTGCCGCGCGAAGATGGAGATCCGTCTCGGTCTGAAGGAAGACGGCGTCCTCCTGCTCAATGCCGACGAACCTCTCCTGTTCGAACAGTACGAACAGCTCGAACCGAAGCCGAAGATCATGAGCGTGTACAACCGCTGCGGCGACTTCCGCGCGGTCAATATCCGCCAGAAGACCGACGGCATCGTGTACGACCTCATTTATTCCAACAAGGCAATCACGAACGTGGAAGTTCCCGCACTTGGCAAGCATAACGTTTATAACTCCCTCGCGGCGTACTCGGTCGGTGTGCTGCTCGGCATGACGGACGAACAGATCCGGAGAGGGCTGAAGTCCTTCGTCGGTGCGGATATGCGTCTGAACGTTTACGACGTCGGCGGAATCACGGTCATTGACGACTGCTACAACGCAAGCCCGGAATCCATGCGCGCGGCGATCGACGTGCTGGTATCCATGGCGGCGAAGAAGAATACGCATGCGGCGGCACTTCTCGGCGACATGCTGGAGCTTGGCGAATATTCGAGACTGATGCACGATCAGCTCGGACAGTACGCGGCACAGATGCAGGTACAGAAGCTGTTCTGCTACGGACAGATGGCGGATATTATTGCGGAAGCGGCGATCAAGAAGGGCATCCGTGCGGAGAATGTGTTCGTGTGTCTCGACACACGCGATCCGCAGGGAATGGCGAATATGATCCTGCAGACGCTCACGCCCGGCGACGTGCTTCTTGTCAAGGCAAGCCGCGGAATCCAGGCGGAACGCATCATCGAATGCATGAAAAAACGCAAAAACAAGAAGCGCCGCGGTTAAAAATTCAAGCCGCACGTTGTCCGATTAAAAGTTTCGCTCAAGCCTTTTTAAAGGCTTGCAGAGTCCAGAGACAGCGTCTCTGGTCGCGGACCGCAGTCCGCGAAATACCCATCGACTCAAACAGGGGATCGCTTTGCCATCCAGCTTCATGAAGATAAACGAGGTATTCTCCATCCTCCGCGCGAGCGTCCCCCGAATTCCCAAAAACAAAGTTCCCCCAAACCCCAGGACCCCACCGAAAAATCCATAAAGATCAGGTAGAAAACACATGAATTACAACTTGATGTACATCGCGGCACTCCTTGCCACCTTCGGGATCACCGTTCTCATCTCCCGCAAGCTGATCCCGATCCTGAAAAGCCGTAAAATGGGGCAGACCATCCTCGAGATAGGTCCCCGCTGGCATAAGAACAAAGAGGGTACCCCCACCATGGGCGGTCTCGCCTTCATCGCAGCCGCTGCCATTACCGGCATCGCTGCTTCCGTCTACCTTGCTGTCATTGACGGCATCCGTTCCACCCTCCCCTTTATGTTCACGCTCGCATTCGGCATTGTCTGCGGTCTGATCGGCTGCGTCGACGATACCGCGAAACTCCGCAGAAAGCAGAACGAAGGCCTGACCGCCCCCCAGAAGTTCCTGCTTCAGCTCATTGCCGCCGCTCTCTATCTTCTCGGCATGACCCTTGTCTGCGGCATCGATACCACGATCTACATCCCCTTCTTTGGTGCTGAAATCGACTTCGGTTTCTTCTACTACGTCATTGCTCTCCTCCTTCTCACCGGTGTCGATAACGCCGTCAACCTCACCGACGGCCTCGACGGTCTCTGTTCGAGCGTTACCCTTGTCGTCGGTCTTTTCTTCACTGCAGCCGGCTATATGAACGGTCTCGCGGAACCCGACGGGGATGTCATCCTCCTCGGTGCCGTCCTGATCGGCGCGTGTGCGGGCTTCCTCGTCTATAACTTCTACCCCGCAAGAGTTTTCATGGGCGATACCGGCTCCCTCTTCCTCGGCGGGCTCGTCGTCGGCGGATCCTTTATGATCGATAATCCCCTGCTTGTTGTTGTTTTCGGTATCGTCTATATCATCGAGACCGCATCCGTTATCCTGCAGGTCGGCTACTTCAAGCTCACCCACGGCAAGCGCCTCTTCAAAATGGCGCCCATCCATCACCATTTCGAAAAATGCGGATGGTCCGAAATCAAGATCGGCATCGCCGCGTCCGCGCTTACCGCGGTCATGGCGGTCGTTTCGATCCTGTTCGGACTGAAATAAGAAATCAAGCCAAAATTACATAAAACCACAGGAAAAAGGAGTGCGTGAAGATGAATAACGAAAACCGGAACCGTGCCAGTCACGCACGCCGAAGACCGGAACAGACCACACCGGTATCCCGGGCACGGACACAGCGTCCGGTGACCGCAGAGACAAAACCTGCCGTACAGCGGTATTCCGCTGGCGTTTCCCGGACGTCCGCGCCGAAGCCATCCGCGCCTGCAAAAACACGCGCCGTTGCTCCTGCACCAAAAGCGAACAGCAGAAAGGCGGCCGTCAAACGGGAACAGCAGCTCGTCAAAGAACGGAAGAATGCCCGTACCGAAGCCCTCTGGCAGCAGGAGGTCGTGCGCGTCCGCGGCGGGATCGACGGTGCAATGTTCGCCATTATCCTTATCCTCGTTGCTCTCGGCAGCATTACCGTGTTCAGCGCGAGCTATCCCGAAGCCGTCCGCAAAACCGGCGACGGGATGACGTATATCCGCAGTCAGATCGGCTACGTTCTGCTCGGCTTCGCCTGTATGGGGATTGCCGTCTGGTTCCCGATCGAAAAATGGCGCAGATGGGCACCCGTGACTGCATACAGCATCGCGGCCGTTCTGCTGATCGCCGTTCTGTTCATCGGGACATCCGAAGGGGTCACCAAACGGTGGATCGACCTCGGACCGGTCAATGTCCAGCCGTCGGAGGTTATGAAACTGGCGATCATTCTGATGATCGCGTGGTATTTCGATAAATACGAGGATCGGATGAACACGCCGCGGCAGAACTGGAAGATCCAGTATCAGTGGAATACCGTTCTCCCGATCGTGATTCTCGGCGGAGCGTGCGGTCTCGTACTGATCGGGAAACATCTTTCCGGCACCATCATCGTCGGAATGATCGGTCTTCTGATGCTGATCGTCGGCGGATGCAAACTGAAATGGCTGTTTGCGACCGGGATCCCGCTCGGCCTCGGAGCAATCGGTACGTTCCTGGCGCTGAACCCGTATGCGCTCAAGCGCATTACGACAAAGCTCGACGAAAATGCCGACAAGCTCGACGAACTCTACCAGACGACCCAGAGCATCTACGCGATCGGCTCAGGCGGTCTGTTCGGCGTCGGACTCGGCGAAAGCCGGCAGAAGTTCAGCTACCTTACGGCGGCGCACACCGACTTTATCTTTGCCATCTGGTGCGAGGAATGGGGGTTTCTCGGCGCGGTCGCGCTGATCATCCTGTTCATCCTCTTCATGTGGCGCGGCTATGTCATCGCCCTGCGCGCACCGGATAAATTCACCATGCTGACCGCGTTCGGCATCACCACCCATGTAGGGATTCAGGCGTTCTTCAATATGTGCGTCGTTGCGGATATGTTCCCGAACACCGGGATCACGCTCCCGTTCTTCTCGTACGGCGGTTCGTCCCTCGTCGTCCTGATGGTCGAAATGGGTATCCTTCTCGCGATTTCCAGACAGTATTACAAGAAAAAATCCGATTTGAGAAAAAAGTGATGGTTCCGGGGAACACTTCAAAAAAGATTTCCGGCATCCGATAAGGAGTTTTCTATGAGAGTTTTAATGACCGGCGGCGGTACCGGCGGACACGTCAATCCCGCACTTGCCATTGCAAATACCATCAAGCAGAACGATCCCGACGCCGTTATCGCGTATGCCGGGACCAAGCGCGGAATCGAGAACAAGCTCGTGCCGAAAGCCGGCTATCCCATGTACCACGTGGAAGTGCGCGGTATCAAGCGGAGCCTGTCTCCCTCCAACATCAAGGCGGCGTACCTCGCGCTGACCTCTCCCATCAAGGCAAGAAAGATCATCAGGGAATTCAAGCCCGACCTCGTGGTCGGTACCGGCGGATATGTTTCCTGGCCGATCGTCAAGGCGGCGGCATCCATGGGCATCCCCACCGCGCTGCACGAATCCAATGCCATTGCCGGCGTTGCCGTAAAGATGCTCCAGAAGAGCGTCGACCGCATCTACCTGAACTTTGAAAAAACCGGGGAAACCCTCACCTGCGACCGCGCAAAGCTCATGCAGGTCGGGAATCCGGTTATGGGCGGATTCTCCTCCATGTCCCGCGAAGAAGCCAGAAAGAAACTCGGCATCCCCGATAAATACAAGTACATCATCCTGTCTTATGCCGGAAGTATGGGTGCAGAAAAGGTCAACGACGCGATCCTCTGCCTCATGAAGGAATTCACGGCAAAGCATCCGGAAGTGTACCACATTCACGCGACCGGTTCCATCGAACTCGAACTCTGCACCAGCCAGTTCAGGGAAATGGGACTCGACAAGTACGAAAATATTGAACTCTGCGAATACATCTTCGACATGCCCGTGAAGATGGCGGCGGCGGACATCACCATCAACCGTGCCGGCGCGATGACCGTCTCCGAACTCGCCATCACAGGCAAGTCCGCGATCTTCATCCCGTCTCCGAACGTTGCGGAAAACCATCAGTACAAGAACGCGAAGGTTCTCTACGACGCGGGCGCAGCAGCTCTCTTTGAGGAAAAGGAACTCACCGACGGTGCGAAGCCCCTCATCGCTGAAGTGGAACGTCTGCTCGGAGAAGGCGGCGCGGCAATCCGCGCGGAAATGGGCGAAAAGATCCGGCAGTTCGCAGTACCCGATTCGAACAAGCTGATCTACAACGACCTCTGCAAACTTGCAAAAAAATAGAATTTTACGATAAATTTTCCCGGAAGGAGGGTGAATGATGCAGGAGAACCAGTACCCGCAGAAACAGCAGCAGGATATCCTGTATGTCTATGACCGCATCTGCAGAAAAGAATCCAAAACCCGGCAGATCCTGCAGGAATACGGCCCCAATAGGATTGATGTGCCGGATGTCCAGCCGAACATGCGGACGGAACGTCCCTTCGGTAAGGCATTTGCGGAAAGTCAGCGGAAACGTGCGGAGGAATACCTCCGCGGGAATCCGGACCGATTGCGCACGGCTTCGAAAACCGCATGGTCGGAACCCGATGAACCGGAAGGAACAACCTTCACGGATGCGGCCGGAAACGAATACATCTATCGTCCGGGAGCGGTAAGCGGCGGCGAAGCGGTAAGGCAGCAGCCTCTGCAGTTTCTCCGCGATCAGGTCGTCAGTATGTTTGAGTCCATTGACTCCCGCAGAAAACGGGACGAGGACGCCGCCAAGCGCCAGGCGATCGCACATAAGAAATTTACCGAAAACCGCCATGCCCTGATTACCGCGTTTCTGATGCTTCTGGTCACGGCGCTGTTCATCGGATTTGTCTATTTCGCGTTCTTCGTCATCGCCGATGTCGAAGTCGAGGGATCCGAGATTTACACCGCGGACGAAGTCGTCGAAGCAGCGGGATTCGCCGTGGGGGACAACCTCTACTCGTTCCACGCCGGACAGGCGGAGGAGATGATCCTCTTCCATTGCCCGCAGATCCGTTCGGCGCAGATCTCGCGTACCGTGCCGAACGCAGTTGACATTGCGCTGACGGACGACAAAGCCGTGTACTATGCGGATATCTACGGCGATCTCGCCGTACTGTCCTCCGGACTTCGCGTTCTCGGCTTCACGGATGCGGAAACCGCGGAAGCGGACGGTCTGACCAGACTGGTTCTGCCGGCAGTCAGCGGATCCGTTGCCGGACGGATCATTACCTTCACACAGGAACGTGATCTGCGCTATGTGCGCAGCGTGCTTTCGGCCGCAGAGGGATCGTCCCTGTTTGCGGAAGGACGGATCGACCGGATCGATGTCTCGGACGAGCACAATGTAAAGGTCATCTGCGACGGCATGTATATCCTTAAGCTCGGTGACGAAAAGGAATGCGATCTCAAGCTCCGCATGGCTTACAAGACCATCGATTCCAATTCGTTTGACCGCGAAATTCCTGCGAGCATCGACCTGAGCGATTTCAGCAGATCCGTTGAGGCGAGCGTCCGCTACGACATGCGTCTTCTTGTCGACTGAGCGCGGAACGATGGAGTTTCTGCCGGAAAAACGGCGGAAAAAACACAAAATTCAAAATTATTTTCAAAAAAACTATTGCAAATTTGTCACCCATCATGTATTATATAACGTAGTATAATGTTTTTATTATAGGTACAGGTTTGCCTAAATTCACTGAAAGACAATAACCGGACAAGGAGGGCACAGGAATGCCGTTTGAACTTGAGGATAATAACTATGAAAGTGGTGTAAATATAAAGGTTGTAGGTGTCGGCGGCGGCGGGAACAACGCTCTGAACCGGATGATCAATACAGGCGTCCGCGGCGTTGAATTCATTGCAATCAACACCGATACACAGGCACTGATGAGATCCAGTGCAGCAAGACAGATCGCCATCGGCGAACGCTGCGCGAAGGGAAAGGGCGCAGGCTCCAATCCCGAACTCGGTGCTATGGCCGCAGAAGAAAGCAGCGAAGAAATCAAGCAGGCACTTGAAGGTGCGGACATGGTCTTCATCGCAGCCGGCATGGGCGGCGGTACCGGTACAGGGGCTGCTCCCGTTGTTGCGCGTCTCGCGCAGGAAATGGGCATCCTGACCGTCGGTATCGTAACCAAGCCGTTCAACTTCGAACGCAAGAAGAGAATGGATCAGGCCGAAGCGGGTATCGAAAATCTGAA
The DNA here is from genome assembly GCA_017398585.1 of Clostridia bacterium. GTDB lineage: Bacteria > Bacillota > Clostridia > Oscillospirales > CAG-272 > UMGS1696. Next base: position 54,026 of record JAFQFS010000170.1, read on the forward strand.
GCAGTACGTTGACTCTCTCATCATTATCCCGAACGAAAGACTCAAGGAAGTCGAAGAAAAGATCACCCTTATGAACGCGTTCCAGATTGCGGACGACGTTCTCAGCCACGGTGTACAGAGCATCACCGAACTCATCAACGTACCGGAATACATCAACCTTGACTTTGCGGACGTTACCGCAATCATGAAGGATGCCGGCTACGCACACATGGGTATGGGCGAAGGTACCGGCAAGGGTATGGCGGAAGAAGCTGCAAGAAGCGCAATCCACAGCCCCCTGCTCGAAACCACCATTTCCGGTGCAAAGGGCGTTCTTATCAGCGTAACCGTATCTCCCGACATCGCTCTCGAAGAAATCGAAGCGGCATCCGCTCTCATTTCCGACGAAGCTGCGGAAGATGCAACCGTTATCTGGGGTGCGGCATTCGACCCGTCTCTGGAAGATACCATGAAGGTCACCATCATTGCGACCGGTTTCGAAAACAAGAACGAGGTAGACGCGGCTTTTAACAAGAAGGCGGAATCTGCGCTCCGCCCGGTTGCATACGGCAAAAAGACTCCCGCAACCGCAAAGCCGGAAGTAAAAGTTGTTGAACAGCAGAGACCCGTTCAGAAGAAGCCTGTTGAACCCGTAGTCGAGGAAGAAGAAGACAAGAAGGACGACGATTCCCCGATCTCCGAAGATGATTTCAACGAAATCATCAAGATGCTCAACATGAACAAGAACGGTCAGAAGAGATATTGATTCAATAAAGTTTTCGGGGGAAACCTTTTTAAGGAAAAGGTTTCCCCCGAACCCCTTTCCAAAACCTTTTTAAACGGGAAAATGGAAAGGGATTTTTGTTATGCGAAGGGTGATGGATTATGACAGAATTGTTTGAATTATATAAGAGAAATTTCCCGTTTGTTGTCAGGGAAGAACGGAAGGTTCTGGATATTCTCGGGGATCCGGACAACCGGATTCTGGAAAAACGGAATGCGGACGGCGCGCTGAACGGCGCGTGCGTGGTGCATAAAAATACAGTTTATATGCTCTGTGTGGATCGGGAATACCGTGGATGCGGGATCGGCTCGGATCTGCTCCGGCAGGCGGAAGCGTTTATTCGTGATGCAGGGTATGAGGACGTTTCGGTCGGTGCGGGAGATACGTATCTCGCGCCGGGCGTGCCGACGTCCTGTCCGGTCTGCACGGAGGAGGACTATGCCGGACGCGGTGTCGAACAGCTGTACGGCGGTCTGACGGACGGCGCGGCGGAATTTTTCCGGAAGCGAGGGTACGTTCATTCGTGGGGGAACTGCGACTGCTTCGACATGCGCTTCCCGCTTACAGAATTTGTATCCGACGGGCATTCCGTCGGAGATACAGTCGACGGGATTACGTACCGGTTCGCGTCGGCGGAGGACATCACGGAAATAAAAAAATGCACGGACGACGCGCATGAGAATTTCACGAAATATTATCTGGACACGAGCAAATACGACGGTTCGAACGGAGAACGCGTCCTGATCGCCGTCGATGCGGCGGACGGAACGACGGTCTGCGGCACGCTGATCGTCTGCGCGGAAACGGAAGGGAAGGGTCTCGGCAGTGTCGGCTGTACGACTGTACGGCATGATTACCGCGGACGGCATATTGCGGTGAATATGGTGCGGATCGGGACGGGATATCTGAAGGAAATCGGTCTGACCGACGCATACCTCGGTTACACCTATACCGGTCTCGACCGGCTGTACGGATACTCGGGATACAAGATTTGTACGTATTATATGATGGCGAAGAAACAACTGTAAGTCCACATTTGCATCGCTGTACAATGTAACAGCCGAGGAGAAGAGCCACGTAAATAAATTAAGCTGCGCTTATTTTTTGTTCAGTATCTGCTTTCTGGACTTTCATGTAGTTGTTAGCTATAATAAAGCCAACAAAAGCGCTTTTGAATTTATTGAATGAGGTAACACACATGACAATTGGTACAAAAATCAAAAAACTCCGACGTGAACGCGATATGACACAGGAAGACCTTGCGGAAGCTCTCGGAATTTCAGCCGCATCCGTCAGCCAGTGGGAGTGTGATAAAACCGCGCCTGATATCTCCCAGCTCCCTGTACTTTCGAATATTTTTGATGTGACAACGGACTTTCTTCTCGGTGTGGATGTGACGAACAAGGAAAAGGAGATTGATACGATTCTCGAAACCGCTTATAAGCATCACTCTGCGGGACATGCTGAACGTGCAGTCCCGATTCTCGAAGATGCGCTTAAGAAATACCCCACATCGCACAAAATCATGTACAGGCTTTCCAGTGCTTACAGTGCCTGTGTACGTCAGCTTGAGATTGTTGACGACGAAGATACACGCACCCACTACAGAAACGAAGTAATCCGTCTCTGCGAGAAAATCCGTGCAGAATCCACCGACGATCAGCTCAGACTACACTGTTCTCAGCTTCTCTGCTACACTTACGAAGCTCTCGGAATGACGGATAAAATCCGAGAACTGGCAAAAGGTCAGGCTGATCTCTGGATCTGCTCGGAAGATTACATGATCTGCGCTTCAAAAGGTGTTGAGAGATTCTTAAGACGCCGAAATTTTGTGATGTCAATGGTCGATTTCATCCGTCAACAACTCGAAAGAATACAGTACGGCCGCAATGACGACGGCAGTATGATGTTTTCCGTGGAAGAACGCATTGAAATCATGAAAAAGATTCCCGCCATGTTCAAGCTGTTCATTGACGACGGCAATTATGGCTTCTACGAAGAACGCATGGCTCTCAACGGAATCGAGCTGAGCGAGCTTTATGCCGCTGCGGGAGACTGCGGAAATACGCTTTCCTGCCTTGAATCCGCCGCAGTTTGGGCTGTTCACACTGATACCGAATACGATCCTGACGGAACTTATACTGCACTTCTTCTGCGCGGTAAAAGATTCGGCGGAGTCAGCTTTAATTCACATAAAAACCTCTGTGCCCAGATTCTCGATGAACTGAACGAATCCGTCTTCGATTTCGTACGCGAAAATCCGCGATTCACCGCAGTAATCGAACAGCTCAAGCCTCACGCCGCAGAGAGATAATCTGTAACTGACTGATTATTGTTCATTCTCTGCACAATCCTCTCCGATGCGGAACATTTGAAAAAGAGAATAAAGAAATCCCCTTTCCATCCTAAAAAGGTTTGGGAAAGGGGCTCGGGGGAAACCTTTTCCTTAAAAAGGTTTCCCCCGAAAACTTTATTTGCTAATCATTCAAAATCCTTCGAAGCGATCAGGTTGATGCCTTCTTCGATGAAGTTTTCCACAAGAACGTCGCCGGTCTTTACGGGAGCGGTAACAACCGTTCTGCGGACGATTTCCATTGCTTCGAACAGGGTCGGGCGCGGGATGGGCTTGTCCGTACGGACGGGGAGCATCTTCGCGCCGTCTTTGGTCTGAACGGTCACGGTCGAGGTGAGCGTGCGGACGGGGTTGGTGACTTCGCTGATCGCATAGGTCTTGCCGCGCGGACAGGTCTGACCGGTCACGTCGATGATCTGGTTGTTTTCGTCAAGCGTTACGGTGACTTTGCAGCCTGCCGGGCAGACGACACATGTTAATTCCTTAGTAATCATTTGCTGCCTCCGAGTTCACGTAAATAAACGGTGATCTTCTTGTCTTCGGATGCCGCGAGGGCTGCGACCTTGTCCGCCGGGATCTCGAGAGATTCCATTTCGCCCGGTGCGACCGCGCTCTTTGCCTTCTTCACGAGAACTTCGCCGGATTCGGATTCGATCACGAGCTGAACCTTCTTGTAAACGTCGGTGACGCGGAAGAAGACACGTACCGCTTCCGCGGTTTCGGTGATGTCGATGCGTTCCGGAACGGTGTAGCGTACGCCGAAACCGGTGGTGACTTTCACGGACTTCACGGTCTTTTCGGTTTCGCCGAGGATCGTCGCTGCCGCGTGGGTACCCGCGATGTCCGCTTCTTCGGAAACGTAGTCAACGAGGTCGTGTACGTGCAGAACGTTGCCACAGGCGTAGATGCCGGCTGCTTCGGTTTCGCGGAACTGGTTGACCGCCGCACCGTTGGTCATGCGGTCGAGGGAAATGCCCGCACCGGTGGTCAGTTCGTTTTCCGGAATCAGACCGACGGAGAGGAGCAGGGTGTCGCATTCGATGTATTCTTCGGTACCCGGGATCGGCTTTCTGCCGTTCGCTTCGTCCACCTTCGCGATGGTGACACCGGTCACACGTTCCTTACCGTGGATTTCGGTTACGGTGTGGGACAGACGGAGCGGAATGCCGAAATCGTCAAGGCACTGTACGATGTTTCGTGCAAGGCCGCCGGAGTAGGGCATGAGTTCGCAGACGGTCAGAACCTTCGCGCCTTCGAGGGTCATGCGGCGTGCCATGATGAGGCCGATGTCACCGGAACCGAGGATGACCACGCGGTTGCCGGGCATGAAGCCTTCAATGTTAATGTATCTCTGTGCACAGCCGGCGGTGTAAACGCCTGCCGGACGGGTCCCCGGAATGTTCAGCGCACCGCGGGTACGTTCGCGGCATCCCATCGCGAGGATGACGGCGTCGGCGGTCGCGGTGACGTAGCCGAGTTCGGGGGAAACGAAGGTCACCTGACGGTCGTTCGTCAGACCGAGAACCATGCAGTTGGTCATGATCGGGATGTTCGCTTCGCGTGCCATCTGAATGTAGCGTCCCGCGTATTCGGGACCGGAGAGTTCTTCGCCGAAGCGGTGGAGACCGAAACCGGCGTGGATGCACTGGTTCAGGATGCCGCCCGGTTCGCTGTCACGTTCGAGAACGAGAACGTCGTCGGGAGAAAGTCCGCGCTTTACTGCGGCACATGCGGCTGCAAGACCCGCCGGGCCGCCGCCGATGATGATTAATTTCTTATGCATTTCAGTTACCTCCCTTGCGCTTTTCAACAAGCCAGGAACCGCCGCCGCACTTGGTCACGGTGTCGAGTGCCTTAGCCGTTTCGCGTGCGATCAGGTCAGCGACTCTCGGGGAACAGAAACCGCCCTGACAGCGGCCCATGCCGGCACGGAGACGCTTCTTGATCATGTCGATCGTGGTTGCGGGGATCGGACCGTGGATGGCGTCGATGATGTCGCCTTCGGTGACGGTTTCGCAGCGGCAGATGATGCGACCGTATGCGGGATCCTTTTTGCAGATCTCGACTTTTTCTTCGTCGGTCATGTTGTGGAACTGCTTGTGGTTGCCGTCCGCACGTCTGGTGGGGATGTAGTCGTCACGGTCTTCGAGCTTGAGACCTGCGTCTTCGAGGAGTCCGACGAGGTATTCCGCCGTTGCCGGGGAGGACGCGAATCCGGGGGATTCCACGCCGACCGCATGAACGACGTTCGGGAGCTGTTCGGAATTCTTGATGTAGAAGTCGTACGTATTCGGGGTTGCGCGGACGCCTGCGAAGGACGTGATCGCCATTCTGGTGTTGACGGTGGGCATGAGAAGGTGCGCGCCGGTGGTGATTTCTTCGAGACCGGGAGCGGTCGTGCTGCGGTCACCGCCGTCTTCGATCGGGTACGCATTCGGGCCGATGAGAAGGTTGCCGTGAACGGTCGGGCTGACAAGGATACCCTTGCCGCGTTCGGACGGGCAGACGAAGAGGGTGGAGTTTGCCATATTGCCGCAGACCTTGTCGAGGACGATATATTCGCCGCGGCGAGGGGTGATGGTGATCGGGAAATTGTTTTCGCCGAGAAGTTCCGCAACGTGAGCGGAGTTTACGCCGGCGCAGTTGACGATGTAGCGTGCCGCGATGGTGTCGGTACCGTTGGAAATATAGTAAACGTCACCGGCTCTGGACGCGCCGATCACCTTGAAATTGAAATAGAAATGGACGCCGTTGGTGACTGCGTTGTCCGCAGCGGCGATGGTGAGACCGTAGGGGCAGGTGATGCCTGCGGACGGAGCCCAGAGGGACGCAGTCGCTTCGGAGGAGATGTTCGGCTCCATACGGCGGAGCTCATCCTGTCCGATGATGCGCATACCCGGAACGCCGTTGGTAACGCCGCGGTCGTAGAGTTCCTGAAGGGTTTTCATGTCACCTTCACCGAAGCCGACAACATGGGAGCCGCATTCACGGAGCGGAACTCCGAGCTGTTTTGCGAGGTCTTTCATGAGGCTGTTGCCGCGGACGTTGAGCTTTGCTTTGAGGGTGCCGGGCTTTGCGTCGTAGCCTGCGTGAACGATGGCGGAGTTGGCACAGGTCGCGCCCATGGCAACGTCACATCCGGCATCAGCAACTGCTACGGAGCAGTTTTTGGTCGAGAGCAGACGTGCGGTCATGACGCCGGTACAGCCTGCACCGATAATCAGTACGTCGTAGATCATATGTAAATTCTCCTGAGTCTGACGGCCGGCGGGATCGGGGCGCATTGCGGGACGGATCCGGTACGGCCATTCTTATTCACTTTAGTATAACACAAATAATTATGCAATACAACAAAAATCGAAAAAAAATTGTTGGCAATAGTGACAAAAATACATACTTTTTATAAGGACAGTATTGTATTTATAAAAGAATTATGATAAAATATTCTGTAATAATAGAATGTCAGACTACACTTGACGTTCGGTACATTCAGGTATTCAAATTTTTTGGAGGAAGCGGTCAAACCCGCAGAAAAAATTATGGCAAACGAAAACAGAATTGAAGTAAACGAAACCTCTTACAAGGCCGCGCAGGCTCTGATCGCGGAAGTGGAAAAGGTTGTCATCGGTAAGCACAACGAGATCGTTCTCCTCGTTACGGCAATGCTTTCCGGCGGTCACGTACTGATCGAAGACGTACCGGGTACCGGTAAAACGACCGTTGCGGCTGCGCTTTCCAAGGCGGCCGGTCTCGACTTCAACCGTGCACAGTTTACTCCTGACGTTATGGCGTCCGACATCACCGGCTTCAACGTATACAACCGTCAGAAGGAAGAATTCGAATTCCGTGAAGGTCTTGTTATGACGAACATCCTTCTCGCGGACGAAATCAACCGTGCCTCCCCGAAGACTCAGTCCGCGCTCCTTGAAGCGATGGAAGAAGCAAAGGTCACCGTCGACGGCACGACCTACCGTGTTCCGGACCCGTTTATGGTTATCGCAACCCAGAACCCGACCGGTTACGTCGGTACCTACCCCCTCCCGGAAGCACAGCTCGACCGTTTCGCAATGCGTCTCTCGATGGGCTATCCGTCCGAAGAAGAAGAAATCAACATCATCTCTGACCGCCGCGGCGTGAACCCGCTCGACAAGGTCAACGCGATCACCAGCGTTGAAACCATCCGCGGCATCCGTGCAGCTGTTCAGAACGTTGCACTCGAACCCGAAATCTGCCGCTACATCGTTCAGCTTATCCACGCGACCCGTAAGTCCACCAAGCTCTCCCTCGGTGCTTCTCCGCGTGCATCCCTCCTTCTCATGAAGCTGTCCCAGGCGTACGCGTTCCTCCGCGGCCGTGATTACGTCCTCCCCGAAGACATCGCGTTCGTCTTCACCCCCGGTATCGCTCACCGTATCGTCCTCTCCCAGGAAGCGCGCCTCAACCGCGAATCCCAGACCGACATCCTCTCCGAAATCCTCCGCACCGTTGAAGTGCCTTACACGACCAAGAGATAAGGGGAGGATCGGAGAAACCTTTTTGCAAAAAGGTTTCCCCAGTAACCTCCTAATTACAGTACAATATCAAAATTTTCATAAAGCGCTTCGGCCGCGCGGTCGGCGTCTGCCGTGCGGATCAGCATGGAGATCTTGATTTCACTGGTGGAAATATTGATGATCTGCACACCCGCATCCCAGAGGCAGCGGAACACCTTCGCCGCAACTCCCGGTTTGCCCTGCATTCCGACGCCCGACACCATCAGCTTCACGGCATCCGTGTCGATCTCGATTTCCGTCTCCGGCGAATCCGCAAATTCCTTTTCCAGCACTTCCTTTGTACGCGCCGCGTCGACCTGATGCACGGTGAAAATGATGTCGCCGCTGATGTGTCCGGTCGAGGTCTGGAGGATGATGTCCACGTCCACGCCCGCTTCCGCCAGAGCGTTGAACGTGTAGTACGCAATGCCCATCTTCACCGGCGGGTTCTTTATGTATACGATCGCAATGTCGTCGTCACGGCTGATGACGCTTACGCCGATTCCTGAATCCATAAACAGTATCTCCTTAATCCATTGGGGTTAGTACCGAAAATTTCCGTTTTCGCTCAGTCCAGCACGCGGATGACAGATTCGATGCCTGCAAACTGTGCGCGGATCTTATCCGTTTCCGGCTTCGTGAGCTTTCCGGTAATCACTTCGACCACGCCCGCTTCGTCCGAGAGAACTTCCGTTCCTTCGCAGTACGCCGCAAGGGCTTCGCAGAGTTCGCTTCTGCCCGAGTTTGCACGGATATAGCAGCGGAACCCAATCTCGTCAAACAGCTTCACAGAACCTTCTGCCTTTTCGAAAACCGGAATACGTTCCGCCTTCGCCGCACCGGAGAGAACCGCACAGACGTCCGCAACAACCGCACCGGCGGTGGGAAGACGTCCCGCACCGCGTCCGTAGAACATCACATCACCGGTAACCGGGCTGGTGATCGAAATGCCGTTGTACACATCGGTGATATGCGCGAGAGAACAGGACCACGGCACAAACATCGGGCAGACGTGCGCCTGAATTCCGTCGTCAGCGATCACAGAACCCGCGATCAGCTTGACTGCGCCGCCCCATTTTTCCGCCGCGCGAATATCTTCAACCGTCACGTTACGGAGCGTTTCCGTGAAAACGTCGGTGTCGGAAACGAGTTTTCCGGACGCAAGCGCGGTCAGGATCATGATCTTGCGCTTCGCGTCGATCCCGTCGATGTCCGCGGAGGGGTCACGTTCCGCATAGCCGAGAACCTGCGCTTCCGCGAGAACGTCGTCAAACGTCCGGTTTTCGGTTTTCATCTTAGTCAATATATAGTTCGTTGTGCCGTTGAGTATGCCGTTGACGGAAGAAATCCGGTCGCCGGCCAGTGCAGTGTTGATGCCGCGGATCACCGGGATGCCGCCGCCGACACTTGCCTCAAACATATACATCACGCCGTTTTCGCGCGCGCATTCGAGCAGCTCCACGCCGAACGTCGCAACGACTTCCTTGTTGGAAGTCACAACGGATTTTCCCGCCTTCATGCAGGCAACGGAATATTCAAACGCCGGATGGGAACCACCCATCGTTTCGCAGACCAGTTCCACGGAATCGTCCGCAAGAATCGGGTCGATCGTGTGAACCACACGGTCCGCGTAGGGGGAGTCCGGAAAATCGCGCAGGTCGAGAATGTATTTCACACACACGTCATCGCCCACAGCCGCGCGGATCTTTGCACAGTTTTCTTCAATGACGGTCGTAATGCCGCCGCCTACCACGCCGTAGCCGATGACCGCAATGTTTTTCATACCATATATACCATTCCCCGCCGGAAAAAATACACGGTCGGAGAAATTTCCTTTCCACGTTCACTTTGGTTTTTTCTATTATTCGCTATAGATTTATCTTATCGCAATACGGAATATAAAACCATGATAGTATATCATATCACAGTACACAGGAAATTACAAGCTATTTTCATGAAAAAAGCAGTCATTTTCCCCGGAAATCCCGAAGAAAAGGCTGCTTTTTTCCCTGTTTATTCAATTTCCGCAATTTTTTCTTTCAGCGCGAGATACTGCGGATGCCCCGCAAGTTCCGCGAATTCGTCCCCGCCGATCAGGTTCCGCAGGCGGTTCCCGAGGTACGAATACTCCGCATCGCCGTCGTAGCCGTAGCCGAACTCGCAGTCACGCAGGAGGGGGATGTCAAGTTCCTTCTTTTTGTTGAAATCCTTCGCCTGCGCAAAGAGGAAATCCACGCCCTGTTCAAGCAGATCGAGTGCCCTCTCCGGCTGTCCGAGCTTCATCCGGCAGACCGCCGGGAACCGGTACAGCGGATACGCGCTGTACTGGAACGGCGGACGGTATTTTTCCTCCCGGTACAACGCGTCGAGCATATCCCGCACGAAATCGTAGCAGTACAGCGCGTCTTCGTAATATCCCCCGTTCATGTACAGATTCCCCTGCATGATCGCCTGATGCCCGAGCTGATCCGCCAGTTCGCGGATGTTCCAGCACTGCTGCTGCCGCTGTTTTTCCGTTTCCCCTGCGGAATAATGCAGACCGGCTTTCCGGATTCCGCGTACATCGCGCACATCAGCCGGAAACGCATCCGTCAGTGCAAACGCCGCCTTCCAATTCTTCTGCCGGACGTGAATGTCCATCAGCCGCGTTTTCGCGGACAGCACATCGTCAACGGACGAGCTGTACTTGATAACCAGTTCCGCCCACCGGATCATTTCTTCCGTCAGGCTGTCCAGCCCTTCTTGCCCGATCAGTTCTCTCAGTTCCCGCTCATTGCAGCTCATCACCATCTCCGCGAACGCCATCGCGTTGACATAAAATTCCGGATGGTTCGGATACAGCCGCATCGCTTCGCGGTATTTGTCAAGAATAATCAGCGCTGTCGGACCTTCTTCGCCGTCCGGACAGTTGTCCGACATCCGGAAGACTTCCTCCAGACGTGCGCGTACTTCCGCTTCGTGATCCGTGCCGTGGATTCCGAACAACACGTCCGTCGGCACGCCGAACAGGTTCGCCAGCGGCACGACCTGCGAGATGTCCGGCATGCTTGTGTCACTCTCCCATTTGGACACCGCCGGTGCGGAAATATTCAGCTGTTCCGCCAGCTCCTCCTGCGTGAGATTTTTCTCCTTCCGCAGACGCCTGATGATCTGCCCCATCGTTTCTGTCATATCAAATGTACTTTTCCGTGGGAAACTTTTTTGAAAAAAAGTTTCCCACGGACCCCTTTCAAAAAACTTCAGACAAAAAATTTGATTGAGTATTCCGGTACCGTTACATACAGTATACCGCATTTTCTGCGGAAACGGAAGACCTTCAAACGAAACGAAAACTTAACTGAAGGTTAAGTCCGCACAAAAACAAAGGATTTCCAGCGTCAGAGCGTCCGGAAATCCCAGATTTATTCGTTTATTTCACCGGTTTCTGCGGCATCCGCTTCCGTGAAGGCAAGATCAAACAGTTCGCGGATCCGTTCGGACTGCCCCGTCAGATGCAGCCATCCGAACAGTGCTTCCAGCCCCGTCGCGCGGCGGTACTGCGCCGCCGTACTGCTCTTCGGGACGTTCGAATGTCCGATGTTCCGTCCGCGTTTGTACGCTTCCTCTTCCTCCGCCGTCAGATGCGGCAGCAGCTTCTCGATCACGTCGGACTGCACATGCGCCGTCACGTAAGCAAGCGAATCCACGCTCGGCTTCGTGCTTCCCCGCCGCACGAGATATTCCCGCACCAACAGTTCGTACACGCAGTCCCCGAGGTACGCCAGGTTCGCGGCACTGACCGCACCGGCTTCCTTTTCCGTCATTGCATTTTCCATAAATAAAATTAATCGGGGAGGGACTTTTTGAAAAAAGTCCCTCCCCGAGCCCCTCTTCAAAAACTTTTAACGATATATTGACAACGCCTGGTGCGGATTCGGAATACCAAACGGTCAGCACAGTCAACAAAATTCATATACTGACACTTTGCACTCACGTTATCATCCCCTTCCCGGATTGAAGTTTTTTGGAAGGGGTTCGGGGAAACCTTTTTTTCAAAAAAGGTTTCCCCGATAAACTCCATTTTATCAAATCACATCCATGAAGTAGCGCATTCTCAGCTTCTGCATTGCAGGGAGACCTGCGTAGATGGAGCTGATGATTTCGTGGAGGTATTCGGCAAGAGTGGTCAGTTCACGGAAGGTGAGCGTACCGCCGAATTCTTCCTTTTCAATGATCGCCATCACGTCGGTGATCTTGTGCTTCGAAATGTCCGCGTAGTCGCCGTCGATACGGACCGCATATTCGGACGGGAGTTCGCCCGTTTCGTGCGGGCAGCCGAGACCGTCGAAAATATCGAAGATACAGTCGGTGATGTCGCGCGCGTACTGGTGGATATCCGTCAGACCGTCGTAGAAGCGGCGTTCGTCCTTCGCTTCTTCGATCAGCTTGCGGCGCTTTGCGATCGCGCGGTTTGCGCGGATCTTCAGGATCGTCCAGGTGATCGAGAGAATCACGAGAACAGCAATCACAACACCGATTGCGATGAACAGAGCGGTGTAATCCACTTCGTCTTCGCCGAAGTCAACCACGATGGTTTCTTCGGGGATGATTTCTTCCTGTACGGTGACCTTGCTCTGGTCGATACCGGAAGAACCGGTGCTGCTCGAAGACAGGTCTTCGAGGTCGTACATTTCTTCACAGTAGGACGGCGTGCACTCGTACATAACCCAGCCGATCGCCGGATAGTAGACTTCGACCCAGGAGTGTGCATCGTAGTCACGGACGCTGGTACGGTACGTCGATACCGCTGCGGGGTCGTACGTACGGTTCCAGTTTGCCGCGATGTAACCTTCGTCGTAGCGCACCGCGAAGCCGAGTTCACGGAGGAGCGCAACTGCGGAAGTCGCAAAGTGTACGCAGTAGCCCTGCTTCACTTCGAACAGGAACGCTTCCAGATTGGTCGGGGATTCCACGTAGTCCACCATGATCGGATTGCCTTCTTCGTCGAGGACGACGTTTCCGTCTTCGTCGAGCAGTTCAACCTGTACGCATTCCGGATCAAGGGTGTATTCGTAATTGTAGCGCAGGTGGTTGATGACCGCCATGACCGCGTTGTGACGCGGGATCACGTTGCCCGCCGTGTCGGTGAACCAGGAGTCGTATACGTTGCCGTAACGTTCTTCCGGAGACAGACGCTTGAGCTGGTTTTCGTTCATGGTTTCCTGCTTGCTCTTGTCGTGGACATACTTTTCACCCTGAACGATGCCCGCATCCGCGAGGATCTGATCGGCGAGTTCCGCGATGGATTCGCTGCCGAACGTCGTACGGTAGGTTTCTTCCGTGTAGTCACGGTAGTTCAGTTCCTTGTCGTACGAATTGTGGAACGTCTTGCGTTCCGCACTCGTCATTGCGAGGTAGTTTTCCACGAAGTACGGCGCAGCCTTCGGCTTGTAACCGATTTCCGCAACGTCCGCGTTGAATTCTTCAATGAGGAACGACAGGTCGGAACCCGTGATCTTCATTTCGCCGAGCGGAGTTTCGTAAGTGTATTCGCGGTTCTCGTCAAAGAGCAGATTATCCGCGATTTCTTCGTTGATGATGTCGATGGTGTCCGCGTAGACTTTCGCGAGGTTGTAGTATTCGATCGATCCTTCGAAGTTTTCCGCAAGACCTTCCGCCTTCAGAACGGGGTTGAAGGAGGACGTCGAATAGGACGTGCCTTCACCGAAGAAGCGGGACGAATAGATACCGTCGTAGAACGCGGAGTACTTCTTTTCGGTATGCTCGATGGAGCCGAAGTCCATGATGCCCAGTCCTGCGTTCATGACCGACGGAACGAACAGGATCTTACTCGTTCCGCTCACACGGTTGACATGGAGCTGGAACACACGGAAACCGTAGTCGTCGAGGTTGCGGTACTGGTCGACCTTGTTGATTTCAAGAGAAGTCGGGTAAACATACTTGTTGAAGAAGTACGTGATGTTGTCCGGCGTGTAGGACGCGCCGAAGCGGTCGCGGTATGCGAGAACTTCGTCAGAGTCCGCAGAAGTCCAGTGGTCGGATTCCATATCGTAATCGGTACCGATCCAGCTTCTCATGTAAACCGGAGCCGCATAGCCGGATTCCACCGAGAACAGCTTCTGTCCGGTGTAGCGCGGAGTTTCGAAGGTGATATTTCTCGGGTTCAGCTCGGCAACGCCGCCGTACATGGCAAGAGAGTTGAGGTCCACGTCGTCGCCCATGAGGTACGCGGTAACGTAGGTACGCACAAGCTGCATCCGATTGTTGATAAAGTCAATGATCGGGAAGTTCTTCTGGACTGCCGCCATCGGGATCGCGATGGAAAGGAACGCGATAATCATCGCCATGACGCCGGCGTAACCGCCCGCCGCCACGGTCTTGAACTTCGTGACCTTTGCCGCGGTCGCATCCTTGTTCGCTTCCTTCTTTGCCGCACGCGCCGCAGACTTTGCGTCCGCCTTCGCCTGCTTCAGAGCGGCCGCGTCGTCGGGATTCTTCGACTTCTTTGCCGCCATCGTCTTTGCTCGGAGTTTCTTTGCTTCTTCCTTCTTTGCAAGACGTGCCGCTGCTTTTTCTTCCTTGGCCGCACGCTTTGCTTCAAGTTTCTGCTGCTTTTCGTACTTGATACGCGCAGCTTCCGCTTTCTTGGCTTCTTCCTTTTCCTTCTTATCCTTCGCAAACACGGCCTGGCGTGCCTTCTTTGCGGCGGAACGGGGGAGACCGCCTTCGATCGCGGTGTTGTAAGCCGCCGCCGCGCTGTTCTTCAGAGCGAGTTTTGCGGCTTTCTTTGCTTTTTTCGCGTCCTTCTTCGCCTTCTTGGCAGCTTTTTTTGCTGCTTTCTTTTCCTTGCGTGCCGCAAAGATGCCGCCGTAGATGCAGTCGAAAATGTACAATGCGACCGCACCGCAGATGAAGATAAGCGCCAGCGCCAGACCCTTGTTGGTACGGGTCAGGTTGAACATGAACACAGGAACCATGTACACCGCGCAGGTGATCGCCACGGGGGCGGCGTAAACTCGTCTCGACATTGCATAGCCGAGCACGATGCCGGTCACGACGATGATCGCGGCGACGGCAAACTTCACGAGAAGTTCTTCGTCATAGGAATACGGTTCCTCGGAGACGTACTGCATGTAGGTGGTGTAGCCCGCATCCGCCATATTGGTGAGGATGAGGTCGAACAGACGGCGGAACGATTCCTTCACGAACCCGATCGGATCGGCGTAGGAACCGAACATGTACGCCGCAATACCACCGGCGAGCACAAGAGGTGACACGATCCGCGAGATCTTGTGCAGGGATAAAGCCATCATGATGATCGTGATGACCGCACTCCACAGAATCACGAAGGAAGTGTCAACAACAATGGTATCCGCGCGGGCGTTGCTCAGGATCACGAGCTTGGCAGCATCGCCGAAGAACAGCATCATGCCGCAGACGCCCATGAACAGAACGAGCGCACGGAACACCAGACCGACGATGGTATACGCCGTCGTCATCTCCCGCGAGGGGGAGACGGTCACCGGAGGCAGCGTTGATGCCGCGCGCAGCTTCGCCTTTTTCTTCTGCGCCGCGTCAATCTTCTGCTCCAGGGAGCTGGACTTCCGCTTCTTGCCCTTTCCCGGATTTTTCAATAATTTATTCATAGAATATGATTTCCTTATTTTATGAGATTGAGGCATTGGGGAAGGAACTTTTTGAAAAAAGTTCCTTCCCCAAACCCCATCTTCAAAAACTTTTAAACGATGTGTAATGACAAGGCCCGGTGCAGATTTGGAATACCAAACCGGCGTGCAGTTCACAAAATCCTGTTTCCTGACGCTCTGCACTCACTCTGTCATCTTTTACAGATTGAAGTTTTTTGAAAGGGGCTTGGGGAAAACTTTTTTTCAAAAAAGTTTTCCCCATAAAATCCATTAATTCATGATCTTACGGATCGTATAGTTGCCGTTTTCGTCCTTGACCGCCTTGAGTTCGGTGAGGTCGACGCCGTCCTGAGCGAGACAGAGACGGCACATTTCCACGTATTCACGTCGGATCTTGATGTCTTCGTAACGGTCTTCGGGGTTGAATACCAGCAGTTCCGCAACGCATCCGGTGCCGGCGCCGCCGAAAAGACCGGGGATCGCGCTGTACTGGTTCAGCGAGAGCGGGTCAATGTTGGAGGTACAGATGCGGATGGTGACATTGAGGGATTCCTGGATCAGCAGGAGCAGGTCGGTGATGCTGGTCTTTTCCGGAGCCGCGGGAGCGGTCGAGAAAACGGAATAAACGCTGTCAAAGTCTTCCGGACAGGTGAGTTCCACGGCAATGATGCCGGCATCGGAACGGGAGTCGTTCCAGATGAGCGTGACCTGATTGCCGTTGCGGAGTTCGTTGAGCGTTGCCGCCATTGCCATTTCAACGACGCCGTCCGCGCAGAATTCGTCCATATCGGGCGCGTATTCCGGCTTGATGATGCCGCCGATGGCGAGCTGAGCCTTGGTTTCGTCATCACGACGCTTCTTTTCCGCCGCAATTGCTTCTTCCGCAAGGACTTCCGCGCTCTTCTGTTCTTCCGCTGCGGCGTTCTTCTTTTTGCCGAACAGGGATTTCTTTTCCTTCGGCTCTTTCCGTGCCGCTTTGTTGTCCGCTGCGTCGATCATTGCATCGATCGCTGCCGCATCGGATGCGCCCATACCGGTCATGCCGCTCTTGAGACGTCCCGCCTTCTTGCGGGCAGCCTTTTCCGCGGCGAGGGTTTCCTTATCGGGCTTGGCGGCCTTGAGCTTGACGTTCTTGGGTCTCTGCTGTTTGCGCTTTGCTTCGCGCTCCGCCTTTTCGCGTTCCACACGTGCCTCTTCGTCTTCAAAAACTTCCGGCGGGATCGCACGGGAGAAGTCGCAGAGGATGTAGACACTCTGGGAGGTGTTGGTGTTGAAGTCCTTTACCATCAGGGTACCCATGGGGGACTTCGAAGACAGATTCCAGTGGATGCTCTTGAGCGAGTCACCGGGAATGTATTCACGGATGTTGCCGATCTCCGCCTTTTCAGTGGAGAACACGAGCTTCGCGGAATCATTCGGAATGTCGGTCGCGGAGGTCGCCATCTTCATATTCATGTTCAGCTTGCGCGGGAACACAAGAACGTTGTTGTAGATATCAACGTCGAGACGGATGGCGAACAGACCGAGGAAGTCGCTGATGTAGAGGCACCGTACGCCGATTTCATACGTGCCGCGGTACTTGAAGCTGGTCGTGTGGTTGACGATGTAGCTGCCCATCGGCGCCAGGCTCATCGTCAGCGACTGCTCCGTACAGCGGACGCCGTCCGGCTGCGGAACGCTGATGATGGCTTCAATGAACGGATAGGCAAACGGCGACGCATTGATGATGCGCAGCTCGTATTCGACCGGCTGCAGCTTTTCCACCTTCGTGATGTCCGATCCGACGTAAATGCGGATCAGCGCCTTGCCGACCAGTACGTAAATAATGGAGACAATCGGCATCAGCACGAGGAACCAGAACAGCACCGCCGACGCCTTCGCACGAAGCGCCTGCGTAAAGACGAGCGCAAACACCAGCAAACACGCATAAACAATCGCCGACTTGGTAAACTTGACCAGTGGTTTTTTATTATAGTTATCCATGTTTTCCCGTTTCTTTTGTTTATAAAATTTTGTTCGCGGGGAAGGAACTTTTTGAAAAAAGTTCCTTCCCCGAACCCTATCCTCAAAAACTTTCAAACGATATATACGACAAGGTTGGGTGCAGATTTGAAGTATCGAACCGTCCGTGCAGTCAATAAAATCACCTGTCCGAACGCTCTGCACTTACTCTGTTGCCATAATAGTCTGAAGTTTTTTGGAAGGGGTTCGGGGAAACCTTTTTGCAAAAAGGTTTCCCCGA